>JBCBZL010000317.1:0-5693 GCA_039815385.1 Cyanobacteria bacterium P01_A01_bin.114
CTGGCAGCCCAAGCAAGCAACGGTGACTGTGCAGACTCAGTCTGGTCCGACGCTGATTTTTCAAGATGAACTGGGGACAGGCGCGCAGCTATCTGAGACCTTGTCCCAGGATTATGACTACACCAGTATTAAGCCAGGAACTCACTTTCAGCAGGTTTCTGATCGGTGCTATCAGATCAACCCCGCCGACCCTGAAGACTATCGCCAGTTGGTACGCTCTGTCGTCGAAACCCAAGGACCGATTCAGCAAGTTCTACATCTCTGGGCGTTAGAGCCGCTATCGCCAGCGGTGGATGACAACCAAATGATTCCCTGGCTGTACAGCGTCTTGTTCCTAATCCAAGCGCTGGAAGCAGAACAAAATAGTCCGCAGTCTGTACGGTGCCTGATCGGCGGTAATGCGGTTCAAAGTGTGATGGATGGCGATCCCATTGTGGCCCAAAAGGCAGCAGTCTTAGGCCTGATCAAAACCGCTGCTCAAGAATTTGACTGGCTAGATTGCCGACATGTGGATCTGCCTGAAGCTTCGGCTGTGGAGCAGGCTAGCTGGCTTGAGCGTGAGCTGCTGGTGAGCCAGTTTGAACGAGAGGTGGTCTATCGTGATGGCAAACGTTGGGTACCTCGGTTTGAGCAGGTTAACTGGCAAGACAGTTCTCAACAAAATGTGTCTGCTCAGCAAGGGGCTTTCAAATCGGGAGGCTTCTATGTGCTCAGTGGCGGTCTGGGCGGCGTTGGGGTTGAGATCGCACAGTACCTATTAGAGACCTTTGATGCCAAGCTGCTCCTGTTGGGTCGCACCGCCCTCCCAGATCAGCAAACCTGGGAACGCTATCTCAACGATGCAGACAGCGAGGGAGCGACCAATGCTCTGGCGAATCGCATTCGAGCCTATCAGACCCTTATCCAGCTTGGGGATGTGCAATATGAAGCTGTCGATCTCGGAGATGCTCATCAGCTGGAAACGGTTGTCAAATCTCTGGAAGGTCACTGGCAGCAGCCCATGGATGGGATTTTGCATCTGGCGGGAGTCGCTGCAGAACAAGCGATTGTGGATGAAACTCAGGCCAGTTTTGAGACGGTTCTTTATCCTAAAGTAGTCGGTGCGATCGCACTGTCCCAATTGCTTGACTCTCGCCCCGAAAGTACATTTATTAGCTTCTCCTCTGTCAATGGTTTTTTCGGCGGTAGTCGAGCCGGTGCCTATGCGTCGGCAAACACGTTCTTAGATGCCTTTCATCTTCTTCTGTCTCAGCGCCATGCAAAAAGCTTCTGTTTTGCCTGGAGCATGTGGGATAACACGGGCATGAGCCACGGCTACCAGATGAAAGAGTTTTCTCGAATTCAAGGCTACTACGCTGTGCCACAGCCGCAGGCCATTCAGTCAATGCTAGGGTGTCTGCACCATCAGCAGTCCCAAGTCTGGATTGGCCTAGATAGCCAGCGGCGCAACGTGCGCCGCTATCTGGCTGCCCCAGCAGCTTCCCTCAAAACGCTGATGGCTTATTTCACCAGCGCTCGAGCCATGTCGGCTGACAACTTAGCTCAGCTAGAGGTGCGCGATCGGTTTAACATCCGTAGCCACTGCACCTATCAAAAGATTGCCGATATGCCCTTAACTGAACAGGGCGATCCTGATCGAGCCAAACTCTCAGGCTTTGGTCAGCAATCGACTGCTGAATCCATTGAGCCGAGAACAGCCGTTGAGAAACAGCTGGTTGAGATCTGGCAGGAGGTTCTAGGCGTCACCCAGATCGGCGTTCGTGACAGCTTTTTTGAACTGGGTGGCACGTCTTTGCAGGCCGCCAAACTGTTTGCTCAGATTGACGAGGTATTTGGTAAAAACTTGCCCCTGGCAACGCTATTCACCACTCAAACGGTTGAGCAGCTGGCCGAGTTGCTGGGTGACACAGAGGGTAAGCAGCTCTGGTCTTCTATTGTGACGATTCAACCTGAGGGTGATAAGCCACCCCTATTTTGTATTCATGGGGCGGGTGGCAATATTCTCATGTATCGCCAGCTGGTAGCTCACTTAGATCCCGATCAGCCCATTTACGGCATTCAACCACAGGGCTTAAACAGTGACGAGACGCCCATTGATAAGCTACGTGACATGGCAGATGTCTATGTGCAGAAGATGCGCGAGCTGCAGCCGGAAGGTCCTTACTATATTTTAGGTCTCTCGATTGGGGGAGCTATTGCCGTTGAGATGGCTCATCTTCTCAAAGCAGCCGGGCAAGAGGTTTCATTCTTAGGCATGATTGATTCGCTGGGGCCGGGCTACCCTAAGTTGTTGCCGGTAGTCCCTCGTCTGGTTTCACTGATGCCCTATGCGGCGACAGAGTTTCCCAAACGAGCCATGCAGCGAATTCAACAGGCTTTGAAAAAGTCCTCGTTAGGTTCAAAAGCTCAAAGACCGTCATCTGGGCCAGCCAAACCCGAGACTGCCTCTTCTGAGGGGGTAGAAGTGCCGCCTCAAGAGCCAGGCACAGCCGCTGCTAAGTCGGCCAAGATCCGGTCTTTGAAGGGCTGCCTCAATCATTTGAGTCTGACCATTTTGAGATATTCTCCCTGGGCCTTTGTGGTACCCGTTTTTTACTTAAACAGCGGCAGTGCCCTCCCTGACCATCTCCGCAAAGTGCAAGAGGCCAACGTCAGGGCATTTTTGGAATATAACCCGGATGTTTACGCGGGTTCGGCGACGCTATTCAAGGCAGCTAAGCAGCCACCTGGTTGCTACGTAGATCCTCAGATGGGCTGGGGCAAAGTGATTGACGGAATGCTCACCGTCTGTGAGATCCCAGGACATCACGGTGAATCTTTGCTGTATCGAGAGGAAAGCTTGCACGTTTTGGGGCCAAAACTTAAGCAGGCTTTGAGAAACGCACAGCTCAATCACTAGCGCAGCATTAGCTTGGCAGTTTAGAGGCATCTTCAAACTGCTGAGCTGTATCTTTGCAAGCTCAACACAGTTTAGCGTCCTGAAGTCGATACAGTGACCTTGAATTTCTAAGCAGAGTACGTCCGGTACTTCGAGTCGCGAATGGATAGATGCGCACTCAGCTTTCACTCAGCCAAAGCTCTCAATGGAAAATAGTATGTCAATTCAAAGGAAGCTGCAAAATCTCGACCAAGAGTTGATCCGGCTGATGAAAGAACGCATCGGGCTGCTGACAAACGCAGATATCTTGCCCACCGAGACACAGGTGGAAACGGTAAAACCGCTACTCGAACAGGCTGGGATTTCGGAAGCGCTCTGGCAAACCATCGTGATGGGCTGTACGGCAGCCGTACCCGATACCCAGCCTCAAGGGACCAAGACGCATGCTCGCAAAGTTACACTTGTCGGTGGCCATGGCATGATGGGGCGTTTCTTTAAAGAGCGTCTGATACAAGCCCAGCATGATGTCACCGTGCTAGAGCGTGATGATTGGAACAACGCGCAGCAACTGCTAGCCGATGCTGATCTGGTGCTGGTGTGTGTGCCGCTTAAAGCTACTGTAGATGTGATTGCTAAGATTACGCCGTATCTTAGCGCTGACACTGCGATCGCAGATATTGCCAGTATTAAAACACCTGTTGTAGAGGCCATGTTGGCCCACCATGCAGGGCCTGTTATGGGTTTACATCCGATGTTTGGGCCAGGCGTTCACACGTTCGCTGCTCAGAAGGTCGTGGTTTGTCACGGACGCCGATATGATGCCTTTCGCTGGTTGCTCGACATCATTGAGCACGAAGGCGGCCAATTGATTACGTGTTCTGCCAAAGAACATGATGAAATGATGATTGCAGTCCAAGCGATTCGACACTTTTCTACGCTGAGTCTGGGGGTTTTCTTAGCAAAAGAGGGAGTTGACCTCAATCGAGCACTGGAGCTAGCAACGCCCATCTATCGGATGGAAGTTAACTTAATCAGTCGCTTACTGACCCAAGATGTCTCGCTTTACACCGATATCATGACCCTCTCAGATGCGCGATGTGATGCGCTCCATCGGTTGGCAGATACCTTTGCTGATATGGCCGATCTGCTCAGCCGAAAAGACACTCGCGCCCTCGCGGCTCAGGTTACAGCCGCTCGCCAGGCTTTTTGCAAAAATCCAGATCAAATCATGCAAGAAACTAACTACTTGATCAGCACGGTGAGCACCTTTGTCGCCGCCAAAGATCGAGAGAGTCAGGCCCAATATGCCTGTGCTTAGATGACCCATCTCAAACCCTGATCTACCAATCGCACGGATAATCGATAAATGAGTTTACAGCAGCAAGCTATTAAGGGGGTTTTGTGGAGTTCACTGCAAAACTGGGGGAGACAGGCTCTTTTTTTTATTACCTTTTTGGTTCTGGCTAGATATCTGGGGCCAGAAACATTTGGGCTGGTTTCCTTAGCCACCGTTTTTATCCATTTGATTCAGGCGCTTTTGGGGCAGGGGTTCGCCGATGCCATCATTCAAAGGAAAGAGCTTGATCCTGAGCACTTAGACACGGCTTTCTGGTGCAATTTAGGCATTGGCATCGTCTTGTTTATTCTGGGCTTGACGACAGCCCAGACCATTGCGGCTTCTTTCAAAGAGCCCGATTTACAGCCGATTATTCAATGGATGTCTTGCCTTGTTATCCTCAGCTCTCTAAATACCACCCAACAAGCAATCCTGCGACGCAGACTTGACTTTAAGGCGCTGGCTGCCCGCCAACTGTTGGGTCAGACGGTAGGGTCTATCGTGGCGATTACCATGGCCATTGCTGGCTATGGGGTTTGGAGTATTGTTGCCCAACAAATTGTGGCTAGCTTAGTGGGCACTGCCCTGCTATGGAAAATTAGCAACTGGCGTCCTGGTTTTAGGGTTTCTAAACGGCACTTTCACGACTTGTTTGCGTTTGGAATCAACGTAGTGGGTCTCAACATCCTGACGTTCTTAAATGTTAGGGGTGATGACTTGTTAATTGGCTATTTTTTAGGGTCTCGTGCGCTAGGGTTTTACAGCGTCGCCTATAAGTTACTTGTAACCCTGACGCAGCTGCTAACAGACACCGTCAGACAGGTTGTGCTGCCTACTTTTGCGAAGCTGCAAGATGATCCAGCTAGAATGCGGCAGGCTTTTTACAAAGCGACGGAGCTGGTTGGCTTTGCCGCGCTACCCGCTTTTTGCGGCATGGCAATCCTGGCACCTGAGTTAGTGATCGGTCTATTTGGCGAACAGTGGCAGCAGAGTATCCCAGTGATGCAGCTGCTTGCTTTTGTGGGGTTACTTAGAACTGTCTTTAACTTTGCCGGGGCCGTGATTATGGCGATGGGCAAGCCTTCGTGGGCTTTTCTGCTGATGTTGTCAGAAACGATCACTCAGCTCATTGCGTTTGCGATCGCAGTGCAGTGGGGCATTGTTGCAGTTGCGATCGCGCTACTCGTCGCTAGCTATCTGTTTGCACCCGTGCGACTGTGGGTTGTTTATAAGCTGATTAAGCTCAATCCACTCACCTACTTCAAGCGATTTTTACCCCCCGCCGTTGGCTGTATTGCCATGACCGCCGGTATTTTTCTCTGTAAGCATCTACTTTCGGGCACGCTAAACGCTGAGATGCTTCTAGCAGTCTGTATTCCAGTAGGAGGTTTCATTTATTTAGGCAGTATTTTTATAGTTGCCCCAAAGTTTATTCAAGATTTGATTAAAATGGCGACCCAAATGCGCTCAAAAACCGAA
>JBCBZL010000121.1:0-12866 GCA_039815385.1 Cyanobacteria bacterium P01_A01_bin.114
GCTGCCAGCTGACGATCCAATACTCCTGGACACCTCGTAGGGAATAGAGTTTGAGTTTGACTTCTTTGTCTCGCTGCTCGTTGCGCTCACCTGAGGAGAGAACTTCGACCATTAGCTCAGGGGCTACGATCAGGTGCCCTGCCTCATCCAGGCCGTTGGCAAGGCGTTCATAGCTAACCCAGACAACATCAGGAATCACGGCATCGGTCGGGGAAAAAATCACGCCTGGGGTTTGAAAAGGTTTGCCCAACTGAGTTTGCCTCGACCAGATAGCGAGTTCTAGATAAATATTGCCGCCTGCATCCTGGTGGCGAATATGAGGGGCTCGGGTCACAAACAGCTCTCCGTCAATGATTTCATAGCGTTTCCAGCCGCCGTCGTCGGGCATGGCGTCAAGATCTCGGGTTGTCCAACGCAGGCTATTGGCGACCATCAGCATGACTTTATGAACGGGTGCATTCAGTGTAGCGCGAAGCCCTAGCACTGAAGCTTGCGACGGCCCGTGGCATCGTCAAGGTGAGGCTATCTTAGGCGCGGCCAGGGCCGTCCATAGTATCAGCGGCCAAGGCACTCGGAGATCGGGAATCCACTGAGTATGGGGCCGTAAGGCGGGTATGCCAGCGGGCAAGACAAATCTCAAAGAGCGCAGCGAAGCGGGCAGATTGCCAGCTTGATCAACCAGGCCGTAAGCCTTGGCCCACTCAGCAACGATATGGACTCGGCCTGTGCGACGGTAGACTTGCGGATCTTGTGCGATCGCAGCCACCACCCGACCCGTCAGCAGCGGCGTTTCCCAATTAAACCGATCTTGGATCACGCTCAGGCGCGGATCGCGGCTTGGCTCCGCCGCCATTTCATCCGCAAATTTTGAGATGTTTTCAGTACCGACGATGCCAGGCCATAGGGAAATCGAAGTGACGTTGTGGGGTTTGAGATCGAGGGCCATGTCGGCGGCCATGCGATCGCACGCCGTTTTACCTGCCCCGTAGGCCACCCCAAAGATCGGCATCAGCCCGCCCCAAGAAGACACCGTGCAAATCAGCCCCTGCTGACGCTGAGTCATCAGCTGGGCTGCGAGCCGACTGGCCACATAGTGGCTGCGCAGGCCGACCTGGTTACACGCATCCCAAAGGCCAGCCTCAGCCTGCCAGAAAGGCTTTCCACTAGCGGTTCTCAGCGCGCCCACCCCGCCATAGACGTTATTGATCAAGATATCCAGATGGCCCTGCTCTGAAACAATCTGGTCAAATAGGGTCTGTACCTGAGTGTCATCGCTGTGATCAACCTGAACTGAAATGCAGCGCCCGCCCGCTTGCTCAACCGCAGCCTGGGTTTCTTGAAGGCTGCCCTCCGTCTCTGGGGCCGCCGTCGCTGCGCCCCCCGTCGCTCCGGCCTCCGCAGCGGCAGGATGCAGCGTGCGGCCAGTCATGTAGACCGTCGCCCCGGCTTCACCCAGACCAATGGCAATGCCTTTGCCAAGACCTCGAGTGGCCCCGGTAACCAAGGCAATTTTGCCATTCAAAGGACGGAGCGAATCGGGAGAAACTGGAGCACTCGAGGTTGAGGCCATATTAAAGTCGTCAGAAAATCAGCTCAGCCTATCCTACTAAACTAGATGAGTCAGAAGGGCAGCGCCATGACAAACGAGTTTGCAATTATCAATATCTGTGATTTTTTAAGTGATTATTCGACAGAAGACCGGCGGGTTGCCATTGCACAGCAAATGGCTCAAGCAGCCATAGAACATGGTTTTTTCTATCTATCAGGGGTGCCCGCTGACCTCCTGTCTCAGGCTGAGGCCCTGTTTGGACAGCTCCAGATTTTTTTTGCAGCACCGCTGGAGGTTAAGCAATCACTGGCCTGGTCGAGTGTTTCTAGCAACCAGGGATACATTGGGCTTGGCCAAGAAAGTTTAGATCCCAATCAGCCACCCGACCTCAAAGAAGCGCTGAATGTGCGCCCTGGGTTTGTGCCTCAGACTGAGACCGAGCAAAATCTGTTGGCGGTCTGGCCCGCCCATCTGGCTGAGTTTCGACAGGCCCTTTTCGACTTCTATAGTTTGGCTAATCAGCTGGCGATGCAGGTGCTTGAGGGGTTTGCGATCGCGCTATCGTTGCCCCCCCATTTCTTTACCCAGCACCACCAGCATCAACAGCTACATACCCTGCGCTGCCTTCACTATCCGGCCCTTGTCCAATCTCCTGAGCAGCTACCGACCGGGCAGCTGCGAGCGGGCGAGCACACCGACTACGGCAGTATCACGCTACTGTTTCAGCAGGCCATCGGCGGATTAGAAGTCCAGACTCCTCGGGGCCGTTGGCTCGCAGCTCCCCCCGTTCCTGACACCATCTTGGTCAATATTGGCGACTTGCTACAGCGTTGGACCAACGACATTTTGCGCTCAACCCCCCATCGGGTTAAACCCACCCATCACCAGGTATCTCGCTACTCGATTGCCTTGTTCTGTGACCCTGACCCCGACACGGTAGTCACCTGTATCAACGCCAGTCCAGTCAGTAAGATAGGCAATCAGGCAGGCAGTGGGGCAGGCGCTGACTTTTCACCCCACTACCCGCCTATCCGTGCAGATACCTATTTAGCCAGTCGGCTGGCGCGCACGTACTGATTTTGCTCGATTTTTTTTGAGCGAGCATCTTAGGTCGCCAGTGATTTAATCTGGCGATCGCTCAGCGCATCGTTGAAAATCATCACCTCGTCGATAGCCCCCGTCAAACCGTGGCCCCCCTTGGCCTGTCCGTCGTGCAAACGGGTGCCGCGATGGATACTGCCTAGCCCAATCCCCCCAGAGTGCTCCCAGAGTTGTGAACCTTCTCCTTCGGCAAACTTCTGACCATTGATATAGCCTCGGAGGGCACCGTCGGTGACGCGATCACCCCCGTCCAGCACGAGGGCCACATGGTTCCACTGGTTGGCTGAGAATTTATCCGTGCTTAGCCAGGTTCCTTTCCAACCACTTTCAGCTTTGTTCCAACCGCCCACATAGAGCTGGTCTCCCTCCAAATACATATTCAGACCCCGAGCCTTTGCGCCTTCTTCATAAATTATCTGCGTTGACCCTTTAGTTGACCCTTTAGGAGCAATATTATCTGCCCTAAACCACAGTGAGATAGTCCGCTCGCCGTGGGTACCTAAGTTGATCGCCTGAGAATTTTTAAGATGAATCGCATCCCCTCGACCGTCGAAGGCAATTGCCCCCTTTTTAACGCCTCGGGTTGATGTCGCATCACCCGCTAGAGTCCCAGCATTGTCACCACCGTTGCGTGAGCTATCGGCAACCGACTTACCTGACTTCTCGTCTAGGCTAAGCTTGGCAACCAGTGCGCGGCTGTTTGATAGCGGCTGTGCAATCGGCTTTGATTTAGAATTTTTGACAAGCTTTGGCTTAGATTTGGGCGCTGATGGGATATTGGGCGGGGTAAAGACAGGTTTAGCGCTATCTTTAGCCCCAATGGTCAGTGCTAGATTTCTCGCCCCGAGCACGCTGGTGCCATCACTGGCTCTCAGCCCCAAAGTATCATCAGCTTGATTGCGAGCCTCGTGGGTGTAACTCACCCAGCCTCGTTTGACATCAGCAAAACTGATCGCATCGCCCTGATTTAGAGCGACCCCCCTCAATCGCAGACTCCCTTGCTTAGGCGCACTGGTCAGGGTGTATTTGAGGTCAAAGGCGTAGGTATCAGGGTCGCTAACCGCCAGCTGGTCAGGGGTCAGCACAACAGCTTCACCCTGCGTCAGAGCCGCTTGAAATGAACCGCTGTAAGCTGGTTTAGCTTTACCTGTTTTAGGTCTTTCGAAAACTGACCCGGCTTCAAAGTCGGTACGATTACTCGCGTCTAGCCAGCGCTCGCCCTGCTCATCCAACTGAGAAAACCCGACTTTTTTGTTATGCCGAAGTTCAAAAACAGCGTCACCCGTTTTATCCCAGTAGACGTTGTGATTAGCGACTAGCTGATTGCGTAATAAATCCTCATGGCTATTGAAATTGGCATATTGCTCAATCAGCTCATTATGGGGACTGCTGCTCGTATTTTCGACAATGTTATCAATCAGGGTGATGTTGTCTACGATATCGGGCAGCTCTGGGCTCACAGATTCTCGATCTTTGCGCGCACCTACCTGAATTTCGCCATTTCCTTTTATCTCTCCGGCCATCGCCCTACCGTTGTTGGCAATGTAATTGCCTTGCGCAAACACATGGGGACTGGTGTTGATTAAAACACCCGATTCATAGTTGTTGCGAATGCTGCTATCGGTGACTTGGTGTGGCCCATCGCTGACCTCAATAAAGAGACCTTTGCCCTTGTTGTTATCTGCTTTGCTATTCGCAAATGAGGTGTTTTTGGTATTCAGGTCATACCAGTACCCATGGGCATAGTTGTTGCTGGCGTTAAAGTTATCGGCGGTAATATTTTCAGTATGGGCAGTTTTCATACCTGCCACAAACCAGCCCCGGTAGTCGCCTAAATCGCCGCGCCAGTTGTTGTACTCGGCGTCAACATTCTTGAGCAAAATCCCGTTCAAATGCTTAGCGGCGATCCCAGAAGCCCCATTCTTCTCAAAGGTAGAATCGCGCACGGTAATATTGTCTGACTTTCTCAGGCGCAGCCCAGCTCCAGAATTGTCATGAACCCGCACATTGTCAATGACGATGTTTTGCGATCGCGGCAAACTTTTCAGCCACTCTGCCCCTCCAATCTCAACCGCTGCAAAGGCATACTGCCGCGCATATCGGTTGGCCGCATGGGCAAACTCTAAGTTACGCAGTACCAGATTACTCTTAGACTCATGCGCTCGAAATAGCTGCTCAGCATGAGCCACCTCAATCTTGTCCTTGATCGTGGCTCCCGGCTGTAGCTTCATGTAGATCGCATCCCCGGCTTCATCAACGGTGAACTGCCCCGGTTTGAGATCTTGAGCTAGATTAATCTTTTTGCCAAAGGCGTATCTTCCCGAAGACGGGTTGTAAGTTCCCTCCCGAAATAGCACTGGATCTAAGCGTTTGCCATTCACAAAAACCGCTTCGCGACGATGGGTAATCGGGTCAGCGGGCGGCCTACCATTCTGGGGTACCTCAAACCCCCAATTCTCTTTCCACTCATGCTTATAGACCCCATTGCCCACCTGCTGCCAGCCGTCTTGCCATCGTTGAGATCCTAAAATCTTGACACCTGGGCCCGCTCCCTCAATCACCAAAGGGGCCTGGCGACCCTGGTTATTCAGAGCAAACTGATCAGGCCTGCCCGCGTGGCTATCGCCTAACACAATCCCAAAATCGCCGTAGTCGCTAACCCGATACTCCCCTGGGGCAATCAAGATTTTCACCCCCTGGCCCGTATTCATCAAGGCCTCTGCCTGATCTACGGCTGCTTGAATACTCGAAAATGTATGCTTGCTAATGGCACCATAGTCAGCCTGGGTCGGATTTTTGATAATCTCAAAGTCATTACTCCCCCTCGTCGCCACTCGAATCGTCAGTAAATCGCTCTCATCCACGGCACCATACCCATGGCGCACAAAGTTTTGCGTCGGAACCACCTCACGGGCTAAGCCATTAGCTTCCCATTCCAGCTTTAGCCTGGCATCCCCACTTCCTTCTTTGTACTCTAAGCGAATGTCTTTTGCTTCGCCGCCTGTGAGCGACACCCTTGCTTTGAGCTCGCCTGATTTAGGCGCATTCCACGTGTCGATGAGTTTCTGGTTGCCGATAGACAACCGAACCGCCTCATCCTGACCAACATTGAGGTAAAAGGTATAGTCCTTAGTCCCTGTCTGGTCAGCAATCAGCTTGCCCTCAAACATCGCCGAAAATTTATCGGTAGGGATATCAACACCGGGAGACAGCTCACCCCAATCAAGGTCGAGCTGTGAAACCGTATAAAAATCTTGCAGCGCTGTCAGATTATCTTTATTAAAAACAGGTCTAGCCCCTTTGTAAAAGGTGGCCTGCAAACCCTGCATAGAGTCCGTGAGGAGATTGCCTAAAGACCGACTGCCTGAAGACCGATTGCCTGAAGACCGATTGCCTGAAGTCATAAAGGTTACATAATTTCCTAAAGGACGATGAAAGAGTAGAAAAACCTTTGAAGAAACAGATCACCTTTTAGCGGAAGATAAAACCCTGATAAGTGCAAGCTAAACAACAGCACGGGCCCGATTGCTCAAGCCAATCAGGCCCGTGCTGTTGCTTGGCGGGGGCTGTAAAGTGCTACGCAGCCAGCGCCTTAATTTGGCTATCGCTCAGGGCATCTTTGTAGATCGCAACTTGATCAATTGAGCCTGCAAACCCATGGCCGCTCCCTGGCAGTTTGCCATCGTGGAAACGAGTTCCCCCGCTTATGCTACCGAGGGCAATGCCATCCTTATGGCTCCATAGTCGAGAGCCCTCGCCAGTGCCAAAAGAGTCCCCATTGAGGTATCCCTCAAGGGCTCCATCAGCAACGGTGGGGCCGCCGTCCAAGACAAGCGCGACGTGATTCCACTTATTTGCAGAGATTTTGTCGGTGCTCAGCCAGGTGCCTTTCCAGCTGCTCTCTTTGCCACCGGGTTGATTCCACCCACCGACATACAAGCGATCTTTATCAAGGTAAACATTAAGACCTCGAGAGCTGCCCCCTTGCTCATAGATCACCTGCTTCTTTTTACCAGTATTGGTTTTATCAGCCTTGAACCACAGTGAAACAGTGTGCTGTTTGTGTTTGCCAAGATTGATATCCCTGGAGTTGCCAAGCCGAATCGCATCACCGTTGCCATCAAAAGTGACTGCCCCGCCGTCAATGCCTTTGGCCCAGGCTGCATCCCCAGTTAGCGTACCCGAGTTGTTGCCACCGTAATTTGACGTATCAGCGGCCACCGTCCCCGTCTTTTCATCAAGCGTTAGTTTTGCCACCAGTCCATCTTTTTTGCCAGGCGGTGAAGGCACTGGCGTGGGCGTGGGCGTGGGCGTGGGTGTTGGTGTGGGCGTCGGCGTGGGCTTGACAGAATTTGCCGCCCCCGAGAGCGAAACATTATCGATAGCGACCTGATCCCCTCGGTCTAACGTTGATTCCGTTTTGACCTGGAACAGCAAAAACTGATAGCCGTTACCGAGATTCACATCGGTGCTAATGTTTTTCCAGTTGAAGAACTCTCCGCCCTCTCCACCAAACGTCTGCTCAGAAATCAGCTGGCGAGACATGGGCAAAGCACCCACCTGGGTTGGACCGGTCATTTCCCAGTAGTTTTGATCAAACTGACCGTTGACGCCCCACAATTGGACGGTGATGTCATTGGCACGCCAGGGCTTATCACTGCCCTCCAGGTTTTGGAGACTAAAGCTAAAGGTTTGATTGCCTTTGTGCACCTTGTTGTTCTGCACAACCTGGCCGATGGCAGCGCCCCACTTATCGACCTTTGAGAGCTGTGCGGTGCCATTGCGACGGCTCACATCGTCAGTTGCAAACCAGCCTTCATCAGACCACTGACTGTTATCTTGCCAGCTCTTTAGAAAGCTACCAGAGTCGCTAAAATTGCCATTCTTAAAAGCGTTGGGGTAAACCGTGGGTTTCACCTGCACGGTCTTTGACAGGGTTTTGGCAGCGCCCTGGTTGTCTAACACCTGAAGCGCGACCTTGTAGCTACCCGCTTTACTAAACTGGTGCGTCACCTCTCGCCCAAACGCATCGACCTTACCGTCGTTGTTAAAGTCCCAGGCATAAGTGGCGATGCCTTTGCTGTCGATAGCATACTTGGGCGATTTGTTGTCAGGCTTAAGCGGATCGCTATCGTAAGAGTCGCTAGCATCGAAGGTAACCGCCAGCCCCCCAGCTGCCTGCTGGGTAAATTTAGCCACCGGGCCCTTGTTGCCGTCTTTGGCTTCAAAGACCGTATTTTTAATCCCAAAGGCTTCGGGAAAGTCTTCGGGGCGATCCATGTGGGGTGCTTTATCGCCAATCTTCCGCAGGTTGTAGGTGTTGTCGCTAAACCGACTGTTTGAGATAGAAGATTGGGTAAAATCTTTCTCTTCATTTAAAAACTCAACGTGGAGACCTTCATTGAAGCCCTTGACGGTGAGGTTGTCGTAGTTCGTGTTAAAAGTCGCGTGATTGTGGAAGAGGCCGTCGCCCCCCCGTGGATTTTCCACATCCCCAACGATGAGACCGTCTTTAAAGTCCAGGTTACTGCTGTAAGAAACGCGCAAACCGGCGTAGCGATTGCCCCACAGCTTAAAGTCGTCAATCAGACCGCGGGCTTCGTGGGCGGTCTTAGGCTCGGGGCTACTAAATTCGAGGTTGCCATCGAAGTTGGTCATCTGAGCCCAGATTTGCATACCAAAATTGGTGTTGTAGCTCTCAAAGCCTGAAAGCTGACGTAGGGGTACATCGGTAACGTCAACTTCTTCTTGCCCCGGCTTCGCCACTTTATTGCGAATGTTGGGGGCCAAATTTTTGACCTTGATGGTTTCCTTATCTCGGAAATCTTCATCGGGATGGAGGGTATCGCCAAAGACAGTGATGCCGGTTTCGTTTGCACTCACGGCCACGTTGTCCTTCATCGCCACCTGCGCTGCCCCCTGAACCCAATAGCCCTCTCCTCGGAAGCCTAAGTCAAACTTACGGTTGCGCGCATCCCGCTGACCCTCTACTTGCTGCCAGGGAATCCCGGTAGTTTTAATGGTGATGTTGTTGTTCCATGAGCCTAGCTCATTGCCAGATTCGGCCACAATGCCCGAACCGGCCACGTCAAAAACGACGTTGTCTTCGATCACAGCATTGCTGTCGTGGTGTACAATCGCCCAGCCGGGGCTACCCACAACGGCGTTACCCTTGGCCATCGCGGCTTGACCATTGATATCATCTGCGCCAGTGCGGTGAAAGTGTAGCGCATAGCGACCGCGTCGATTTTTTCCAGAACCGTTGGATCCGTCAACATTTTGGCCGACATCATCAACCAGCTTGGTTTTGTCAGAGCGGCCCAGATTATAAAAGCCCGCGTTGCGAATATCCACATCAGGGTTGTGCATAAACATCGCGTGGCCACGCTGCTGAGTGGGGGTGTCTTTCCCATCTTCAGACTCAATGATGACATTGCGGCTGGTGTTGGCCACATATAGCTTGAGCTGGTCTTTTTCAGCGATATCGGGGCGAGTGTGGTCAAACCGCAGCACGTTGTTTTCGCCGCTTTGAATATCGTTGTTGGTAAAGCTGACGCGCTTGCCGCTGATCTTGGTAATGGTCAGCACTTCGTCACGAAAGCGGCTGTTGTCTTCGTCAGAGCCATTCCAGCCATAGCTGGTGCCGCCCAGGACAATTTCGTCGCCGACCTGCCAACCCGTGGGGTTGCTCTTCAGAACAAGCTCGCTGTCGCCAGCCATGGCGTCTTTGGCCAGGGCCAGAAAATCGGCCTTCTCGGCCCCGTGAATTCTGACTTTACCGTGGGTAATTACGCCGCGACTGAGCTGAGTCGGATCCCATTTGGTGTCAATGTTGCCGTTGTTGGCAATCACAATCTGGGCGGTTTTGTCTGCTTGGATGGGGTTTGCAGCGGTGCCGATGTTGAGGGTGCCATCGGGGGTCTCGACGAACGTGTCGACCACCATCTTGGTGTTTTTGTTGTGGGCAAAGGTGAGGGTACCATCGAGGCGAACCGTCTTGAGGCGGGCATCGCTTTCGTCGTCGTAGCGGACACTGGCCCCTTTGGCAATCATGACGCGGGCATTATCACCGGGGACTTTACCCCCCTTCCAAGTGCTGGGATCAAACCAGGAGCCACTTTTAATGGCAACATGGGTGGCTCGAGACTCTGGCACGAGATCCATCATCGCCTTGTGACCTTTCATCTTGACCGGATCGTCCGCGTGCATCATATCCGCACTCATTGTGTTCATGTCCATGTGTTGCTTACGCTCCGTATGCTGAATAGTTTTGAATAGCGGAGATGACCCTTTTGCGATCGCACATCAACCCACACCCCCCAGGAGACTACCTCGTCTGTAGTCGGTCGCAGACCGCCCAGACGATCGGGCTGCTGTTGGTTACATCCGAAACCGTTGCTCAAAACCTGTTTGAGCCAGGCGCTTTGTCGCGATTAGCGCGCCTGCATTCGCCGATGAAATAACGCCCTGAAATAACGCTCTCAGAAGGTCTTCACAGAATAAATTAAGTGATAAAACGTGGTAGCCGACGTCCTCAGCGCTGGACAAACCTGCTGGACAAACCTCAAAGATGCTTGCCCAAAAGACGAGGGTTTAACGGTTACAAAATTGCAATTGAGAAATTGCGAGCGGGGACACACTGACACTGGTGCTGGCCTACGGTTCAGGCTCTCAAACGTCGCTCTGACGCAATAACCGCCGCAGCGGTGGCTTTGTTCTAAACTTCATGAAGTCCTTTCAAGGGTGCTTAACGTCAATAGAAACCAGCCAGTCTATGCAAGGGAACGTTTTGATCGGGACTCAAGCCTGGTATGGAGGCCATTACGCTCAATGAGCTGTCTGGTAAATCACCCTAAAGCTATACAAACAAATCTATGAAGATTAGCTTAGTACAGACACTCATATATTTAATCTCTCGGAACCTGAAGTGTCAACTTAGCGATTGCTTCACAATCTGAAAATCTCGCTCAGAGAGAAGAATTCAACGATTTTGACTAATTTTGAAACCGATCTACCTGCATTGCCTCGATTAGGCTGTCAGGTTGCCCCTCTAACCATTGAACAAACCGCTGGGCAATGGGCATCAGCATCGCAAACGGACTGGTGAAGCCAGAGAATAGGTGAAGGCCCTCGAGACCCGCCAGCGGCCCCAGCAGGGGCAGTCCGTCTCGGCTAAAGGTCACCAGGCAGTGTCGCCACTGGCCTGGGACAGTCTTGAGCGCAGGCAGCTGGGCCGCGATCGCAGCTCTCAATTTAGCTTCACCCATAGCCGGGTCTGACACGGGCGACAAATCGGAATGAACCTGGCTTATTTGCCCAATCCGCAGAGAGCCGTCTAGAAACTGGATA
Organism: Cyanobacteria bacterium P01_A01_bin.114; assembly: GCA_039815385.1. Taxonomy (GTDB): domain Bacteria; phylum Cyanobacteriota; class Cyanobacteriia; order Phormidesmidales; family Phormidesmidaceae; genus SIO4C1. The sequence continues at coordinate 11,000 of JBCBZL010000121.1, forward strand.
ACGCCCGTATCTAAGATGGGGCCTGCAATCTGCTGAGACCCCTGCCACAGGGATGCTTTTTCAGGCTGACTGACCTCGTCTTCCATCTCAAACCGCTGGGCGTTAGCAGGCATCACCAGCGCCTGGATAGACGCCTCAACCGGTGGGGTTTCAATAATTTCGGCATGGGTGTAGTACAGCGGCACCTGCAGGCCGACCGACTGTAGCAGGCGATGGCTATAGGCCCCAGCTGAGATCGCAACCTGCCCCGCTGCATAGGCTTGCTCTGCCGTGGTCACCCCAGTCACCCGGTCGCCGATGCGCACCACCCCGGTGGCCGTTGCGATCAGGTGCTGCCCCCCCAACCGACGAAAGGCTTGATTAAACGCTGTTACGGTCTTGACCGGGTCAACGTGACCGTGTTTGACCGTGAGCGCCCCTGCAATTGCGCTGCGGTCTAGCTGGGGTTCTAGGTCGCAGGCCGCTTGGGCAGAGATCAGCTGCGGTGGGATGGCATAGTGGCGATATTGGGTTGCGATCGCGTCCACATCCTCATCTTTGAGAATCGTCAGCAGCAAATCCAGCTCACGAAACTCAGTGTCGCTGTCTAGCTCGTCTGCCAGGGTGCGATGGCGCTCGATGCCTGCTTGGCAAAGCGTTTTGGTGATTTCATCTGTGCCTGACCAGTAAGCAATGCCGCCATAGCTCCAACGGGTGCCGCTGTCTGGGCTGGCCTCGTCAATCAGCAAAACCGACCGGCCCTGACGAGCCAGCTCATAGCTAAGAACAGCCCCGGCCAGACCGTTACCCACCACAATCCAATCAGTGGTCTGCATCGCACCCCTCTAACAAATAAACCCGATGAATAAATAAACCCTACGAATGAATCTGACTGAGAATCAGCCTCAGCCGATCGTAGTCATCTTTTAAGAGCACACTGACGCTGCGCCCCGCCTGCACCAGCCAGTCACGGTCAAGACCGCGCAGATGATAGACCTCCCGAATCGCAGCAGCCGTCAAACTATCCGTGGGCACACCATTCACCTGGAGCAAAATTCGCAAGAAATCAAGCTGCTCAGTAAAGGACACCACCTCCTCAGCAGCACAGCGATAGACCGCCTGGTGCACCTGCGGCGGACGCGGCGGCAAATGCTGATAGCACAGATCGGTCGGCTCCCACTTGCCAGCTCCGCTCCCAGGCGCACCCCCAGAGCCACGGCCCCGTCGCTGGCGCATGGGTCGATAGCCCACAATCGCCACCCGAAACTCCGTTTTGAGCATGGCAAAAATCTGAGGCTGCTGCTCGCGCAGATCGTCTAGCGACATGCCCAAAGCCCGCGCCCGGTGTACCGAGTCAATTGGGCTGGTGGTGGCATGGTAAACCACCCCATAGATTTGATGGTGGGCTTCTTCATCGTAAGACTTGACCCAGCTGCCAAAGGGCGGCATCACCGGAAAGCTCAGCTCATCTGGCTCTAGGCACTGGGCCAAAAACTCCGTCGTCGAAGTCTCAATCACCTCGGCAAAATGGTCAGGGTGCCGAGCCTGGGGCTCAAACTGAGGCAGCGGTAGGCGCATCGGCTCACTTACCTCGCTTCGGTTTCACCAGCTCCAGGTCAGCAGCCTTAAAGGTGACCAGCTTATCCCAGTTGCCCCCTTCAAAAAGGACAGCTACTTTACCATCCGTAATCCGCTGGACGAGCCCTTGAAAACCATAGTAGGTGTCGTCGGCGTTGACGACCTTAACGGGGGAACCTGGCAAAATCATAGAATTTCTACGTGAGATGTTTTCACATTCTTTAGGGTAAAGATTGGATGGGATTTTAACAATAGGGGGGAAGGGGGAAAGGCTAAGGGGGAAGGGGGAAGGGCGAAGGGGGAAGGGGGA
>JBCBZL010000067.1:0-17240 GCA_039815385.1 Cyanobacteria bacterium P01_A01_bin.114
CCCGCGTGGGTCACCGTATTGCCAAACAGCCTTAAAGACTGGCCGGTATCCACCGCTATATCACCCGCATTGTTGATATCCCCAGCACCATACTGTAATCCTGGCGCAACGCTGAGGCTCAAAAGCGGCAGGGTTGTTGGATTAGTGGCGCTAAATTCAGTGCCATCTGAGAGGACAAAGCGATCGGCTGTACTGACGCTTAGGGAGCCCCCCATATCTAACTGAGCAGCCGGGCCAAAAGATACCCCATTGGGATTGATTAAAAATAAATTTGCGTCTCCTAACACCCCTAAAATGCCATCGATCTCAGAGCCCCCGTTCCCCGTCACCCGCATGAAGATAGTCTCAATCGTGGCTGGGCTGGCAAAATAAGTTCCGCGTCCGGTTTCTATATTAAAGGCTTCAAAACTATGGAACAAACGACTGCCCCGCAAAGCGCCTCCATCAATCCGGTCGGTTTGTCCATCTAGGGGCGTGATCAAAGAGTTTTCTGCCCCCAAGGTGTCATCTGGCAGCAGCTGAGCGATCAGCACTGACCCACCTAAATTGTTCACGACGGCGGCGTGAGCCGCTTGGGGCAGGCTGGCGAGCAGCAAGATCAGGCCTAAGGGGGGCCAATGTGCAAAGTGGAACATGGTCAAGTTCTTTGGCACTCTGATCTCCCATGACCCAACCTAAGAGGCCAGGTTTGAAGCGGGTGATCGCTGTCCAAATCCAGATTTTGTTTTTTAGCCGACCCAGATTGCAGCGCTTTGAATTCTGCTTGAGTTTTGCCGCTGCTGAGATCTCCTCAGGCCCATGGGCCTCTGGCAAAGATCTCTGATCTGCTCAACTCAGGTGATGACGGTGGTGGGTGAACCTTGGCAATGCTTGCAATGGCCCTGAATCTAATGCCATTTATGCCCATTTTAAGGCAGATTTGTCAAGCATGTCGCTGTAAGCGTGCAACGCCCCCATTTCTCTATCGTCTGTATGACTGAGGATCTGTCACCATAGGGATATCCTATGGTCAGTTAACTCACAGGCCCCACTATGGGAATCCATCAACAACAGCCCTGGCATGCGCTCAGCGTAGATGAAGCATTGGCGCAGTTAGAGAGCCACGCCAAGCAAGGACTGTCTGCTCAGCAGGTAACGCAGCGTCAGGCCCGGTACGGCCCCAATGAGCTGAAGCAGGTCGGGGGGCGCAGCCGGTGGCGCATCTTAATTGATCAGTTCACCAATATTATGCTGCTGATGCTGATTGCGGTGGCGATTGTCTCGGCGGTGCTAGACTTTCGCGCCAGCGAGGTGCCTAAGGATGCGATCGCAATCTTTGCCATTGTGATTCTCAACGCGGTGCTGGGCTACCTGCAAGAAAGCCGCGCCGAAAAGGCCTTAGAAGCCTTAAAAGCGCTATCGTCGCCAGATGTGACCGTGGTGCGAGCCGGTAAACCTCAGCAAGTGTCCTCTAAAGCGCTGATACCGGGCGACATTGTGCTGCTAGAAGCGGGCGATCAGATCGCCGCCGACGGGCGACTGCTAGAGTCGGCCCAGCTGCAGGTGCGCGAATCGGCCCTGACGGGTGAAGCCACATCCGTTTCTAAAAAAGCACAGCAAACCTTAGCCCCTGAAACAGATCTGGCCGATCGCAGTAACCTTGCCTTTCAGGGGACTGAAGTGGTGAACGGGCGCGGGCAGATGGTGATCACCGCCACCGGCATGCAGACTGAGCTAGGCCATATTGCCGGATTGCTGCAGTCGGTCAAAACAGAGCCAACGCCTCTCCAGCAGCGCATGGGGCAGCTGGGCAACACCCTCGTCTTTGGGTCGCTGGTGCTGGTGGCCCTGGTGGTAATCGGGGGCGTTCTGGCCTTTGGCTGGCCCGCCTTTGAAGATTTGCTGACGGTGTCGCTGAGCATGGCGGTGGCGGTGGTGCCAGAGGGGCTGCCCGCCGTGATTACCGTTACCCTGGCCTTGGGCACTCAGCGCATGGTAAAGCGCCACGCCCTGATCCGCAGACTGCCTGCTGTCGAAACCCTGGGCTCGGTCACCACAATTTGCTCAGACAAGACCGGCACCCTCACCCAAAACAAAATGGTGGTGCAGTCTGTTCACACCCTGGCGCAATCGCTGGCGGTCGAGGGGGATGAGGGGTATGCCCCGGAGGGTCACTTTTGTTCCTTACCGGCTTCAGAGACCCTATCTTCTGCAGAGACCGGCCCACCGGCTCCCCTCGATCCGTTACAGTCAGCGGCAGCGGGGCTGTTGTTACTAGACTGCCTGCTGTGTAACGATGCCGTGCTGCAAAAAGAGCACGGTGAGTGGGTGATTTTGGGCGACCCCACCGAAGGAGCACTGCTGACCCTGGCGGGCAAAGCTGGGCTAACGCCGTCTACCTTTCAGTGCAAGCGTCACCTCGATTTTCCGTTTTCCTCTGAGCGCAAACGGATGAGTGTGGTGATAGACTGGCCCACCGCCGACCCATCAAAGCAGCTGCCCTGGCGCGACCTGGTCAGTGGCCAGGCCGCCTGTCTGGTCTTTGCCAAAGGGTCTCCCGAAATTTTGCTAGAACAGTGCGATCGCGCCCTGACCTCTCCGGATGTCGAGCCCCTCACCGCTGGGTTGAAAACTCAGATTCAGCGCACCAACGAGCAGCTGGCCAGCAAAGGCCAGCGGGTTTTGGGGTTTGCCTATAAGACCCTGGCAGCCGTACCCGCCGATACTGACATAGACCAGGTCGAATCTCACCTGATTTGGCTAGGAATGGTGGGGATGATGGATGCTCCTCGCCCCGAGGTCAGAGAGGCCATCAAACGGTGTCAGACCGCTGGCATTCGCCCCGCCATGATCACGGGCGATCATCAGCTTACCGCCCAGGCGCTGGCTGAGGATTTGGGGATTGCGCGATCGCAGCAGCGCGCCCTGACGGGTCGTGAGTTAGAAGCCATGGGCCAGACCGAACTAGAAGCCGCTGTCCTCAACGTCAGCGTCTATGCGCGGGTATCGCCCGAGCACAAGCTGCGCATCGTCCAGGCCTTGCAAAATCAAAACCAGATTGTGGCCATGACCGGCGATGGCGTTAACGATGCCCCCGCCCTCAAGCAGGCCGAGATTGGCATTGCCATGGGCATCACCGGCACCGACGTTAGCAAAGAAGCCAGCGACATGGTGCTGCTTGACGATAATTTTGCCTCTATTGTCGCTGCCACCGAAGAGGGCCGGGTAGTCTATAGCAACATCCGCCGATTTGTAAAATACATCCTCGGGTCTAACATTGGCGAAGTCCTCACCATTGCGCTGTCGCCCGTGCTGCTGCCCATTTTAGATGTGCCCCTCACCCCCCTCCAGATTTTGTGGATGAACCTGGTTACAGATGGCTTCCCAGCATTGGCCCTGGCCGTGGAGCCCGCCGAGCCCAATGTGATGGAGCGCCATCCCTACGATCCCAAAGAGAGCATTTTTGCCCGTGGGCTAGGGTTCTATATGATCCGGGTGGGGATTGTCTTTGCCATTATCACCATTGCCCTGATGCTCTGGGCCTACCGATATACCCACGCCGATGGCTATCTGGGTAACCCAGACACCTGGAAAACCATGGTGTTTACGATGCTTTGTCTGGCCCAGATGGGGCATGCGATTTCGGTGCGATCGCACAGCCGCTTGGCGATTGAGCTCAATCCCGTCTCAAATCCTTTTGTCTTGGCGGCTGTTGTCATTACCACCACCCTGCAGCTGATGCTAATCTATGTCGAGCCGCTGAGGCAGTTTTTTGGTACAAATATATTATCAGCACAGGAGCTAGCTGTCTGTTTTGGGTTTAGTACGTTACTGTTTGTGTGGATCGAATTAGAGAAAATGTTTATGCGGTGGGTGATTAAAAAGCAAAGGATTGATTGACCTTAAAGAATAAGTTCTAAATTTTAAGTTCTAGATCATCAGAATATTCAGTTGGATCAGTTCCCTAAATTCTTTCAAGAGTACGGCTGGGCTTGATGGTAGCTCATCAGCGCTCACTCAAAACTCAAAACTTTCTTAAGTCACTAATCACAAGTCACTAATCACAAAGCTTTGGGAAACTTAATCACTAAGCGATCGAGGGGAAAACCACATGCGAGTTCGAGAACCCAAAAAGCAGTCACCGCGAAAAGTGCGCCCCCCTAAACCCAGCCCACGGCGCTTTTCGCCCTTTGGCCTGATGCGCAACCTGACCCTGGCCATGACCGGTGGCGCGCTTTTGGTAGGGGCCTTTGCAGGCTACGCCTTTTGGCGCTCAGGGCCGCGTTTTTTAGAGGGGCTGAAGCTGATGGTAACCCCCTCACCGCCGCAGGAAACGGTCGATGTCCGTACCGTTGTGGTGCAGCAAATTGAAGATGCCAGCGAGCTGACCACCGCTGTTTTTTCGATGGAAGTGGTGGTGCCCACGGCCAGCGATCGCACCTTTGGCGGCTATACCATCGGCAAAACCAACCTGCTCTACATCGCCTACGGAGAAGTCCGAGCTGGATTAGACCTGAGCGAAATCTCTGCCGCCGATGTGACGGTCTCCCCCGCTCCCGGCCCAGAATCTAGGCCAGAATCTGGCCCACAGTCTAGGCCAGATTCTGGGCCAGATTCCAGTCCAGAAGCGGGCTCAGATGGGCAAGTTATCCTCACCCTGCCCGCCCCTCGAATTTTAGATAGCAAGCTTGATTTAGACCAGTCTCGCGTCTACGACTACAGCCGGGGTTTGTTCGGGCTTGGCCCCGATCGCGCCCCTCAGCTACAAAGCCTGGCCCAAACCACAGCCCTCCAGAAAATAGAACGGGCTGCCTGTGAGCAAGGCATTCTTAAACATGCAAATGAGCGGGCCGAACTGGTGGTCAGTCGATTGGTTCAAAATTTAAACTACGGCCAGGTGACTGTTAAAACTCAGCTGCCCGCCACCTGCGGCAGCAGCGATATGCTGGCTGAGCCCACCGCTCCAATTGGCCCTACTCCAGCTGAGTCCGCCACTCCTCCTGAGCAGTAGTAGCACATATCCAAATGCAGTACCCCGATTCAAGATGGGAGTCTGTCACGGGCGTAAATCTTTGCAGCCTCTGGTATTGCTAGGCAGGATTTGTATTAGACAGAATTTCGGATAAGAAAAGGCCCCAGAAGATCTCTGGGGCCTTACCGTTTGATAAAAGCCAAGTTAAATAGCCTTTCCCTGATGCGGCTCTTTGAAAGAGATCTTCTCGCTCTTTTCAAAGAACCCCACAGACTAAACTTGGGAAGCGCTACCAAACTCTTCTCTACATTTAGAGACTGACATAGCGCAAAAGAGTTTCAGAAGGAGCTAGCTTCCTGTCCCTTTACGCCTCTGGTCGGTAGCACTGTCAGTTTCAGAAACATTCTTGACGGTTGTTCAGTCAGCGACCATTTCATCCGCTTCCGGCGCTACATCCCCAACCGAAGAGACCGCATCCTCTTCTGGTAGGGAGGCTGCTATATCTGGCGGCAAAATCACCTGGTCAATGACGTGGATAATACCGTTGCTGGCCTCTACATCCGCCAATAAGACATTTGCTTCATTGACCTGGATCAGACTATCGGTTAGAGATACTGTAATCTCACTGCCCTCAGAGGTGACAATTTCACCCGCTGACAGGTCTTGAGAGAGAACAGCCTCAGGCACCACATGGTAAGACAAAACCTGAACTAGCTGATCTTTATTCTCAGGCAAGAGTAAAGACTCAAGCATGCCTTCGGGCAGTGCCTCAAACGCCTCATCGGTGGGTGCAAATACCGTAAAAGGTCCCTCACCCGAGAGAACATCAGACAGATCAGCCGCCTCTAAAGCAGCCGTTAGCAGTTCAAAATATTCACTGCTGCCAGCCAGTTCAACAACTGTCATAGTTGTTGTATCAACAGCTGTCGGATCTTCTGCGGGTGCAGTCGGGTCGGTTGCCTCAACTTCATCCTCGGGTACGGTCGGGTCGGTTGCCTCGATTTCGTCAACCGGTGCAGTCGGGTCAACGGCCTCGATCTCGTCAACCGGTGCAGTCGGGTCAACAGCTTCGATCTCGTCAACCGGTGCAGCGGGCTCAACGGCCTCAATCTCATCAACGGGCGCAGCCGGCTCGGTTGCTTCGATCTCGTCAACCGATGTGGGCTCTTCTACCATCTCGACGCCACCGACGGGCTCCATTGATTCAGCCTCTAGGCCATCAACGGCGGGAGTCATCTCCTCAGAGGGGGTAGAGAGCACTTCTGAGGAAGGCATTTCGGCTTCAGTCACTTCTGCTGTTTCTGCAACCGTGTCGGCTTCTAAAGCGCCTGCCGCTTCGGGCTTAACCTGTGCAGAAGAAACAGAGGCAGTGAGGGTGGTCGTAGCAGCCAGTCCCAAAGAGAACAAAAGCGTCTTTGTTAATGTCTTAGCTTGCATGGCGCGCATACAAACCTCCTTGAATATTTAAAGGGTCAAAAAATTGAATTGCCGAATCTGGTCTAAATCCAGCCTTGCAGCTTGCGCTGAGCTTTTTGCAATCAGGCAAACCGAAAGTTTTCAAACTGGATACGACTCAACAGCTGTTTCAGGAACAATTCGCTGTCTATTGCTGTCTGTCCGCAACACTTAACAAGATAGTGTCTTGTCCACGTTTAACTGCTCGAGGAATACCTTAACCTAAATCAATCAAGTTTTCATGAAACTTTGTAAAAAAAGATGAGATTCAGGCTCGAATATGACGCTTAAATGCTTACGCTGCTAGCCTCTAACCGTTGACCGATGAAATCGCGAGTTGTTTGTCGGAGAATATTAATCAGTACTCTATTTTGCAGGCACACCTATGCTTGAGCTGTATGCGTTTGAAGCGTCTCACTACAGTGAGAAAATCCGGCTAGTGCTGGACTATAAACAATTGCCATACAAAACTATTGAGGTAACCCCCGGTGTCGGGCAGGTCGATCTCTATCGACTATCGGGGCAGCGCCAGGTGCCTGTCCTCAAAGACGGCAGCAATGTGGTGCCTGACTCGACCGCGATCGCACTGTATCTCGAGCAAACCTATCCCGATCGACCGCTGATTCCAACAGTGGGCAAGCAGCGGGGGCTCTGTCTGATGATGGAAGCCTGGGCAGACGAGTCGATCGGACTCAACGCCCGTAAGGTGATGATTGGCGCGTTTAACCAACATCCCAACTTCAGAACGGCTTTACTCCCAGAGGCGACGCCCGAGCTGCTAAAAACACTTGTGGGTGCAGTTCCGGGTGATCTTCTAAGCTTGCTCGGCACTGGCGCTGGCTTTGGCCCGGATGCCGTTAAAGAAGCGACAGACATTCTGCGGCAGGCTTTAGAGGCGCTCTGTCTAATCTTGAGTGAGCACCCCTACCTGCTGGGTGAGCAGCCTACCCTCGCAGACTTTGCAGTGGCTGGCCTATCGATGTATATCAAGTTTCCAGAGCGCCAGTATCTTGATTTACCTGAGGGCATCTGCGGCAAGGGGGTGCCTGGGCTAGCTGACCTTGAAGAGTTCAAACCCTTTTGGGACTGGCGCGATCGGCTCTACGCAAATTATAGAAAGCCCCGACCGATCAGCAATCCTGATTTTGCGTCCGGCTCGACCTCTGGCCCTGTAAAAATAGGCATTGATTAAAAAACGATCCCTGATTAAAAATCAGGGGCCGATCTGAGTGATTGAGAGCCCTCATCCCCAGCTATCACCTAGAGAGCCGGGGATGAGGGTGAAAATTTTCCGGCGAAACAATGTGCAACTTTATGAAGCGTCCTCATAAAGAGCCATTCTCAACTTATAGAATGGAACTGATATGGATTCTCAAATTTATACGGCTAAAGTCGTATTTCAACCCGAGCTGCCCAGTTAAAATTCAGCTCTCAAAGATTGAAGCAAATTAGTGCTTCGATAACGAAGTGTTTTGAATTTTAATGAGTGCTATGTCAGCGAATTGCGCGGGTCAATCTGTTGGGCTTAGGCGCAAAACCTTGAAGAATTGATAAAAGCCGTCTGAAATTCACGCAATTCTGACGAATAACTACTTAGTATCTGGCAAAAGCTTGGTGCATTTGTCGCTTCACACCATAGAGAATTCTATTTAGTTGAACCATCGTTCTAACTAAGTTTGTTGAGCCAGCCTGTGGGTTTGGTCATACTGGTTAGAGCCCTGGTCAAAACATCTCAAAATCAGAGTCTGTCAGGGGTGTGAAACTTCATGCCCTTCGGTATCGGGTATTGCTAGACAGGATTTTGTACAAGCATTTTATTATTTCGCGAGCTTTCCTATGGTCACATCACACGGCAGCGGAGAGGAAACGGCTGGTAGGAGGCACTCTGCCAGTGCTTCTGGCCTGCTGACATCGCCGCTCTCTAAATTTTTGTCACCCCATGCCAACGTCACAACCGTAGAGGGTATTCCATCTGGGCAAATACCGGATACTCCAGAAATTCAAGCCAATAGTCACTACTTTAGCCACCCTATCTGGGCCCAGGGTTATTTTGAAGCCTGTCATCGCGATCGGTGCTTTGCAGAACGTTGGCAGGCGGCCGCCGGTAGTTGGACTGACCAAATTGTGGTGGATATCGGCTGCGGCCCTGGTAACCTGTACGCCACCCTGGGAGGCTCCCCAAAGCTTTTGATTGGCGTAGACGTTGCACTGGGGTCACTAAAAATGGCTCAAAGCATCGGATATACCCCCTTGCTAGCCGATGCCCATCAGCTGCCGCTAGTTTCTGGGTTTGCCGATCTAGTTGTTGTGAATGCCACTCTGCACCATTGTGCTGATATGACGAAGGTTTTAGCAGAGTCTGCCCGCCTGGTACGACCAGGCGGCAAGCTCATTGTGGATCACGACCCGCAATTAACTGCCTGGGACTATAAAGGTTTGGGGTACTGGCTTTACCAAATTCGACTTGGGCTAATCTATCGTTTTTTTCTACGTGATTTACACGTGGCTGATGACGATCGGCAGGCGGCCCTGGCTACTGAAACCCATCATAAGCCTGGACATGGGGTAACTCAGGCACTGTTTGATGACACGCTTAAGTCGTTAGGTTTTTTAGTCAAAATCTATCCCCACAACAACGCAATCGGGGCTAGAGCCCTGGCGGGGGAATATGGCAAGCCGCCCCATTGGCGCTATGGCGTTGGGCAAATTTTGTCTGGCATCAACCCCCGTGCGGCCACGGCTGCCCTGTCACTGATGTGTGTTGCTGTTAAGCAGTAATCGCACCCAACGGCGTAAACTAGAGAGCTGTAGTAACCCGTATGGCTCAGGCATGGTTGTTATCGCTGAAACGCTGCGGTCTTTGCTTTCCCCCGATCAGGTGTTTGAGGGAGCGTCTTTAAGTGAGGTTTGGCAGCAAAGCGCCAGGGCCGCTGGGGTTGAAGTGTCTTCAGTTTGTAGGGTGGCCCCTCGCTCTGAGGCAGAACTCTCAGCGGTTGTTAAAGTTTGTTCCCAAAATCGCTGGCGTGTTTTACCCTGCGGCAGTGGCTCAAAGCTAGGTTGGGGAAACTCTCCCGATCCGATCGATGTTGTTGTGAGCCTGGCCCACCTCAATCGGGTGGTTGAGCATTGGGTAGAAGATTTTACCGTTCGAGCTGAGGCGGGGCTGGGGTTTGCTGCGTTGCAGCAGCAGCTGGCTCAGCATCGACAATTTGTCGCCCTAGATCCTCTCTACCGTGACAGGGCAACGCTAGGTGGCCTTGTCGCTACCGCCGACGCAGGCTCTCTGCGGCAGCGCTATGGCGGTGTTCGCGACATGCTTATTGGGGTGCAGTTTGTTCGCTACGATGGCGAAATAGTAAAGGCCGGGGGTCGGGTGGTCAAAAATGTTGCCGGTTACGACCTGATGAAACTGATGACAGGGGCCTACGGTACTTTGGGGATACTCACTCAGCTAACCCTGCGTCTCTATCCACAACCCGAGCATTCTCAAACCATTGCAGTGACTGGTCACGGCGATGCTATCCAAAAAACTGCGCTAGAAGCTAGACTCTCTGGCCTAACCCCGGTTGCCTTAGATATCCTTGCCGGTTCATTCCCACTGCTTCCCGACTCGTCCCCCAATTCGGCTCCCGACTCGTCCCCCGCTTCGCCCCCTGGTTCGCCCCTCGACTTGGCTCCCGGCCATTGCCCCCCCACTTCAGTGTCCCTGATTGCTCAATTTCAGGGCATCTCAGCCGGGGTTGAGGAGCAAGTTAGCCGCCTTTGTACCCTCGCCCATGCCGCGGGTGCCCAGACTCAAACCGTGGATGATAGCCTTTGGTCAGCGATCTCAACCGCCCTGATTGCCGACTCAACCTCAAACGTTCTCTGCAAAGTAGGGATGCTGCCCACCAGCAGCGCCGATTTTTTGCAGCTGGCAGAGACAAGTCTGCCTCAGGGCTGGCTAGGCCGGTTGCACAATGCCAGCGGGGTGGGGCTGCTGCGATTTGAGGCCAGTGGGCAAACGAGTGGGAAAACGGCCGAGTTGATTGCCAAGTTGCGATCGCACTGCGAGGCCCATCAAGGCTATCTCAGCGTGTTGCAGGCCCCGGCTGAGGTCAAACAAAAGGTCGATGTGTGGGGCTACAGGGGTAGCGCCCTAGGCGTCATGCAAAGACTCAAAGCTAACTTTGACCCCCAAGACATTTTCAACCCCGGCCGCTTTATCAGAGCCTAAAGTTTCAGAGCCTAAAGTTTCAGAGCCTAAAGTTTCAGACATATCCTTACAGCGTAAAAACGGAGGGGCGTAAACTTTACGCCCCTCCGATCGCTTTGGTCAGGATGAATCTGGGTTTCAATCAAAGCCCAATCTCTCAGGCTAAAACCTCAGAGACAGACGTCTCTAGATATCGCCCCAGCTCCCGCTGTAGCCGATCGCGGGCTCGCGCAATTCTTGACTTAACCGTGCCCAGCGAAACCCCTGTCATATCGGCAATTTCTTCATAGCTTAGCCCCTGTAGCTCACGCAGGGCTATCGTAGTTCGAAAAACTTCGGGCAGCTCAACAATGGCAGCGCTGAGCTTATCATAAAACTCATGGGTCATCATTCTATCGACTGGGCTTGGGCACCCACAGGGAAGATCCCAGGTCATGTGCCCATCCGTTGTGGCCCGAGGGGCGTCTAAAGAGACCGTTTGATTAAATCGCTTGCGTTTGCGCAGCTCGTCATAAAACAAATTAGTGATGATGCGCCTCAGCCACCCTTTAAACTTGATGGGGTCTTGAAGGCGATGAACGTTTCGATAGACCCGGATCCAGACCTCTTGAGCCAAATCCGCTCGATCTGACCAATCTGAAGCGAGCTGAAACAGCACATTATTGACATAGGGCTGATAGCAGCGGACCAGCTCAGCAAAATCAGCCGGATCTGGGCGGCTGTGCTGCTGGCAGCGGACAACGAGGTCTAACTTTGAAGGCTGTACCGATTTTGTGGACGACTGCTCAGCAGGGGCTATGGCTGAGATTGAAGATTTCCAGAGAACGGTTACGGTTGGGCTCATAAAGCGGTTCGGTGTTAAAGCCATTTACAAATCCGAATAAATTGCTTGATTGGGTGAAGACGCTCCAAAATGGCTCGAAATCGCTGAAAAGCAATCGTATTCTTCAGACATAAACTTCTCTGATAGCCGACCGTCCGATCAAGCGAATTAAGTAGTTTTACTTAAGCTTCATTTAATCTTGAGAAAAACATCAATTCCCAATGGTTTCCATTGCATTTCGCCTCAATCCTCTTTAAGACGCCCTACAGAGCCCCGCAAAGGCTCGTAAAGGTAGCTGTCTTACACAGGGCGCGATCGCAAGCGGTTTTGGTATTAGACCCTTTATGGTTCAGGGATTTGAGGCGATACCACTACTCTGCGAATAAAGATTTTTACAAAACTTTATAAAAAACGATTGATTTCCACAGGTATTCCACAGCACTTACGATATTTTCCACAGGGACGGCTCTAATTGAGGGGATTTATGGCGAGGGTTGTGGAAAACTTTCTCCGAAGCCAGCCATTTATATGACCGATTTTGTTAAGTAATGTAGCGAAAATTTGCCTCTAGCTCCCTTGACTTCGTTTGGCCTTTTCAGGCAAGTGCCCGGCGTCCTCCCTGAGGTCTCTGTAACCGCATTGCAATTTATCGAAGCTTGTCACACAATGAGCTCCACTGCTAAACGTCCCTCGCTGAGCGATGTCCGTCGAACGCTACAGCGACTGTTGGGGATAGTTTTGAGGTGTCTTGGTTAGGTTATTGATTTGGTCTTTAGTGTGGTTGCAGGAGCGTCAACATGGACTCTAAAACAGTCAGCTTAATGGTTGAAATCCCAGAAGAACTCGTGGACGCCCTACAAAGTTTTTTGGGCACCCACACAGCCTGGGATCAAGATCGGGTTTTTTGTGCCGCGATGTCGCTATTTTTGATTCAAAACGGGATGAACCAGCAGCAGGTCAGCCGCCTATATCTAGACAGCTTATTTGGGTGTGGGGTTTAGGGTGAGCTACACCCTCGCCTTATCTTCGAGGACACTGTAAATCGCCTTGAGGGCACTGTCTTCACCCTGATTAATCTCATGATCGATCAGCGCAATACTGATAGCCCGAGATAGCACAAATGCAGCGACTTCTGGTTCTAAATCTTCTAGCAGCGAATCAAGCATCGCAGGTACTTTGAGGGCTGACTTGATTTCTAGCAGCATAGATTCATTTAGCCCTATCTGCTTAAGTCGCGGCTGTAGGCTCTCCCAAGCAGGTAATGCTTCTGGGTTGCCAGCTTTGATCACGTGGGCTAAAAGTCGGTGAACTTTGACCTGTTGATTTCGAGGCAGTCCCGCGTAGGTTAAGGTCGATTCTGCGTCTTGATTGTCAGAGTGCTGACTAATATTGTCTAGAATCTGCTGCCATTCAGCTTCACTGCACTGGTCGGGGCGGCCCACCGCTAGCGAAATTTGTACCTGTCCGTTACGGCTAGACAGCTGGGTCACATTTGCCTGAATGCCTAAATAGCCCAGCCACTGAGACACCATATTGACCAGCCGGGTACTTGCAGACTGGGTTTGGGTCAGCAGTTGGATCTGGGTGCGCACCAATGGACGAACGAGGCGATCAAGCATGGCTTAAGGGGACACATCAACGACTGATTAAATATTACTGATTAAATATTACAGAAGCATTGCTGGGGTGGGGTGGGTGTTGGGCGTTAGAGAACCTATAAACCTAAAACCTACTTTAAAGTTGTGGGTTAAAAGACAGGTCCCTGTGATCCCGCTTGGTTAGTATGGAATGAATCTAAATAAATTTATACGTGGATAGCATGAATATAGAGCAGTTAAACACTGACTACGGCATTGCGGGTCAGCTCAAGATCGTCGAGGGTAAGGGCGGCTTTCCAGTCATCGCGATTGAAAATAGCAAAGCTAAGGCCTTAATTTCTATCTACGCAGGCCAGGTACTCTCCTTTCAACCTGCGGGCGAGTCGGCAGACCTGATGTTCTTAAGCGAAAACGCCTATTACAAAACTGGCAAGGCCATGAAGGGGGGCATCCCCATCTGCTGGCCTTGGTTTGGCCCCGACCCCGAAGGCTTAGGGCGGGCAAGTCATGGCTTTGTTCGCAATCGGCTGTGGGATGTGCTCAGCACTGAGGCTACCCCAAATGGCGATACCAAGGTCAAGCTAGGGGTTACCGCCAGTGACGAGACTCGAGAAATTTGGCCACACACCTTTGAGCTCGTGCTCGAAATCGTAGTTGGCACCCGGCTGACGGTGGCGTTGACTACCCACAATAAAGGCGATCAGGCCTTTTCAATTACCCAGGCATTACACACCTACTTCACCATTGGCGATATCAACCAGGTCAAGGTGCTGGGGTTAGAAGACGTTGCATATCTAGATAAAGTAGACGACGGGGCTCAAAAAGATCAGGTTGGGGCAGTGACCATCTCAGAAGAAGTTGATCGTATCTACACCCTTGTAAAACCTGAACTGGTGATTGATGACCCGGCCTTGAGTCGTCACATCCGGATTACGACCGAGGGAAGCCACACCACAATTGTATGGAACCCCTGGAAGGAGATCTCTGCCAAGATGGCTGATTTAGAAGAGCAGGACTACCAGCGGTTTATCTGTGTAGAGACCGCAAACGCCGCTGACGAGGTGATAAAAGTGTCACCCGGTAGTCAATATCGAATGAAAGTCACCTATGCGATCGAACATAGCTAGGGGGCGGCCCGAAAAAAACTTCGGATTGAAAGGGTCCGGATTAAAAGAGAAAAGAGAAGAGGGGAAGGGGAAAGTTAGTGGCCTACTTGGGGACATGCGGGCAAATAACATACCCAGTCGCAGGGCGCAAAATTTTGCTGCCCTACCATTGGGATTAGCCATTTGGGGATGTTATTTATTTGCTAATCCTTTGATTGCAAGCGGCCTAGATCTTTCCCCTTGATTTAGGATGCCTAATTTACAAAAACGGCCCCGCTGGGCTGAATATCGATCACCCCCTGGGTATCGTCAAAATTAGTTTCTCGCAGGATAGAGATTGTCAGCATGCCAGTCTCTTCACTGCGGGCGATAATATCAATCAGGCCGCTGTCTTGGCGCAGCACCGTAATCGTAGCCGCCACGGGGATATTTTGCAGAACAGCTGACTCTTCTGCTGCCAGGGTGCGCTGGTCGGTGATCCCAAAAACCTCGTAGGTGAGGGCTGCCCCGGTCTCGTTATTGAGCTCAATGGTGATGCGGCCATTCACCGGGGTAACGCTGGCAATAGGTTCGCTGAGCTGGCCTGGTAGTGGGGGCTCAGTGGTAATGATTGGCTGCTGCTGTGCATTGGCAGTGCCGCCTAGCAGCCCGACCACGAGTCCACTGACGAGAATGGCCTTTACCCTAAATTTCATTAAACTACTCCAAACGCATTTTAAGGGGGTCTACCTCCAAAGTAGTTCGGATTTGCCTAATTTGACTACCTTTAAAACAGAACATAGATAGGAAGAGATGACTATGATTCCGCTTTTTTGCTTTGTTTATCAGATGCATACGCTGTCGTAAAATCCTATAGAAAGCAGGGGTTTTGTCAATTTTGCTGGAGTTTATACATCATGAGAACGGCGATTCCCTTTGTGGCACAGCTTAGCGAGGCAGAGGAAAAAGCCTGGCTCCAGGTGCTGCGCACAGCACTGTCTGAACATGACATAGTGCGGTTGGATGCGCTAACCGCAGCGCAGCGCGAGGCTGCCAAAGTTGCTATTGTTGCAAACCCCGCTCCAACGCAGCTTGCTGCTTTTCCCAATCTACTATGGGTGCAAAGTCTCTGGGCGGGGGTCGAAAGGCTATTGGTTAAAACTCAAGAAGCCGACTTTGCCATTGTGCGGATGACCGATCCGCAACTTGCCAACACGATGGCTGAGGCCGTCCTTGCGTGGACACTCTATCTGCACCGTGACATGCCCCGTTATCGAGCACAGCAGTTAACCCAGCAGTGGCAACAACATCCTCTACCTTTACCCAGCGAGAGAAATATCGGGCTGTTGGGGCTCGGTCATTTAGGCAAGTCAGCAGCCCAGACGCTTGTCCATCATGGGTTTACCGTCTACGGCTGGAGCCGCTCTCAAACTGCTGTAGACGGTGTAGAGACGTTGTGCGGTGACCGGGGGCTTGCCGATGTGCTACGGCAAAGCCATATCCTTATCTGTCTTCTACCCTCAACCCGCAAAACTTGTGGGCTCTTAAACCATCAGACCCTGGCCCTGCTTCCACCAGACGCGGCACTGATAAATTTTGCCCGTGGATCGATCTTGGATACAGACGCGCTACTTGACCATCTCAATAACGGACATCTTTCTCATGCTGTTCTAGACGTTTTCGATGAAGAACCCCTGCCGCCCCAAAGCCCGCTTTGGTCTCACGCCAACATTACGGTACTTCCCCACATTGCGGCCCCAACCCACAAACAGACAGCCTCGCTGATTGTAGCCAACAACATTAGACAATTCTTGACACAGGGCAAAATACCCGCAAGCGTCGATAGGACCCTGGGCTATTGATAAATGTGTGCAGGCTCAGCCAGCTTTATCGTATTTGTGATAGGACAGTTGTCTTTTCGCAATATGTTCTGATCGCATCCATATCCTGTGTGATGGCTCTGTGTTCGATTTGGTGTCACAGGTCCGCTTCTAGCATTCTCCCAAACCGTTGTTTCAGTTCATCAGGTAATATTTCTTCTTTTTGGGTGGCCAGTAGCCATCGATGTCCAAACGGATCGGTCAGCGTTCCCCGTCGATCTCCATCGAACTGATCGGTGACTGGCATGGTTTCAACTGCACCCGCTGCGATCGCAGCCTCAAAAACAGCATCCACATCATCTACATACAGCAAAAGAGAAACGGCTGATCCCCCAAGCGTTTGTGGGCTCTGATAGCCCATCTCAGGAAACTCATCCGCCAGCATAATCTGACTCTGACCGATCCGAATTTCTGCGTGCATGACCTTGTCATTGGGGTCTGCCAACCGAACGTGTTCCTTTGCCCCAAAGGCTGCTTGGTAGAAATGAATAGCCGCGTTTGCGTCATCAACAATCAGATAAGGTATCAGAGACATCAGCCGTTCTCAGTTTTCACTTTGATTATCATCGTCATGCCAGTTACGTGCAGGAGGTAGCCTCATCATATCGCTATCGCTAGAGTCCCATTCAATCCCCGATACGAGCAGTCGACTTTCCAAAAAATCAAGGATGAGTTCTTGCACATGGTCGCTGTCAAACGCTAGCATCTCCTCGTCTGAATCCAGCTCATGCCAAAATTCAAAGTGACACTGCAAAATCGAAAACCTGATTTTGACGACCATTGACGTTTATCCTTCTGCTACACTTACGTCTTTGATTTATTTCGACGCGTAGAGCGAGCTATCAGCCAATTTCATCAAACTCCATTTCATCAAACTCCCGGCGCGTGGCCTGCAAACTAGCAAACCCAGACCGGGCTTTAAATCCGAACGTCGTGACCCCCTGGCTTGGCTAGCGCCTGATTCAGCAAATTAGCCATCTCCGCCTGGGCACGATCCGATCTCCTCGCAAAACCGGTATTCTTACCATTAAGAATATTTAGCCAATCAGGGTGCTTAAGAAAACACGTATGAAATCTCCTAAGCGTTTTTTACTTAAAGATTTTGAGTTTCAGTGCGGGGCAATGCTGCCAGAGGTAGAGCTGATCTATCAGACCTACGGAGTGCTCAATGCTGATAAATCCAACGTGATCCTTTACCCTACCTCCTACGGTGCTCAGCACTCTGACGTAGACTGGCTAATAAAGCCTGAGGG
>JBCBZL010000073.1:0-16656 GCA_039815385.1 Cyanobacteria bacterium P01_A01_bin.114
GAGTTTTGAGTTTTGAGTGTTAAGTTCTAAGTTCTAAGTTGGGAGTCCAACCCACGACCCATCGCCCATTACCCATTACCCATTACCCATCACCCTCCCAATCCTCAACACCTCTCCTCACGCCTAAAGTGAACTCCCATCAAGCTAAATTTATCCATCAACCCCTTTTTACCCTGCCAACCCTACCTACGTGAATCGTCAGAATTACGGAAGTTTTCTGATCCGGGACTGGCTAATATATCAAAAAAAGTTGACAACAGTTTTGGAAAGCAAAGGTATTGGTGACCACTCAAGAAATTCTAGGACAGACCTCGGCCAAAACTCAAGAAATTTTGGGGCAGGGTTGGGGCTTTCCCATGCGGATGACCGTTCAGGGAGGGCTTCAGTTTAGCCATGATTTTCGCAATCTCGAAGAGTCGATTTTCATTATCTTAAGTACTCGCTTGGGAGAGAGAGTCTATCGACCTGACTTTGGCTCTCAGCTACATGAGCTTGTCTTTGCCCCGCTCAATGATGACACCCTGCTATTAGCTCAAGTCTACGCCCGCGACGCTTTGCAAAAATGGGAGCCGCGGATCTCTATTGAGGCGGTCACGGCTTCGCCTGCGCCGGATGCCGCTAGCCTCAACATCACCGTCAACTATCGCATCAAAGATAGCCACCATCGGCGTAGCTTGGTTTATCCGTTTTACCTAACGCCGTCTGCTGAGTAGCCACCCTTTGAAGAGCTTTTGAAAAGCTATCATTATGGAATTTGACTTTCTGCCCAAGCTCCCCAACTCAAATCTAGACGATCGCACCTTCAAAGATTTGGTCGAAGAATGCCTGCTGCGGGTGCCGCGCTATTGTCCAGAGTGGACCCACCACAATCCTAGCGATCCGGGAATTACTTTGGTTGAGCTGTTTGGCTGGCTCACCGATCAGATGATGATGCGGTTTAACCAGGTGCCGCGCCGTAACTATGTGGCCTTTTTGGAATTGTTGGGCATTCATCTACAGCCCCCGACCCCGGCCCACACGGCTGTGACCTTTTACCTGGCTGGGAGCCTGCCAGAGCCATATCAAATCCCAGCAGCGGTGGAAGTGGCGACTGAGCGAACCGAGACGGAAGAGGCAATCGTGTTTAGTACCGATCGATCTCTCACGATCGGGCTTCCGTATATCCACCACCTGCTGACGGCTGATACTGCTGAGCTGATTCCGAATGTCTTGCAAGATCGCTTAACTACCCGCTGGACTCGACAGTCAGATGGGCGATGGTCGGGCGGCGAGCAGCCCATTTTTAACCCCAGACCGCAGCCCGGTAACAGTTTCTACATAGGGCTCGACCCAGAGCAGCTGTTAGAGGGCAATGTGCTCGCGCTGAGCTTTGAAGGAGAGACCGCAACCCCGACCGGGATTCGCCCGGAAGCGCCCCCTCGTCTGTGGGAAGCCTGGAATGGTCAGGCCTGGGTGCCAGTGCTGCTGCAAGAAAGGGATGATGAGACCCGCGGATTTAGTTTTTATGACACCGGCAGCAACAGCGATATTCAACGGGGCGAAGTGGTCTTGCACCTGCCGCAGCAGCTGCCAGTGACAGACTTTGCCAGCTATCGCGGTCGCTGGCTGCGCTGTGTCTGCACCCACCCCGCTCCAGGTACCCCGGCCTACAGCAACTCACCTCGATTGTTGAGTATTTCGGCTCGCGCCATTGGGGGTACGGTCGATGCCAGCCAGTGTACGCTCATTCAAGACGAGCTGCTGGGCGAGAGTGAGGGGCAGCCCGGACAGCGTTTTCACGTTCAGAGTCGGCCCGTACTGCCTCGCACTGACGAAGAGCACCTGGTGGTGATGTTACCTAGCGGGGTGCAGCAAGACTGGCAGGAGGTGACCGATTTTGCAGACTCTGGCCCCGATGATTTGCACTATACGATTGATTCTCTCTCGGGGATGGTGCAGTTTGGCCCCCTGATTCGAGAGCCGGGGCAGCTCAAAACGGCCACCCAGGTGCGATCACAACAACAGGCTGCGGCAGCTGCTGGCGGCACCACTGTGCTTGCCGTCACGCCTCAGCTGCTAGAACGTCAGTACGGTGCAGTCCCGCAGCGAGGGGCCGTGCTCACGATGAAAGCCTATCGTACCGGGGGCGGGCAGCGCGGGAATGTGCAACCCCAAACACTGAGAGTCGTCAAATCAGCGGTTCCCTACGTGGCCTCTGTTGTGAACTATGGTGCCGCTTACCACGGGGCCGATGCAGAATCCTTAGATGACGCCGTCCTGCGCGTGCCCAGATTGTTGCGAACTCGCGATCGCGCCGTCACCCCAGAAGATTTTGAAACGTTAGCGATTGAGGCCAGCCACGGCGCGGTCGCTCGGAGCATTTGTCCAAAACAAATTAACAATCAGCCCGGCGTGGTCACCGTCATGCTGGTGCCTCAGGCCAACATCGCCAACATTGACGCTGCCATGGGGATCGCCCCTGAGGCCTTTGGCCTCACACCTCAGCTGACCCAGCAGGTGACCCAGTATCTGGACGATCGCCGCCCGCTTGGGGTACAGGTCAAACTGCAGGCCCCTGAATATGTGGGGGTGACGGTCAAAACAGAAGTAGCCCTTGACCCAGCCTATGGGTCTCCTGAGGCTCAGCAGGCGATTTTGCACGACCTTCAGGTGGCCCTCTATCGGTTCTTAAACCCTCTGGTGGGGGGGCGAGAGGGTCGCGGCTGGCCATTTGGCACCGCCGTCTATCCGTCAGATATCATCACGCTGTTGCAGGGGGTGACCGGTGTTCGCTATCTGGGCGCGGTGATGCTCTATGAAGTGCGCCAACAGGGAACGACCTGGGTGCGCCGTCTGGCCCCCGACAATGTGGTCAAGCCGGGGGCACTTGGGCTGGTCTGTTCGTGGGCCGATGCGCAGCTGCGCTCGGGCCATACGATTAGTCTGATCGCTTAAGGGGGCCGTATGTCACAGGTTAAAACAGGTCAAACAATGAGTCTTGAGCTGGTGCCGATGCAGGTACCTGCGTCAGCGACCTCGGCCACGGTCTTTTCGCGACAGTCGGGGCGACTCTCCTCGGCAGAGCCACACCGGTTGCAAACCAGTCTGCGCTTGCAGCCAGGAGAGTTTAGCGAGCTAGTGGTGCGGGTTAAAAACCACTCTGAAGCCCCCCTGCGACTTCAGTTTTCTGTGACCGGAGACCTGCCGCCAGACTGGTGGCAGCTGCATACCGAGGGCTCCACGCTGCCAGCCCATCATCAGATGGAGGCGGTGCTGTATTTTGCGATCGCAGCTGATTTCTTTGAACAACCGCTCTCCCCTGAGCAGCTGCCCTTAAAGCTTGACTATGCTGGCCAGCTCAAGGTCAGGGCGATTGCCCCCCGAGGAGATAGTCAAGAACAGGTTAACCCCTTTCAGGTTTTGGTTCGCCCGCCTAGCCTGTATCTTGATTTTTTGCCCGATATCTACCGCAATGTTGATTTTGTTGGTCGATTTCTCAAGATTTTTGAAACCACCTTTGAGCCCACCGTTGATATTCTCGACCAGCAGTGGGCCTATCTCGATCCGCTAACGGCCCCCCAGTCGATGCTGTCGTTTTTGGCCCACTGGGTGGGCTGGTCGTTTCAAGGCCCGCTGAGCCTGGCCCAGCAGCGAGCTCTGATCCGCTACGCTATGGAAATCTATCGCTGGCGCGGCACCCGGCGCGGTCTGCGATTTTATCTGCACCTGGCCAGCGGGCTCCCCCTAGACGATTATCTGCCAGAAGAGTCTCAGCGGGCCATTGGCATCCACGAGAACTTTACCCAGGGGCATGTACTGGGGCGAACCATCCTGGGGCAATCCACCCTCTTGGGGGGGCACCGACCCTATCATTTCAGCGTGCGCCTGCGTCCGCCGACCGACTACCCCTTAGATGAGACGCTCATTCGCACCATCATCGAACAAGAAAAACCCGCTTTCTGCAGTTACGACCTTTCTATCGAGCCTCGGCCATGACACTCTCTCCCCTCCAACGCCTTCAGGTCAATGACGGTATGCTGATTACTGCTGACCACTGGCAGATCGCCCACAGCTATCACCAGCAGCGCCAAACTATTCACTACGGGTCTTTACACCAGGGCGGGGTTGTGAGCGGGCTGGGGGTTAGCGTCGGCCCTATTCCCGAGGCTGCCCCCAGCAAGTATCGACAGCCTCGCTGGCTGACGATTCAGCCGGGTTTGGCCATTGACGCCCAGGGTAATCCGATTGTGGTTGCTCAGCCAGAAAGCTGCTATCTCTCAGCCCAGCCCGCCGAAGATACCACAATTTACATTGTTCTCAAGCATTCAGAACGATCGTCCCAAGCCGACATTGTGCAAGAAGCGTTTCAAATTTTAGAGAAAGACGTCCCGGCGGCCTCGGACGAGATCGAGCTCTGTCGGGTCAGAATGACGGCGGGGATGGATGCGATCGCGCCGCCCGAAGATGTTTTTTCTCCGGCAGCCAATCAGCTCGACCTGCGCCACCGTCAGCCCGTGCAGCCGCGCCCTCACATCACTGCCAGGGTCGCCTCTTGGTTACGACGACGCGAGAGCATGTCCCAGTTTGAGGCTATGTTTGAAGCGTTACCCAGCCTCTATCCAGCTCTTCGAGGCCAGGTCATCTCCCAGCCCCTAAAGAGTGACCTGAGCCACCTCACCTACCCCGACTTTTGCCAGCTTGCACGGACAGAGCAACACCGGTTGGCGCTCTATCTCAAACGAGGCGGTGTGGTACTGGTTGAGGCCCCGGCTGGCTCCCTCGGTGACCTATATCAGATCGAAACCGAGCTGCGGGTCACCGCCAAGCATAAAGCCACAACGCCTGCCTTGGAAGCCTCAGTCGAGCAAGAACTCACTGAGCTTCGGTCTTGTATCACCGATGCGGTTGCCCAGCTGACAGCGCCCGTAGAGTCATTCGTTGAAACAGAAAGGCTAGCCTCCCCAGATGCGGGTAAGTTGGCAGCAGATCACCCGATACGATCCCACCCTTTTCGCTTTGGCAGTTTACCCACCCTCTACGGCCAGCCCATCGGTCTCTATGGCTGGGGCGGATTGTTGTTGCTAGTCGGGCCGCTACCCCAGGCCTGGGGCCATTGCTGCGATCTGCCCCGAGATGAAATCCGCAGCGCCCAAGAACTAGGCGTTAATCTCCTAAACTTTGCCGCCCACCGTCGCCAAATGCACCAATGGCTGGCCCCGTCAAACACCCCTTGAACACTCTTTGATGTTTGACTTCGCCTTTCCCCCGTACAGGCGTTGCATGCAACGCCCCTACCTTTCGCCCTTCCCCCTTCGCCTTTCCCCCTTCTCCCCATCATGCCCAAACAAATTCTCACCCAGCTTTCGACCCAAGTTATCAATCTCGGTTCAGGTGACGACCAGTTTAAGGTCACCGTCAACAACCTCAGCGATCGCTTTGCAACGTTTGCCCTAGAGCTATCCGCTTCAGGACTAGATCGCCAAACTGTGCCTGATTGGTATCGACTAACCCCTGACCTATCGGCCAAAATTCCTGCTGGCGATCAGGTCAACTTTGTCGTGACTATTCTAGAGGTTCCCCCGATCGCAGGCGGCTTCACCGGCAAAATGAACCTCAACGTCAACGTTACCTGCTTAGAACTGGGTGAAGAAGATCGGCAGCTGGTCAACTTAGTTGTGGCGGGTTCTGGGGCGCTACCCCCCATTTTGCAGGTTCCCCACACTGACTTTCAGGTTGATCCGGGCAGCCTGATTGAGATTCCCCTACAGCTTCATAATCCCAATCGTAATACGGCCAATCTTCGCGTGGTGATCAAAGGGCTGCCCAGTGCATGGCTCACCGATGGGTACGAACGTCGCTTGCAGGTGGCCCCCCAGGCCAGTGCCCATGCACTGTTTATGTGCCAGCCACCGCTCTCGAGCGAGGCTAAGGAATATCCCTTTGATATTGAGGTCAGCCATACTGAAGCGCCATTAGTACGTCAGCAGGGCAGTCTGACCATCTTGCCAACCGGCTGGGTTGAATTTAAATGCAAAAGGCTTGATCAGCGTGCCGAAGAGAAGCCTGCCGAATCAGACGCTAACGTCTCAGAGAATAGTCTCTCAGAAGATAGGTTGTCTACCCACTATGCCCTCACGCTCAATAACCGCAGTAACGTGGGTCAAACGGTCGCGCTCACCCTAGCCCGCATTGACGTGCCCTGGTATGAGCGACTGTGGGCCAGGGTACGCCGCCGCCCACCGACACCGGCCCTAACCACATCCCATGGTCTTTTAGTCAGCCCGGCCCAGGTTGATCTCAAAGCGGGCGACTTTGCTCAAATGTCTCTGACCGTCTTACTCAATCCTCCCTGGCTAGGCTGGCGGCGGCGTCAGCAATTTCAGCTGCGCCCTCAGCTCCAGCAGACAGACATGCGGCCACGAGCCCGAACAATTGAACTCGTGGTAAATCCCAAAATTCCTTTTTGGCTACAGTGCTTGGGGTTGGGCTGTCTGGGCATGGCGGTTATACTGCCTACCTATTGGCAGGCAGGCCATCGCGGCCCCGTCAACAGTGTTCAGTTTGATGGTCAGGCCAATGCTGTCATCAGCGCCGCCGATGACCATACCATTCGTCGCTGGCAGGTATTTCCACACCTGCAAGATGTCGATATCCTGACCAACACAGATAAAGCCGTTCGTGTGGTTCGCTATCGCCCCCTTAACAACGACTTACTGGCCGCTGGTTTAGAGAACGGTGAAATTCAGCTCTGGGATTTTCTATCTCAGCAGTCGCCAAAATCACTGGTTTTTCAGCGAGATGATCGGGTTTTTGACCTTGAGTTTAGCCGCGACTCGCAAAGTCTCTTCAGCGCCCACGGGAGCGGGCTTGTTCTACGCTGGGCCATCAAAGACCGGGATGATCTGGGTGAGCAGACGGTTCCACAGCAGCAGCGGCAGTTTGGGTTTGCTATCCAGTCGATTGCCCTTGTTGAAGCGCCCAATCGTTTTCTGGCAGTGGGCGGACGCTTCAACAAGCTCGTCCTTTGGGATTTTGAAAAGAACCAACAGTTCCCCATTAACTACCCTGCTGGTGAGCCTAACCACTACCTTTCCAGCCTAGATACCGCCGCCGCGAGCCCATCCCGGTTGGTGACGGCTGACAACCAGGGTCGCATTACGCTGTGGGATCTGGCCTCGTGCCTTGAAAGCAGCGCCCCCTGTCAGCCAACCGATCAGTGGACAGACGGCCATCAAGGTCGGCCCGTGAACGCGGTTGCCCTGAGCAAAAATGCGTGTCACCTGGTCAGCGGCGGCGACGATGGCCGAGTCATGCTCTGGTCGCTTAATACAGCTGGGCAGGTAATGCGAAAAAGAGTATTGGCCCGCTTTAGACACCCCGTTAACAGCGTTGACATTATGCAGCAAGGTCAGACACTGATGATCGTCAGCGGTAGCGATAGCCATCGTGTCAAATTGCACCGCACTCAGGATAAAAACAAGATTTGTTCATAATTCCCTTTCCCCCTTCGCCCTTCGCCTCTCCCACCCCTGTACAGGCGTTGCCTGCAACGCCCCTACCTTTCGCCCTTCCCCCTTCGCCTTTCGCCCTTCGCCTTTCTTCGCCTTTCCCCCTTCGCCCTTCCCTCTTCGCCCTTCCCCCTTCGCCTTTCCCCCTTCGCCACCATGACCCACTTCACCCTCCCCATGCAATCGCTGCCCGACATGGCCCTGGATGTTCCAGAAACCAGTTCCCATCCGATCGGGATTATTCTCTCTTCGTCTGGAGAGGATCATGCACTACTGGGAGAAACGCTAGAGATTAGCGTCACGGTAACCAACAAGGGGAATCAAAGTGCAGTTATTGATGTTTTTTTAGACGAACTGCCAGGGGCTATCCATGCCTGGTGTCACACCACCCAGACCCGTTTAGCCTTAGACCCTGGGCAGGGTGAAGAAGTCACCTTTAGTTTTGAAGTACCCCCTACGGCGATCTCTGGAGCTTATAGCTACTGGCTGGTGGTTGATGCCCCCAATCACTATCCTGACAGCCCGCCGCAGCGATATGAACAAACTTTGCAGGTGCTCCCGCCGACCCATGCTGTTGTCAGGGTTAACGATCCGACGTTTGCGGTAGAGCCCGCTACTACAAGTGCCAAGCCCGTCAAAACCTTGCCGGGCAATCTGCTTCAGTTTCAGGTTTATGTCTACAACCGGGCCGATCGCGTCGATCGCTTTCGCCTAACCTGCACCGACTTACCTGAAGACTGGGTCACAATTCACTATCCTCAAGGTTTTCAAGCACCGGGGCTAGCCATCAAAGAGCCTTACCTTGATCTCAACCCAGGCATGGACGGGGTGATTTTGCTGACGGTTACCCCGCCGCTTGACACCCTGGCCGAGCCCCTTTTAGCAACGCTCCAGCTCAAGTCTGAAAATAACCCCGACCTTAAGCTGCTAGATGTTCTCTACATCGACATTCAGCCGGTTTATCAGCTAGACACTCGTTTTCGCACGTTGGTCAGTCGAGTGCAACGGCAGTCGGGGGTTTACAGCATTCAAGCCAGTAACCAGGGCAATACGTCCAGAACGCTGGAGTTTAACATTTTGGGGCTAGAAGACAGCGCTCTGTGTGACTACACAATTCAACCCCAGTCGGTCACCCTGGCCCCCCAGCAAACATTGACCAGTCAAATCACCGTTCGCCCCAAACGGGCCTGGAAGCGCCCTCTGTTTGGCGGCGGGCGGATGATTAATTTTGAGGTCATCGCCACCGACCCTGAGCACAAGCCGCTTCCCGAGGTCTCGATGCAGGGACTCTTAATGTGGGAAGCTCGACCCTGGTGGCAGATTCTGCCCGTTATTTTGTTACTATTGGGGTCTTTTGTTGGGCTAATCTGGCTGACCTGGTGGTTTTTTATTCGGCCCCCGGCTCCGGCAAACATTCTGCGATTTGCGCCAGAGGCTACAGCCTATGAAGCCAACCGAGGTGACACTGTTCATCTCGGGTTTGAGATAGTCAACCCCAAGCGTGTGCAGCAGCTTGAAATAGTGGGTCAGTCGGCGGAGGGAGATCTGTTAAGCGGGCCGCTGTCTTTTGACCTGAGTGAGGGAGTTCCCTCTGAGCTGGAGCCTTTTTGCGTAGAACAGCGGCGACGCCTGACCTGCCGTAATATTCGCACAGATGCGAGGCGGGCTGGAGATTATGCATTCACCCTGACCCTGATTCCTAAACCCGGTCGCAATGCCACATCTGTTCAAGCGACGGCACTACCAGTGTCGATCAATCCAGCCCCGTTGCCTCGTATTCTAGAGCTGTCGCCGTCAGCGGCCCGCTATCAGGCACCGCCGCCAAAACCGTCTGAGGAGGCTACCATGCCTTCATCGGAGGAGACCTCTACTTTTGTGCCCTCCTTACCTCAACAAGATCCGCACGTTGCTAGAGTGGACTGGGTCATAGAACATCCTGAGCAGTTACAGGGGGTACAGCTGGTGCGACAAAATGCCGAGGGGGCGGCGGTGGCTTCCCCTATTCTGTTTGATTTTCAAGCGGGGCTTCCCGAGGCGCTGACGCCGTTCTGTACTGTGGAGGCTCAGCTAGTCTGTCGCGGTGTCCCTACGGGCCTTCGTCAGTCGGGGACTTATACCTTTGGGCTGGTCGCAATTCCTCAAGGAGAACAGCCCGAGACGCCCATTGTGGCAACCAGCGACCCTACCTATATTCAACCGCGGCCCCCTCGCCTGATCAGCTTTACTCTCAACGGCGAACCTGTTCAGCCTAACTATTTGGTGCCCATTGATGAGGGACAACCGCTGGTTAACCTGGAACTGGCCTGGGAAGCGGAGAACAATCCGGGGACTGAGGTAATGATAATGCCAGCCCCAGGGCATGTGCCCACCAAGGGGACGCTTCCTGTGCCTTTAAGCCCAGAGCCGGGTGAAACAATTGTCTCTTTACAGGTGACAAACGCGGCTGGTGAACAGCTGACGAGGTCGGTTGCGATCGCAACCTACGACCCCACCCCTGAGACACCGACGGTGATTGTCAACACGGGCGACGCAGCGGCAGATCAGACAGCTGACAGTGCTACAGATCCAGCCGGAAATGCTGGCGCAGCAGATAGCAGCAACAGGGTCGGAGCCCCGGTTCCAGTCAGGCCAGGCACAGTATCTCCGAGAGAACTACCACCCCAGTTTGAGTAGGCTGATTTCTTGTGCTTGCCCTAAACAACTGCATAGCCAGTATATTTTCGCATCTCGGGAGCTTGAAATCCAAGTACGATCTTCTCTTTGGCAATCCTTCGATTCACGAGCCCTTGAGCTATTCTCATTTCGGTCATATTGTGCTTTGACGAATCGCTAGTAATGCACTTAAGCAGCGGCACTCAGCGCTTTGGCCTCATCTTTGGAAACCGGAGCCTTTTTGGCTAGTGCCTTCAAGCGTTCAACTCGGTCTTCGGTGGGTGGGTGGGTGAGCATCAGTTTCATCAGACCCTTTTTCGAGAGAGGGTTGACAATAAACAGCGGCGCAAAGGCAGGGTTGCCATGGATAGGAATCTTCTGCCCCATAGACTCCAGGGTCTCGAGGGCACGCACCAGCGCCAGTGGGTTTCCGGTGATCTCTGCGGCTCCGGCGTCGGCGGCATACTCTCGGGTTCTAGAAATTGCCATGCGCAGCAGCCCTGCGCCCAGAGGCGCAATCACTAGCAAAAACAAAAGTGCGATCGGGTTGTTGCCGCGTCGCCCCATGCGTGCAAAGGGAAAGTACAGGGCACCCAGGGTCAGAATGCGTCCCAGATAGGTTAACGACCCGGCTAACGTGCCTGCCACGGCCTGGGTCAGCGTATCCCGATTACGGACGTGGGTCAGCTCGTGGGCAATGACGCCGTCTAATTCGTCGGGGGGCAGCAGCTTGATGATGCCTTCTGTAAGTGCGATCGCAGCATGGTTAGGATCGCGCCCGGTGGCAAAGGCGTTGGGCGACTCTGACGGCACAATGTAGAGCGTCGGCATCGGCAGGCCCGCCCGCGCGCTGAGTTTCTCGATGCGATCGTACAGCTCTGGAGCTTGTTCACGCGGCGTGGGTTTAGCCTGAAATGCAGACAGCGCCGCTCGGTCAGAGTAATACCAGGAGCCAAAGCTGCTCAAGGCTGCAAAGCCCAGCCCGTAGTACAGTCCCTGTTCGTTGCCCACCAGCAGGTAGCCCGCCAGTGCGGTCAGCCCGCCTAGCAGTGCCAGCAGTAGCAGGGTCTTGAACTGATTCATTGCCGCCATAGAAAACCTCGTGGTTTGTAAACTCGTGTCAAATTGACTGTTGTCAAATTGACTATATTGTAAAGAATTGTATCCACGAATACGTCCGTCTAAAGAGGGAGCTTTTTGAAGGCCCCCTTATGGAAGCATCTAGTACCTCGTCAGGCATAATTACTTGTTGTTTCACGTTTCCGAGGGATCCCCCCGGCTGCGCCACCCCCCTTGATAAGGGGGGCTGGGGGGGATCTCAACCGGAGAGTGGTACTGAGAATAATTTTGCTTACCTACTTATGTTCTCTCAATCAGGCATGCTGGAGATTCCCCAATTCTGGGGGAGACAAGACTTAAAGCCCCCAGAATTGGGGGTTTGGGGGCCTGGAAAACGGTAGCTTCTTTCTCAGAAATGTCCTTACGCTCTCTTCGTAGGTGAGGGGAGCGGCCTTGCGCAGAAAATACTGCGCGGGACTTTCCCTCCCGCCCCCTCCCCTTTGCCTCTAGCTCGACGGGCTGCCTGGGATCCTAACTCCCCCAGACCCCCCGAAAAAGTTACTGGCTAGGTGTTTGGGCAAGGGAGTGCCCGGTGGGTTTGCGCAAACGTTGCCGTGGGCTTTTTCGCCTTTCGCCTTTCGCCCTTCGCCCTAACCTCAGCCAAAGGATTCGATATGGGCGTTTGCCTGAAAGGTCATTTTGTCGGGCTGTACCTCTAGCTGGGTAAACTGGAGCGTCATTTCACCTAGATCAAAGCTACGAAAGTCGAGGAGCGCTTGGGTACTGTCGATGAGTGCTCGGGTTAGCGCGGGTGTGTCGTTGGTTTCATCAGCGTATTGAATTTCTTCTAAGGCAATGCCATAGCCGTCTTTTACCAGCTGCGGCGAAGCTGAAAATTCTACCTGGTGGATGTCTGCATTTTCTATCACCAAAACGTTTGCTGCGACTAAAATCCGCCCTGTCTCTGGGATCGAAAAGCTGACGTCACGCACGTCGGTTGTGACTTGCTCACCTGAGGCAAGCTCAGCCTTGGTGCCTCGCATCTTGGTCCTGATGTAGTCACCGTTAAAGGCCGCCTGGATGTCTTCGGGGGTGAGTACAATGTTCGCCGTAGCAGTAGCGGGCTCATCTAGAGCCATTTTGCCAGCTAACATTTTTGTCATGCTGACGTCTACAGCACCTGTCTCTAGCATCAGAGAGGCTGTTCGCAAATCTTTTTGGACCACCAAACCTTCTCCTTTTAAGATCAGGCTATCGATTTGGCCCTGAGTTAATTTTAGAGGGTCTGTTCTTACCTCAATTTCAAGCGTGTCGTAGGTGTCTAGCTGAGACGCAATCAATGATTTTGCGGCGTTGCTAATGGCTTCTTCGCCGATGTCTAACCCTGGTGAGCCCATAATTTGACCTCTGACAAGTAATCTTGATAAGTAATACGGAGCGTAGGCGGTTTCTGACTGACCAGGCTCTATCAGAAGGGAGAGTCTGGCGGCAGGCGGGGGGTGACTGAGCGCTTAAGCTTCTTGGCGTGACTTTTGTCGTGCCCGGTACCAGCCCATCAAAGGTGAGGCCGTCACCCCATGCAGACAAATCGAGAGGGCGATGACCATATAAACAATCCAGGTCAGCCGTTCGGCCACATCCCCGCTCAGCCCTTTACCCAGCGCATAGGTTAGATAGTAGAGCGACCCCAGCCCGCGAATGCCAAACCAGCCAATCAACCAGCGCTTGGTCGCAGGCAGCGAGCTGCCCACAAGACTCAGCTGTGCCCCCAGCGGTCGGATCACCAGCAGCAGTAGGCCGCTCATCATGAACGCATCCATCAGATAATTGCCAATCGCGTTGAACCTCAGCAGCGAGCCCAGCAATAAAATAGCCACCACTTCCAGCAGCTTTTCAACCTGTTCGATAAAGTGCAGCTGGGCTTTTTTGCGATGGTGCTCTGTGTGGTAGTGTTTGCGAACCGTTAGCCCAGCCACAAACACGGCTAAAAACCCGTAGCCGTTAATCAGCTCCGTCAGTGAGTAGGTTAACAAAATGGTGCTGAGGGCGATCAAGTCTTCCATTAGATCCTCGGTCGGCTGCGATCGCTGCACGTGCTTATCGAGCCAAAGGAGCAGGCTGGCCACGGCAAACCCCATCGCGATACCAGCGGCGATGGCCCAAACAAAATCGATCAGCAGCCACTGGCGAAACCAGCTGCTCCAGTCTGGGTTCTCGATCGCTTTTAAGCCAAAATACACAAACGGAAACGCCAGTGAGTCGTTTAGGCCACCCTCAGAGGTGATACCAAAGCGAAAATCGTCTTGGTCTTCGGTATGGGCTAGCTGTACTTCAGAGGCCAGCACCGGGTCGGTAGGGGCGAGGATCGCTCCCAGTAGGATTGCAGCCCCCCAGTCAAACTGCAGGAACAGGTGGGCAGAGAGTGCGATCGCAACAATTGAAACAGGCATCAAAAACCCAATCAATCGAGCCGGCGTCTGCCAGGCCGCAAAGGTCATTGGGCGATTCATCTTGAGGCCGCAGCCAAACACCGAGACAATGACTACAAACTCGGTCAGCCGTTCAATAAACTCGCTGCTGGGCCGGTTGGAGAGAAACTCAATCCCGTAGGGGCCTAAAAAAACGCCCACTAGCAGATAAATCAGTGCATAAGACACTGGCAGCCGAGAAATCCACCCCGACCCTAGGGTAACGGTCAGCAGCACCAAGCCAACCACCAAAAGCGAAAAAATGTAGAGGCTCATGATTGCTTAGACTCGGCTTAGAAACTGCTCATACAAAATCCTGCCTAGCTCTACCTGATAGGCGCAAAACTTCACGACCCAGACGGGGCCAAACATTTCACAGCAGGCCCCTGGAGAATATCGCCGTCATAGCTGAACCGAGACCCGTGGCAGGGACAGTCCCAGCTTTTCTCAGCAGCATTCCAATCAACGATGCAGCCTAAGTGTGGGCACACCGCTGAGACTTTGTGAAGATTCCCGGTCTGATCGCAGTAGGCCGCAACCTTCTCACCGTCGATGGTGACGAGTTTACCATCACCGGGTTGAACATCTTTTTCAGAGTCAAATACTCCTTTCAAGCGATCGCCGACCCAGCGACTGCCTACATCGAGATTTTCTTTAATTGAAGTTTGCGTGACAAACGGGGTAGACCGAATGGCCTCATAGGTCTCAGCCCAGGGGTTGGGCTTGCCCAAGATCAGATCCGCAAGGATCATGGCTGACAAGGTTGACTTGCTCATGCCCCAGTGGCTAAAGCCCGTGGCCACATAAGTATGGTTGCTGAGCGGGGTGAGGCGACCAATGTAGGGCAGCTTGTCAAAAGACACCATATCCTGACTCGACCAGCGATAATCAACTGCGTCGATGCCAAAATCTGCTTTTAGATCGCTGGCCAGGCGCTGATAGCGCTCGGGGGTATCGTTTGCGTCGCCCACCTTATGACCCTCGCCCCCCATCAGCAGCAGCGTTCTACCATCGTCTGTTGGGGTGGTGCGAATAGAGCGATAGGTTTCGCCGACGCCGATAAAGACACCGGTTGGGGCTTTGGCTGGGTCGATATAGGCCCCGATTAGGTAAGATCGCTTGGGGTAGCTTTTAGCAAAGAAAAGCCCCTGATCCAAAATTGGCAAATTGGTGGCGACAATCACATCCTGGGCGATGACGGTTGCCCCGTGCTCAGTTACGACCCGACAGGGGCTTTCCCCATCAACGGTGGTAACACGGGTTTGTTCAAACACATGGCTACCCTCCCCGACCAGCGTTCCGGCGAGGTGAAGGATGTACTTTCGAGGATGAAACTGAGCCTGGTTGGGCAGTTTCATCGCCCCGGCAATCCGAAAGGGAAGATCGGTCTCACTCACATATTCGACCGGCAGCCCTAGCCTGTTAGCGGCTTTTACCTCAGCCTCAATTTTGTCGACGTTGTCCAGGGTGCGGGCAAACGTATAGGCATCTTGACGGGAAAAGTCACAGTCGATGTTTTCTGCCTGCACAAGCTCAGCCACTTTTGCGATCGCAGCCTGGTTAGAGTCGGCATAGACCTGGGCCTTTTCTGTCCCCACCTCTTCTATCAGGTCAGCATAAATGAGCTGATGCAGGGCCGTCAGCTTTGCCGTGGTATGGCCCGAGACACCGCTACCGACGCGGTCTGCCTCGATTAGCGCGACGGTTTTACCCGCCTGCTTGAGTAGCTTAGCCGCCGTTACCCCGACCAGACCACCGCCGACAATGGCTACATCGACCGATACGTCTTGGGTTAGGCTCGGATAGGTAGAGGGCAAGGTCGAGGCGACCCAAAATGAACGAGGTTCACCAGACAGTAATGGCATAAAGATACTCCTGGGGCAGAGGGTGTCGCCCGAGTCAATGGTTAGCGTTGACTTAAGCGTAGTCGCGGTGAATCTTGGCAGAATCTGTCTTTAGGAGCATCTTCACCGTGGCAGGGTATTGCTGTACCAGCCTCTTTGATCGCCCTTTTGTTTTGGAGGCTGTCAGGGACGTAAAATTTTACGCCCTTCGACATCGGGTACAGTCAGGCAAACTTTCGTATAAGCGTTGGACATGGTTAAAAAAGCGAGTGATTCCATAGGACAGCTTCCAAATTCGTGGGCGGCTGCCGAACCTTGAAAAACGCATTATTTTGTTGACTCTAGTGAATCGATTGCAAAAGCGCAGTAGCTTTGCGATCGCACCGGGGCCTGTGACGCTTCACATAGCCGTTGCATCTGTAGCTTGTGACGCTGCGTCAGCAAAGCTACCAAAATGCAGAATAGTGCCTGCAAGTCAGTAGGCGCTCGATTCACCCTCCTACACCTTCAACTCCTCCAACGCCAGCCGAATCTGCTCTAACCGACGACGATTTACCCCCAAGTCTGACTCCCCTAGTCGCGCCGCTGAGCGAACCTCGATCGTTTTGCTGTCAGCTGGAAAGTAAAACTCAGCATCATCAACAAAGCCCATCAGCTTGCTAGTGAACTCCACATATACATAGTCATCGGTTTGGCCAATCAGCTGGATGCGGGGCTGATTTTGCAGCACTTTGACCAGAGTGTCGCGGGCCGTGTCGAGATCCTGGCTGTAGGTAAAGGGTGCGATCGCATGCTCCTCATCTTCAGCACTGCTGACCACGCAGTTCGGCGACTCCGGGCAGGGGGCCAGTTTGCCATCGTTGACGCCCAGATTATCCGGACGGCTGCCCGCAAAGACACCCCCCAAACCCGGCAGCGTCGCTAGAGGCGTAGCCTCCACTGGCATCGCCACCATCCATATCAGACCCGCCAGCACCAGCGCCAAAATTCGCACAGCCATCGCTTTATTCCCTCAAAGATATTCTTAACAAAAGTCTATAGCGATTCCCCACCAATTAAACCTCTCCCCCACCCCCTATCTGTTCACCCACCACCCACCACCCACTACCCACTACCCCATCACCCACTACCCATCACCCACTACCC
>JBCBZL010000120.1:0-12874 GCA_039815385.1 Cyanobacteria bacterium P01_A01_bin.114
CTGTATTGACGCAGAAAGCTCAACAGCTGATCATGAAGTTGGGTAGAGTTTGACATGCACCTTGGCTATTTGTGTGGTAACTCTAGCCTTGCATATCACTCTGCCCATTCTCCATAAAATTACGTATTTACTGGCTTTCAACCACTTGTGTCAGGCAGCCAGGTCTTGCCCTCTAATCTTCCTTGAGAAACTTGAGATAATCTTGACTCATTTCTTCAACGGCAGTTTCATAAAAGCGTTGACCGTGCTGCGGGGTAGCCAGCTCTGGGTTAGACCCCATGCGACCATCTGTGTAAAATCCGCGAAAATCGGCGGCGCTATAGATGGGCCGACCTGACGGGGCGACCTGGGGGTTGAGGGGAGCCTGTTTGATGGCTTCAGGGTAAACAAACTGGGTGAGGGCAACTTCGCTGGGGGTCGCGTGGGAGCCTTCTTGTTCGCCATAGAGGTCTTTGGCCAGCTGATAGACCGAGCGGCCCATAAACCAATTGGCAATTTTGCATTGGACCTGATCGGCGTTTGGCAGATTCATATCGGCCAAGGCAGCATAGGTTTCTGAAAAGGCGGCTTTGAGGGTGGCAATATTACCGCCGTGGCCGTTGATGAAGTAAAACCGGGTAAACCCGGCCCGTGCTAGTGGTTTTATATAGTCTTGAATCACGGCAATCAGAGTGCTGGGCCGCAGGCTAATACTGCCAGGAAAGGCGGTGTGATGTAGGGCCATGCCGACATTGATAGTGGGGCCGACCAGGGCCTCGACAGCCTCGCCAACGCCTTTTGCGATGGTTTCAGCACAGATGGCATCGGTGCCGATTAGGCCAGTGGGACCATGCTGTTCAGTGGAGCCAATGGGGAAAATGATGCCCTGCGATCGCACCAAATAGGTCTCCACTTCGGGCCAGGTACACAGATGTAGTTGCATGGCTGTTTTCTTGTCCAACTCCGTTGCTAGATTAAATTTTAGGGATCCTTAAAAAGTTAGGCGATAACACTACAGGTTAAATGACGTAAGCTACACTACGTTTAGGCTTGATGGGTCATTTAGATAGGTTTAGATAGGTCATTCAACAGCTGAGCAGTTTAAGCCAGCCTAGAGCAGCGTCTTGCTCGAACTGCAAACGTCTCATTGCAAACGTCTTATCGACTGGGGAAATCGACACTCATGTTGCACCGCAAGATCTACCAGCTCTCTTGTGATGGTCGCGAGGTTTGGATCTTTTTACGAGACCAGCAACGCTGGCTCGAGCGGGCCCGTATCTTAGATATTGAAGGCGATCTTGTCACCTTGCGCTACGAAACTGAAGAAGAAGACGAGCTGTGCTCTTGGGAAGAAATGGTTCGGTTGGAAAGTATTGGCTCAATCATGCAAAAGCTAGCCACAGTTCCCAAAGGGGATTCTGAAATTTTGGTTTCAGATGACTGTCCGGTGACAGAGCAACTTCACGATCAGCCTTCGGAGTCGAATCCGGACACTTAGACTCACTAAGCCTGCATCAATTCACGAAACTCATAAAATACAATCCCCGAATGGGGATCATTCGCCGTATCTACGTAGCCCAGCTTGACCATTTCCTTTAGCTGTTTCTCAACGGTCTGAAAGTCTTCGCCAGTGGCAATTACGCTTTGGGTGACCGTAATCCGACCGCCGCTCGACTGGGCCAGCTTGAGTAGCTGCATCATCAGCGAGTCGCCAGGTTTCTCGGCGACGGTTTTTTCAACAACGGTGGGCACGGTTTGATAGGTGTACATATCCCACTTGCCAAAAAGTCTGCGGGCACGGGTTTCGGCCATTTCGGGGATTAAAAACAGATCGATAAACTGACCAAACCCGAATAACCCCCAGGTAAAGAACCATAAGAGCCCGGAGAAAATCTTGCCGTTGTAAAGACGATGCAGCCCCCCTGCGCCGAAGAACAGGCCCAGCCAGAGAATGTAGCTGGTGTTTTTGCGATCGCGAAGATGGGTCTCGTAGCGAACCAGGGGGTTAGCAGGTTTCATAAGGGTGCTGCAAGAGAAGGCCTTATCTTCTACACTACAAACTGATTTCGATTTTGACAGCACTAATGTTGCAGTTGTTAGAAAAAAGATTCATTTCGTTCTACCGGTTTAGCCCCCAGCCGTTCTAACAGCTCGGCAGCCTCTTCTGGCGACAGGTTGAGACGGTCTTCACTGTGCTGCCAAAAGCGTTCCCACCAGTCGTCGGGCTGGGTATGGTCTCCGGCATAGTCGGTGGGGCGTCCCTGGCGACCGTCGAGGACCAGGCTACCCACATAGTCGGCGTCATCATAGACCCGCTGAATTTGAGTGTGGATTTCGGCCATGTCGGTTTCAGAGACGACGCCGTTGCCGGTGGCTTTATAAAACTGCACCGTGACCCGAATCGGGAAATCGGGATCGCGCTCGATGGCGAGGTTGTCAATCTCGGTGAACGGGCCTTCGACATCGCCATGGCCGATGACGGCGGCTTCGATATCGCTGCGGTTAGCTGTGGGGGCAGCCTGTAACATCATCATGCCATCGGCCTCTGCCGCCATTGTCACGGCGGGGGCAAAGGGCTGTTTTTGCTTGAGGGGCACCTGAATCAGCATCACCATGTTCAGCCCGGCTTCGTCACGGGCGGCTTCACCTGAGCTGGCTGGCTCGCCTGAGCCCGACTGCTCGGCCCGGAAGTCGCTAAGGCGCTGGCCCGTCAAACTGGCCCGTTCGCCGTTTTGGTTAAAGAAGAGGCGCTGGCCCCAGGTGCGCCCGGCGTCAAAGGCGTCTCGCTGGTTATCAATCACGGTAACGCTGGTGCCTTCTCGGGTGGCTAAAATCGTCAGGACCGCTGGGTCGCCTGGGTAAGACTGGTAGTTGAAAAGCACCGGGTTAAAGGTTGCACCGCCCCCTTCGGCGATGGGCAAAAAGCAGGCCTGGGCGCTGACCAGGACGTGGCTGTCACGCTCTGCCAGCAGCGAGGTTTCTTCACCCTCCCAGGAGTCAGGGGCACTGAGGTACTGTCTGAGGTTGCCCAGCACGTCTTTGAGAGAGGCCCGTTCGAGGTCTGTCCCAGCTTCGTTGCCGACCATGACATAAAAGTCATCAATGGGTACATCACCGGTCAAGTCTGAAAAATTGGGATGGCGAATGACGGGCATTAGCTCCAGAGAATAGTCCCCAGTTTCAGGGTGCTGTTGCTGAACCTGGATAGTCATATCGCTGATGTTGGGGCCGACTGCCGAGTTATCGTAGCGTCCGGTGTCTTCCCAAGTAACGTTGAGGACGTTGAGACCCCAGCGCTGGGCCAGTGCGATCGCATCAGCGTCGTGGACCATATCGCGAGTTCGCTCAATCACGTTGCGATATTGAGCATATCGCTGACGTTCCACAATCAAAGGGGCTTCAGATGAAGCGGGGTCAGATGAAGCGGTGTTAGCTGTCATAGAAGTGGCCTCGGGTACCGCCGTTGATGAATTTGATTCATTGGCGATGCCTTGATGGACAAATGCCCCAAACATCGACCCCAGCGTGATCGCTCCTCCCAGGGTTAGCAGCCATAGATGTTTTTTCATTCAGGATTCTCCAGCGCTATCTGTCACCACGTTAAGAGGCAATGATTCTATTTACTGCGTGGTTTCAGTTTCAGAAACACGGCCCTCGTTGAGAGTTTTTACAAGCCACAGGGGCTAGATTCCTAGAAAGGGGTGCGCCTTTGCCGAATGATGGTCATTGATCTGGATACATTAATAGGCAGCCTGATTTTGGCCTGGTAGCCTCAGCTTATAGTGGGGGGTGGGATAAGATTGCTGGCTGCTGCCGCCAGCTCTAAGGCAATCGACTTTTGATCCTGTTTTTCCTCTGGCCAATCTTCAATATCAGCATGGTTAGGGTTATTCGGAAGTGGCTTCGATTTAACTTTTAGGGAAGAGACCGCACAGTCCTGGGCCTGAATGTCAGATCTGCCATAAAGAGATCGATTTTGAAAATGGGCCACGTGATGTCCCACTGCCCAAAGCTCTTGTTCTATGGCATTAAGATGGCGCGTCACTGAAAGATTCCGGTGGGGATGTGGCATAAACGCCCCCGGTTTGATCGTTTGATCATTTCGGATAAATTTGCTGAAAACTATATATCGAGCCAGTAACTCGTCATCCGTAACTTCAGGAACCTGATGTAGATCAATCATGCATCTGAAATCGTTGGATTAAGTTGAGGAGGGTTGCAGGAAATTCCTCTAAGAAAGGAACTGCCCCGCTTGCCTTCTCAAGGCCAAATAGAGCAGCATAATAAGTAGTGGCTGTAGAATTGACGCTAACTGACAAAATCCATCTTGGATGCCGATACCATTCCAATGTAATAGACCCGTCTGGCTCAGCACCGACAGAGGGCAGTGGAGTCTCCAGCGGTAGCGCTTCTATCAGCTCATAGGCAGTTTGAGCCGCTACTCCTTGCACCGGTAGAGCATCGTAACCATCCCAGTTTTGCTTACTGCATTTTTCCAAAATGCTAAATAGCTCGTTATGTGCCGACTGCTTACTTAACGCGGCTGATGAATGAAAGTGGTTCTTATACTGTCGTTGAGTTGTTTCAAGGTATTCAGCCGTGGCACTATTTCCCCTTGGTAACGTTAAAGTCGCCATTAGTGTTTACCTCTAAACTGTTCAAGTGCTTTGTCGGTGATGCAACTGAAAAAAAACTTATTTTTAAGCCACCTCATCTCAGTCAGTCGTTTTATCAAGAGTTCCCTATCGATAGACAATGATTTGACTGTAAATACATCTATATCAACAAGCAGTGTTTTTCCTTGTTGGGGATCAGGCTGCTGAGGCTGGACAGTCCGTCCCCAATTTATACGGTAAGGATATCCAGGCACCTGATATGTATCCTGATAGAAAAATGATTCCGTAGGCAGGTCAATTCCACTGGGAGGAGGCTGAACTTTTTGAAGGTATTCAGCAGGAGATTCATTATCAATCAAGGAAATTCGATTGATAAATCGCACCCCTAGCCTGCCAATTTCGGTAGGTTTAGCCAATTCTAGAAAAATATCCCAAACCTCCATAGCTTTCCTTTGGAATTCCCGCCAGCCTTCGTAAGGCTCGAGACGGCTGAATACAACATTTGCAGGCGCAAACTGAACGACATAGCGTCCATCTATGGTCTGCAGCCGGAAGCCATTCCATTGATTGCGATGGGCAATTTGGGATGAGCCATCCACTCGGCTCAGAGCAGAAAACTCCGCTGCATACTGAGTCTGTCGAGTTGGATATTCGGGTAGACGCTCAGAAAGTTGAGCACTTAGCTCATCTTGCCTCAGAGGTTTGGTTGCAGAAGCCTGCCAATGTATGACTGCCTCAATACTCGGCGCAAAATCGAGTGTTGGGAATGTTTCATCAAGGCCCATCACAAATTTAGATGCCATCCCGCTTCAATCTCATTACGCTGTCGGTATCCTATCAGTATCCTAATCAAAGAATTCTGCTTTTTGTGTGTAGATATCGCAGGTAAATCATCTCTGGACAACACGTCAAAAAAAAAGAGGCCGTAGTGGCCTCGAACCAGAAAAGGGTGATTTTTGTTTAGGGGTGAACCGCAGCTGCATAGCTATGGCGACAGCTTTACTACCAGCTTTACCGGCAACTGTGCTGTCAAATTGGCTCAATCATAGCTATCGTTGAAAAGATTGGCGGGAAACTTGCTTCTCAAAATCTGCCTGGGTTTGGTGCAGCAGATGGGTGCGGCTGTTGGTATCTTTGGTTTGTAGCCCGGGCACTAGGTTTCGAGCCTGAAGCGCCATGTGGAGCTGAAGATGCGCGACATACTCACTAAAATCTTCTCGGCTTGAATCTTCTCGGTTTGTCATGATAGAGGTTTCAGATCGAGACACGATTTTTATTTCTCCGGGTGCGGCGATAGTTAAGAAATTATCATGCTGTTGATCAGGGGCTTAAAAGATTGCAAAGAAGCTTAACGTTGATGGAAAAGCTGGAAATCGCCACAATCGCTGCGGGTCGTGGGAAAATAATGTGCGCCGATGCTTAATCGGTGAATCTGAACCATAATCGGACGTAAATCGCCGTGAAAGTCATTGTTGTTGGCAGTGGGGGACGTGAACACACCCTTGCTTGGAAACTGCTACAGTCACCTAAAATCAAGGAGGTCATTTGTATCCCAGGCAATGGTGGGACAGCAACGCTAGCTGGGTGCCGAAATCTGGCCCTCTCGGTCGATGACTTTGAGGGGATTGCTCGATTTGCCTTGGTACACAACATCACGCTTGTTGTGGTTGGGCCAGAGCAGCCCCTTGCCGATGGGATCACTGATTATTTATATGCTCAAGGTCTCAATAAAGTGTTTGGCCCTAGCCAGGTAGGGGCTCAAATTGAGGCTAGCAAGGCCTGGGCCAAAACGCTGATGCAAGAGGCTGGGATCCCGACGGCCGCTTCGGAGGTCTTTACCGAGGCTGAGTCAGCCATCGCCTATGTTGAGACCCAAGGGGTGCCCATTGTGGTTAAGGCTGACGGTCTGGCAGCCGGGAAGGGGGTGACGGTTGCCCATACCTTAGAAGCGGCTACAAAGGCTGTGACAGCTGCATTTAGTGGGCAGTTTGGAGCCGCGGGGCAACAGGTGGTGATTGAGGAATTTTTGACGGGTCAAGAGGTGTCAGTGTTGGCTATGACAGACGGCCTGACAATTCGCCCTTTGCTGCCGGCCCAGGATCATAAGCAGATTGGGGAAGGGGATACTGGCCCAAACACAGGGGGGATGGGAGCCTATGCGCCTACCCCAGTCTTGCCCCCGGCCTTGCTAGAGCGGGTGCAGGAAGAGGTGCTAGAGCCTGCGATCGCAGCCTTGCAAAAGCGAGGGATTGACTATCGAGGGGTCCTCTATGCCGGTTTGATGATCACCCCCGACGGTAGACCCAAGGTGATCGAGTTTAACTGTCGCTTTGGAGATCCCGAAACCCAGGCAGTGTTACCGCTCTTGGCAACGCCGCTAGAAGAGATTATGGTAGCTTGCTGTGAGCAGCGCCTGGCCGATCTGTCCCCGTTTGAGTGGACACCGGGCTGCGCAGCCTGTGTGGTGATGGCGGCCCAGGGCTATCCTGAGCAGTACCCTAAAGGCATGGCCATCAAGGGCCTGGCCGAGGCCGAATCAGCGAACGCCGTTGTTTTTCACGCGGGCACTAAGCTCGATGGCGACGACATTAAAGCTAGCGGGGGGCGAGTGCTGGGGGTCACGGCGACCGGGGATGACTTTGAAGGCGCGATCGCAAACGCTTACCAGGCGGTCGCTAAGATTCAGTTTGAACAAAGCTACTATCGTCGCGACATTGGTTATCGAGTTCGGGGTCTAGTGTCTCAAGAGTAGGTGTTGCCCCATTCCCCATGAAGCTGCCCATATCGCCCCCTATAGTCCCCTCCCTTGATGTGCAGTAATGTGCAGAATCAAACCCGTTGGGTACTAGAAGGTTAAAAGTTAACGGTTAAAAGTCGAAGATTAGAAAGTTATACGGTAAATATAAAGAATCTGCTCTTTGCTTACGTTAGCCTGTTCCCTTTTTGTGTCGAAACTTTCACTAGGCGATGAATTTAACCTAAAGTGAGGCCAGTTAATCCTCGCCAGCTATTGCCGCCAATGAGCGCTCATGATTCAATTCTTCAAGCAACTTAAAGCTTTAATCGTCAGCTGGTGGGGTGATTTTACCTTGCAAACCCGCCTGATGGCGGGGGCCACGCTGATGGTGTCCTTGATCATGAGCGGGCTGACGTTTTGGGCAGTCAATACGATTCAGCAAGATGCACGGATCAACGATACGCGCTTTGGCCGTGACCTGGGGTTATTACTCGCTGCCAATGCAGCCCCCCTGGTCGAAAAACATGAGCTCACTGAGCTAGCCCGGTTTTCTTACAGCTTTATCAAGGGCACCTCTAGCGTGCGCTATATGCTCTACGCCGACGAGACGGGCGATATTTTCTTTGGCATTCCCTACTCAGAAGCGTCGGTGCAAAACTCTCTGAGCTTACGCCGTCGGATGCAGCTACCCGCAGACTACGTCAAAAACGTAGACCTACCGATGGTGCGGCAGCACATTACTCCCGCTGGGGAGGTCACTGACGTCTTTGTGCCGCTAAACGCTGATGGGCGCTATTTGGGGGTGTTGGCCCTTGGTATCAATCCCAATCCCACTGTG
Source organism: Cyanobacteria bacterium P01_A01_bin.114 (assembly GCA_039815385.1). Lineage (GTDB taxonomy): Bacteria > Cyanobacteriota > Cyanobacteriia > Phormidesmidales > Phormidesmidaceae > SIO4C1. The sequence continues at coordinate 8,171 of JBCBZL010000120.1, forward strand.
GTGGCGTCCTCCCATCTGACCCGCGATGTCACCATTGCCGTTTTTGTTTCGATTTGGGTGATGGTCATTTTGGGGGCTGTCTTTAATGCCTTGACCATTACTCAGCCGATCAAAGAGCTGCTGGTTGGGGTCAAAAACATTGCCGCTGGCAACTTTAAGCAAACCATTGATTTACCCTTGGGAGGCGAGCTAGGAGAGTTAATTCAAAGCTTTAACGTCATGGCTGAGCGCTTAGAGCGCTACGAAGAGCAAAATATCGAAGAACTCACCGCTGAAAAAGCTAAGCTCGAAAGCCTGGTCGCCACCATTGCTGACGGTGCAATTTTGCTCGACGCCGACATGCACGTGGTGCTGTCTAACACGGCCTCACGTCGCATCTTTGGGTGGGATCCCCAGGCCAATCTAGACGGTAATATTTTGCAACACCTCCCTTCGGAAGTTTGTAGCCAGGTGACCCGGCCCCTCTATCAGGCTGCCAGAGGCGACTCTTCTGAAAGTATGCAGTTTCGCATTGCCCTGAGTGAGCCCAACAGTCGCATTATTCGAGTCTTGCTGAATTCAGTCTTTGACCAGTCGCGGGAAAATGTAAAAGGCATTGCAATTACGGTGCAAGACATTACCCGCGAGGTTGCGCTCAACGAGGCCAAAAGCCAGTTTATTAGCAACGTTTCCCACGAGCTGCGCACGCCGTTGTTCAATATCAAATCTTTCATTGAAACCCTGCATGAGTATGGAGAAGAACTGAGCGAGCCTGAGCGGCGTGAGTTCTTGGAAACCGCTAACTATGAAACCGATCGCTTGACCCGACTGGTCAATGACGTCCTTGATTTGTCTCGCCTGGAGTCTAATCGCCGCTACCAGTTCTCGGCCCTCGATGTGCAACCGACGATTGAGCAAACCCTACGAACCTATCAGCTCAATGCGCGGGATAAAGGCATTGCGCTAGAGCAATCTATTGAGGCTGATTTACCCTCTATTCTGGGCAATTACGATCTGCTGTTGCAGGTCTTGGCGAATTTAGTGGGCAACGGCCTCAAGTTTACCCCTGCTGGCGGACGCGTTATGATTCGAGCCTATCGTTCACCTGCGCCAGCCCACCCTCCCCACCTGGCTGAAAGTGTCCGGATTGAAGTGGGTGATAGTGGCCATGGCATCGCCATCGAAGATCAAGAATCTGTTTTTGATCGGTTTTTCCGCGTCGAAAATCGTGTCCATACCCTAGAAGGGACTGGTCTTGGGCTTTCTATCGTAAAGAACATTATCGACAAGCACAATAGCCAAGTCCATTTGGTCAGCGAGGTCGGTATAGGAACCACATTTTGGTTTGATCTGATTGTTTATGAAGACCCAGCAGTCCATATTGTCGAGTTAGAGCCTACCCTGGCAGAAACCCCGACTGATACCACCCTGCCCGCATTTGATACGTCGTCAGATAATCAGCCTTCAGAGACGGAGAATCTCTCGACAGTTGAGACGTCTCTTTGACAAATGACGCCTCTTTGGCAAATACGGCGATAAATACGGCTGTTTCTAAGGAATCCGGATATGAGCCTGTGCTCTGTTGATTTCGTATGCCTATGCTCGTCAGATGAGTCGTTCACCCTATGATCTATACTTGAATACCTCAATAAATTGACGCCTCATAGGGCTGGGGCAGCGCTTAACCGACCGTTAGAAACGTTTCATCAACGATTGATGCATTTGGGGACTGTGACGATTCAACTGTGACGATTCAACATAGCGAAGGTTTGTTCAACGGGGCAGGCGGCTTTAGCCTCTTTTATCAAAGCTGGCTGCCAGCCAAACCCGTGCGAGCGGTGATGGTGATTGCCCACGGCTTAGGCGGCCATAGCGGCCTCTTTGGCAATGTAATCAAGGCTTTAGTGCCGCAAGGGGTTGGGGTTTACGGCTTTGATGCTCGGGGGAACGGGCGCTCGCCCGGACAGCGGGGCTACATTAACCGCTGGGGAGAGTATCAAGAAGATTTGGCCCACTGCCTGGCCCTAGTCCGGACGCAGTGGCCCGACCAGCCATGCTTTTTGATGGGTCATAGCCTGGGGGGGGTTATCGTCTTAGACTATGCGATTCGGCATCCTAAGGGCTTAACTGGCTTGGTGGTGACGGCTGCCCCCTTGGGGTCTAGCGGGGTGTCGGGGGCGCGGCTAGCGATCGGTCGGGTGCTTTCTCAAATATGGCCGCGATTTAGCTTATCAACGGGGCTAGAGCATGTGGCTCCGTGTCGCGATCGCAAAGTCGTCATCGCCTACGCCCACGATCCGCTGCGGCACTGCCGGGGCACCGCCCGTCTGGCCACAGAGTTTTTACAGACCAATCACTGGTTAAATCGCCACGCAGCTGATTTGAAAGTGCCGCTTTTAATGATGCACGGCGGCGCTGATCAGGTGGCCCTGGTGGCGAATAGTCAGGCCTTTTTTGAAGCCGTGACCCTGCCTGACAAAACCTTTTACGATTATCCAGACAGCTACCACGAACTGCACGATGATATTAACCATGATGAGGTGATGGCCGATTTGACCGACTGGGTTTCCCGCCAGCTGGTGTCGGTACAGATATAACAGATATAACAGATATAAAAAATATAGAGGCTGATACAGGCACTATAGAATGGCGCTATAAAAGGCGCTATAAAATAAGAAAAGCTCCCCTAAATCGACGAAAATAAACAGCCAGTGACCTTTTCAACCGATTTACTAGATGCCAAACTGGCAGAGCAGCAAGCCCAAGCCGAAGCAACGCGTCAAACGCTGTTGTCAAATGCGCTAGCTTGGCTGCAGGCGAATGCGGCAGACTATGGTGTTCGGCAGGGCTATCTATTCGGCTCAGTCACAGAGGCCGGTCGATTTCGGCCAGCCTCCGATATTGATCTCGCCATCGAAACCTTGGCAGGAGGGCAGCCCTTTGCATTGATAGGGGCATTTTCGTTGCAGATAAATCGTGAGGTTGATTTGGTCCCGCTAGATCAATGTCACTTTGCGGACAAAATTCGTCGGGTTGGGCTCCTATGGACAGCGGCAGAGTAGCCGGGCTCACGGCGGAGATCAAAGCTCAGATGCGGCTCATTGAACGGGTGGCTGAACGGTTACAGCAGCGAGTATCTGCGGGCTTAGATACGCCTGGGCAGCTAGAGAGCGTAGCCTATCAAATTCACAACATATACTGCGCAGCGGAGGATTTGCTCAAACTAGTCGCCCATGCCTTTGAAAATCAAATCGGCGCAGGTGGAGAATGGTATCGCACTCTCTTGCTACGACTGAGTCAGCCAGTAAAAGGGATCAGACCCACCCTGATTTCTGAAGAAACTTTCACGCTTATGAATGCGATGCGAAGATTTCGACATTTTGTTCGTCATGCCTACGGGGCAGAAATCGAAGCCACTCAGCTACAGGTAAACTTGCGTTTGGCACAGCGCCTGCCGCAGCTCCTTAAGCAGGATACAGAAGTTTTTTTAAATACTCTCTCCTCAGATTTGCCTAGGTAAGGCAGTACGACAATCAACTAGCCTTCCTCACTCTCCCCATCTCCCTCATCTCCGCAAGACACGCTAAAATCCCTGCTAAAGCCATCGGAGCAACTACATGTTCACATCCCAGCAGCGGGGAAAGCTGATCATTATCGGCGGGGCTGAAGATCGCTATGACGACTGTCTGATTTTGCGAGAATTTCTGCGCTGTGCCGGGGGCGTCAATGCCAGAATTGCGGTCTTAACTGCTGCGACGAGCGAACCCCGGGAAGCTGGTGAAACGTATATCGAGGTGTTTGAGCGATTAGGGGTAGAGGATGTCACCGTTGTGAATACCCGCGATCGCGACGAGGCAGATACTGTAGAGGTGTTGGATGCGATCGCAACCGCTACTGGTGTCTTTTTCACAGGCGGCGATCAGGCTCGCATTGTTGAAACCATCAAAGACACGCTGCTTGAAGACATTTTGCATAAGTGCCACAGCGAAGGCATGGTTGTTGCAGGCACCAGTGCCGGGGCGGCGGCTATTCCAGATGTGATGATTGTCGAGGGCGATTCTCAAACCCATGCGCGCCTTGATACGGTGGAGATGGGGCCTGGGCTCGGTTTCTTGTCCGGCATTGTGGTTGATCAGCACTTTGCCCAGCGGGGTCGGCTGGGCCGGCTATTAGCGGCAACACTTCAGTGCCCGACAGCGCTCGGGTTTGGCATTGATGAAGACACTGCTCTCATCGTCGAGGGTAACAACCTCGAGGTGATTGGCAGTGGTGCAGTGACCATTGTGGATGAATCAGAGACCTCCTACAGTAATTTAGACACCATTCTCAAAGGTGAAGCCTTTGCTGTGTGCGGGGTCAAACTGCATGTGCTACCCGCCGGGCATGGATTTGATTTATCCACCCGTCAACGGACTGGGAGCTAAGATTTTATCAGTTGGCTGGGGGGGTGCGCGAGATTAGTGGGAAGCCCCGCTTAAGTTTTAGTGGGTTTCAGTTTAGGGGGCAGGGATACCGAGAACTCTGATTTGCAAATATTTGCGGATGAGCCTTGATGGCGGTGGCGAAGCTGTAACGAATCCTGTTTACTGCTCGTTCGCTCATTTCTGAGCGGTGTTTGGAATAAGTCAAGTTTGGACCGGCACCTCATAAATGGTTTCAGGGATTTTCATCAGCGCTAAGATGCGACGCTGAAGGTCATTGAGGGGAGTGATTTCAGCCGTACCA
>JBCBZL010000074.1:0-16615 GCA_039815385.1 Cyanobacteria bacterium P01_A01_bin.114
AGCTCTCTCAATGCACTTAAGGAGATTACCAAGCGATTTTCCGCCGAAGATGCCATCCGTTATTTTATCAACGCTTTTCCCAGCAAGACGTTTGGCTTTTTGTTGGACTGTGCAAAAGATGACAATTATCACGTCCGCCGCTGGGCTAGTGAAGGTACCCGCCCTAAGCTACCGTGGTCACAAAAGCTGATCACTGATTACAAACAGCCGCTGCCGCTCTTAGAAATTCTGTACGGTGACACAACGCGCTATGTGACGCGCTCAGTTGCTAATCATCTCAATGATATTAGCAAGGTTGATCCAGCTCTGGTGATCGATACGTTGCAGCGGTGGATGGCCAGCCAACGGCAAACTGATGCAGAGATGACGTTTATCACAAAACATGCCCTGCGAACGCTGATTAAACAGGGCAATCAGGATGCCTTAACGCTGCTGGGGTTTGGTGTTGGGCCAGACATCACCATTACCAACTTTTCTACCAGCACGCCCAAGGTTAGAGTTGGGGATGCTTTTGAGTTTTCGTTAGAGATTCGTTCAAATCAGACCCAAAAACTTCTGGTTGATTATCTAATGTACTTTGCTGGTGAGGGCCAAAAGAGGCGTCAAAAGGTTTTTAAGCTCAAGCAGCTAGAGCTGTCAGCAGGTGAGACGATCACCCTCAAAAAGAAACATCCCATGCGTCTGATGACAACCCGACGTCTGCTGCTCGGAGAGCACCAGATTGTCTTACAGGTGAATGGTCAAGCCTTTGACTCGCTTACCTTTGAGTTAGTTGAGGCGTGAATGTTTTACGGATTTTAACCCCTTTAAGGGATTGCCGAATATAAGCCCCTGGTTGAGAAGGGGAAAGGGCGAAGGGCGAAGGGCGAAGGGCGCTAGCGTTGACTATACCGGTAAGGCTGCAGAGCAGCGATTTATTTAATTGCAAGTGCCTGACCAGCCAGCACTGGCACAAGAGGAAACCCACGGCAACGTTTGCGCAAACCTACCGAGCACCCCCTTGCCTAAACACCTGCCAGCAACCCTTTCGGGGGGGCTGGGGGAGCATGGGGACCCCAGTCAGCCCCTCAAGCTAGAGGCAAAAGGGAGGGAGCGGGAGGGAAAGTCCCGCGCAGCCCGTTTCGTATACAAGGCCGCTTCCCCCACCGAGAAAAAGGTCGCGAATGCTAGCATCAGCCTCGTGTTCGCGAAGCTATATCGAAGGCTTTAGCCGTGCCCGCAGGGTTTGCCCATGGGGCTAGTTCAATGCCTATTGGCTAGAAACGTGCCTTTGATAGGAAAAATAGCGATTTAGCTCTGGGCTGCTGGCCATATAGAGTGGAACAATAGCGCTGAGCACGGCCATAATCAGGCTTCCAACAATCAGGATACCAGAGAGTTTTGACCTCAGGGCAAATACCATTGCAATCAGAGCCACCACGAGTAAACTACAGATCCCCATCAGCAGCCACTTTGCCCATTTGCGGCCCTGTAGAACAAAGTGCATCACGACTATTGTGAGTAGGATGCGGCCCACGGCCCACATATCTCGCGCCAAGATCACCAGTACAGTGTCTAGAATACAGAGTGCTAGAAACAGGATAAATAGTCTGTTTCGGGCTTTTAGGGCAGATGAGTCTAGCTGAGTCATGGGTGATGGAATGATACAAACTTGACTCAAGTTTATCAATTTAGGGCTTGAACAGAGTTATGGATAGTTTCAATGGCGTTGTGCATTGAGTCATCGCCAGTGGCAGAGAAGCTGGTGATAAAGAGGGTTTCAGTGTCTGAAAGTTTCACAATGGTTGAAACTGCATCGGCCCCGTTGTCGCCGCCCATGTCCCAGGTTCTGAGTGCGTCGCGACCGTCTAGAGTTAAACTCTCTTGCCGTAAGATCTGGCCGCCGCCGCCCATTTCGCCGGGGGTCATGGTCGAGTTGCGGGCCGCGGTCTCAAAGGGCATCGGCTGAATCGAGACATCTGTTTTGAGATCGCCGGGTTGAAAGCAGCATCCGCCACTTCTGAGGGCGTAGTTGGTCATGATTAGATAGTCGCTACCCAGGTCTGTGATATAGGCCCCATCGGGGAACTCAATGGAGTATTGCCCTGAGCGGGTATAGCGACTGTAGCCAGCTGGGACTGGGGAAGATACGAACGAGCTGTCTGCGACTAGAGTGGCTGACGGGGTTGGCGGAGAGATGGGTGCGATCGCGCTGGCTGCTACCTGTTGATGCACGCCTGCAAATGCGGTCATACTTACGAGGAATAGGGCAAAGCCTGTCAACTGTCTTTTCACAATGCAATCTCCGTATTTTCTAAAATCTAAATCTGAAGTCGGTTGGTAATGCAATGCGGTGATAGCAATTGGGCGGTGGTGGGTTTGCCGATTGGTAGGGACTGGCTATGAGGTGAAGGTTCTGGCGGCTTAACCCACCCTACGGTGATTCTCTCCTACCCATCACCCCTTACCCCTTACCCCCTACCGCCCATTCCCAATCAAAATAAACGGTGCCCAATAAAACGGATGGCTAAATGTGCCACCACCGGTGCCGCCTGCTGCTCGGTTGGCTGGGACAAAGGCGACGCTGAAGCCTCGGGAAGTGAGATCTTCGGCAGAGAACTCGCTGTTGATTAGGGAGAGCTGCGCCTGACGCAGGGCGGCGGATTTTGTCACTGGGGAAGCGGTGGTGCCGCTGGCGAGGTTGGCGTAAAAGTCTTGCATAAGCAAACTCGTGCTGGCATCGCTAACCTGCCAGAGAGAGGCCAACACGGCACTGGCCTGGGCTTCTAAAAAGAAATAGCCGAGGCCCGCAATCTCAACGCCTTCGGCATCGGGGCCACCCAGGGCAGTCTCGCAAGCAGATAGGACGACTAGATCGGTATCGCCTAAGTAGAGGGTCGTAATCTCATCGGGGGTGAGTTTCTCAGCATTGCCTAGCAGTAAATATGAGTCGCTGGGCGCACCAGATTCAAACTTGCCGTGGGTGGCCAGGTGTAGAATGCGATGGTTAAAGAGATTGTTGGCCAGGGCGTCAAAGTTAAAGCCGTCGTTTAGAAAAGACTGGCCAGAGATCACCCCGTTTGCATCATCAGCGCCTTCTTTTACAATCGTTTCTAGCTCCTGGGGGACGTTGGGCAGCGGTGAAAATCCGCTGACTGAGTCAGAGACGCCCAGAGCCAGTACCGACGCGCCGTCTAAGCCGGGGGGCAGGGTCTTATCCACCTGGGTCAGCTGGGCCGAGAGCACGGTGGAAATGCTGTAATTTTCAAGCAGGTAGCTATCGCCGTCGTAGAGTGCCGCCATCGGGATATAGCGGGTAACCCGATCGAGGGAATAAACCAGATTGTTAATACTGTTGTCGGCCAGCTCGGCTCTTAGCTGGGGCGGCATTAGCCAATCGTAAAGCTGCTTAGAGACGGTCTGTAGCTCAGCGACATCAGAGCGAGGGGTGGAGATCAGCTGGCGAAACTCAAGCACCTTTGCCCCCAGTTCCTGTTGCGAGACGGGCACCTCAACGCTGCTGACCACGCCGCCCTGGGCCACCCACATTACCCACAGCCGATCTTCCATCACCAGGGGATAAATTAGCACCGTGCCGGGCTCAGCATCGACGATGGCGCGGGCGCTCTGGCTGAGGTAGCGCGGATCGCTAAAGGCGTCATCGCTGGCGCGATTGTCGCGAATCTGGCTGACAATGGTGCTGACCTGCTGGTTATACTGGGCGACGAGCTGCCGCTGCTGCTGGCTGAGGTCAGCGATGTCGCCACACTGCGATCGCTGACAGTCATAGACCTGGCGGCCAAATTCGATCAGGCTACCGTACTGATCGACAATCTGCTGCTCGGTTGCGGTGAGGGCAATCTCGGCTTCACCCTCATCAACTTCAGCGCTGCGGGTATAGTCTCGCAGCTCCTCAACCTTAAGCAGCTCTAAAACCTGCTGGGCTTCGATGACTCGCCCCTGAGACAGCAGCAGGTCGCTCAGGTCGCGATAGGTGTCAGAAATTGTGTCGGCGTAGGATTTTTGCTGCTCGGTCGAGAGGCTGGTTAGCTCCTGGCGAATGGTTTCGGTGATGTTGATGGAACGTTTTAGAAACGCAATCGCAACCTCTGGCTGGCTGCGATCGCGCTGAAGCGAGCCTAAATCAGCCAGCGTTAGGGCGACGTTGGCCCGCTCTTCGATCTCTTGAAAAATCACCAGCGCCTGCTGATAAAACTCATCAGACTGGTCGTAATCCTCAAGATCTTGCTCAAGCTGACCCAGATTTCTCAAGGCAGTGGCCTCTTCTGAGCGAACTTCTAGACTTTGAGCTAGGGTTAACGCCTGCTCAAAGTATTGTCGAGCCGCTGCGCTATTGTCCTGATTGCGAGCCGTCACTCCCAGATTGTTGAGCGACAGCGCCTCGCCCGTGCGATCGCCAATGGTTTGTCGCAGCGTCAGTGCCTGCTCGTAGTAGGTAACAGCTTGTTGATACTCTTCAAGATCGTCGTAGACTGCTCCTAGATTATGCAGCGCTGTTGCCTCATTGGGCTTAGCCCCAATCTCTTGAAATACCGCTAGCGCCTGCTGATAAGCAGCCTGAGCCTGGTCGTACTGACCTAAGATCTGATAAACAACCCCTTCATTCATCCGGCTGGTGCCGCTGCCCTCGCGATCGCCAATGTCTTGTTGAATGGTATAAGCTTGTTGATGATAGTCCAGGGCTTTTGCATACTCGCTCAGGTTTGAGTAAGCAACGCCAATGCTGTTTAGCGTGGTGGCCTCTGAGTCACGGGCCCCAAGGGCCTGAAAGATCGCCAATGCTTGCTGATAATAGTCTAATGCCTGGGTTGAGTCTCCTTTATCCAGATACAGCCCAGCGATGTTGTTGAGGGTGACCCCCTCCCCTTCGCGATCGGTAATCTCCTGGCGGATAGCAAGCGCCTGCTGGTGGTAGGTCAGCCCCCGGTCGTACTCACTCAGGTTAGAATAAGCCGTCCCCAGGTTATCGGCGACTAACGACTGTCCATAGACGTTGCCAAGGGTCTCGAAAATCGCCGCCGCCTGCTCAAGTCGTTCAATCGCTTTGGGATAGTCTCCCTGGCTCAGATGAACCGTACCGATATTGTTGAGGGCAATCCCTTCTCGGCTTTTGTCATTGAGCTCTTGAACGACCGTCAAAACCTCTTCATAAGCTGCAATCGCCTGACTGTACTCACCCCGGCTGTTGTTGACAGAGGCAATGTTACTCAGGGCAACGGCTTCTAAGCCCCGATATTGGCTGCGCGTTTGGTCGGTATCCGTGCTTCCCTGGCGCAGCGCTGCCACCTCTGTCGAGACCCCCGAATCATCATTCTCAGGAGAGGCACGGACGACGGTGAGCACCTGTTGATAAAGCTCAAGGGCTTCGTCATAGCGGCTGAGGCTGTCGTAAACCAGGCCAATATTGTTCAATGCTTTCGCTTCCCCTAGCCGATCGCCCAGGGTCTGGGAAATCTCCAGTGCCTGATTATAAAAGCTCAGTGCCTTTTCATAATTGCCCGTATCAAGATAGTTGCCAGCAATGTTGTTACGCAGTGTAGCCTCCGTAAGCAACAGTATGTAACCGCCATAGGGAGCCTCTTCTAACACAATAGAGGCCATGTAGGCTTCGTGCAGTTCGAGCGATCGCAAATACAGCGCTAGCGCCTGGGGATACTCTCCCAAATCTTCATGGGCGAGGGCCATACTGCTGAGAATGTCAGATTCTAAGAAGGGATTATCAATCGTCTCAACCAGGCTGAGCGACTGCTGATAGGTTTCAAGCGCCGCTTGGGGCTGGTTGAGCTGTCGCTGCAAAAGCCCGATACTGTCCAGCAGTTCGACCTGCTCAGTGACGTCTCCCAGACTTGCCTGGGCTGCCAGCGCCTGCTGATAGGCCGTGACAGCCTGCTCATACTGGGTCAAATTTTGGTGGGCGTAGCCGATGTTCTTATAGAGGCTGGCGACTTCTTCGGTCTGGCCCAGCCCCTGACGAATAGTCAGCGCCGCTTGAAAATAGGGCAGCGCTTGCTCAGAGCGACCAGTTAAGTTGTAAGTAGACCCCACCAAATACAGCAAACTAGCGGTATCTGCGGCCTCAGGGTCAAACGCCTGCTGCAGCGATAGCGCCTGCTCCCAGTAGGGCAGGGCGGCGTCTAGCTGACTTTGCTGCTGATATACGCCTCCAATTAACACCAGCAGGTTGACCTGGGCAGGTACCTGATCGCCCTGTTCTCGCAGCGCCAGGGCTTGCCGATAGGTCTCAATCGCAGCGGTGGGGTCGCCCGTCTCTGCATAAAACCGGCCTAAGTTTTCTAAGCTAAGGGCAATCAGGGTGGGGTTGCCCAGCTGTTCGAACTGCGATCGCGACTGCTCTAGGGTTGCGATCGCCGCCTCAGTCTCCCCCTGGTCATACTGCACCAGCCCCAAGATCAAATTTGCCGTCCCCCTGAGGATCTCGACCCCCTCAGCCTCAATGATGGAGAACGCCTGCGCTAACGAGGCCTGCGCCGTTTCATTTTCCCCGAGGCGATGCTGACTCAAGCCCAGGGCAATCAGCGCCCAGGCCGCCTGCTCGCGGTTACCCAGCGCTTGGTGGATAGCCAGCGCCTGCTGCAAAAGGTCAGCCGCCTCTGCTGCCTGATTTTGACTGTTATAAAGCGTCCCAATCAAAATCAGGGTTTCACCGAAACCGCTGCGGGCAGCTACATTCCCCTCCTCACTGAGCGGGGTCTCAATCTCCCGAGCCTGCTCTAAATACCGCCCGGCTTCCTCATACTGCGAAAGGTTTAGAGCAATGCGGCCCAGTATCCGCAGCGACGCTGCTTCACCAAGCACGCCGTCTGGCAGCGTCTGATAAATCGCCTGAGCCTGCTGCGCCCGCTCGCTCGACGCATCGTACTGGCCCAAATCTAAATGAACCTTGGCCAGCCAAATTAGCGCATCCGCCTGCCCCAACCGAGCGCCTGCGGCAGTCTGCTGCTCAAGCAGCGTCTCAAACGACGCCAGCGCCGCCGGTAGCTGAGCGCCGTAATACTGGGCCTCACCCGTTTCCTGTAGCGAAGATGAATCTGAGGATGAATCTGAAGCTGAGGCAGATGACTGTGCGATCGCGGTGGCGCGGGTCAGCTCAACGCTCTGGGGCAGCCCCCAAGCCAGACCCGTCGTCAACAAACCCAACCCAATCAGGTGCCAGCGCATAAGCAACCATCCAAGACACGACAGCTTTACTGGATGCTAGCTACACCGCTGGGTTGGGTAAATCCTGATTAATGGGTAAATTCTGATTAAAATACAACGTTCTGGCTGGGTAGCGGGTAGTGGGTAGTGGATTCTAACCCAATTCCCTCTACCCAATTCCCTCTACCCACTATCCTTACACCCACCCCACTCGATCCATCAGCTGCACAGCCTCTGCCTGCCGCTCGCCGTAGGTGGCCACGTTGACGGTATCAGCCTCGAAGGTGCCAAAACTAGCCACTACGGGGTCAACTTCAGTGCCTTCCACAACGGGATACTCATTATTGCCCTGGGCAAAAAAGGCCTGGGCATCGTCACCGGCTAAATAGTTTAGAAACTGAATGGCGTTGTCTCGGCGAGGGCTAGAGGCCACGACTCCGGCCCCGCTAATATTCACGTGGGTGCCGCGCCCGTCTTGGTTCGGAAAAAAGACACCAATCTGGTCAAAAATCTCTTGCTTGGCGGGGTCTTCATCCTTGGCATAGCGAGGTAGGTAGTAGGTGTTTGCGATCGCAATATCCCCGACCCCGGCAGCCGCAGCTTCAATCTGGGCGCGATCGTTCCCCTCGGGCGGGCGAGCAAAGTTGCTGACAAAATCTCTTGCCCAGGCTTCGGTGGCCTCCAAACCATTCGCCTCAATCAGAGAAGCCACCAGCGACTGATTATAAATATTGTCCGAAGACCGAATTAGAATTTTGCCGCGCCATTCAGGGCTAGCCAGATCCTCATAGGTGGAGAGATCTGCCGGGTCTACGCGATCTTTGTTGTACATAATCACCCGAGCCCGCTTAGAAACCCCAAACCAATATCCCTCAGGGTGTCTCAGATTTTCTGGAATCTGCTGCGTTAGCGTGTCAGACGAGACTGAGGCAAAGATACCGGCCTCCTGAGCCCGCCACAGCATCCCCGCATCCACCGTCATAAAGACATCGGCAGGGGTGCTATCCCCTTCTGCCTTGAGACGCTCGATCAGCTCACTGGCCTTTCCTTCTAGCAAATTCACCCGGATTCCGGTCTGACGGGTGAACTCGTCATAGAGTTCGTCATCGGTGTTGTAGTGACGTGAAGAGTACAGATTAACCACATCTGTCTGGGCAGTGGCCGCTCTAGGACGGATGACCTGAGCCGCTGCGAAACCAGCCGCAGCCGAGCTACCGACGATAAACGCTCGCCGTGAGAGTTTCATAGGTTGCTTCCTTTCTGTGAGATTTAATAAAGGGCTATGCAAGCAGCCTATCATTATTGAGATTGATTGTTAACTAGATTTTCTTGAATTCCTGTAGAATCCTTTCCTAGAGAGGATTCTACAATATAGAGTCTCACTGAAATATCTATTTAGTTAGCACCTGTTTGCTTTAATGATCTCCATAAAAAATATTTATTGAGAATATTTTCTTTCTCATCGTTAACCCTTGGCCACACCCAGAACCGCAGTTTGCCCTCCGATAAAAACTCAAGGCTTCAATCTGGGTGTGGTTTACGGGAGATATGGATATACAAACCCTAGGCCGATGATGCGGGTCGAGTATGGTCAGAGCCGAATTGAATGTTAATCTCAATAAGCTAAGAACGCTGAGTAAAGCCCTTTATCAGGCTAATTGTGTTCAAGATGATAATAAATTGCATTAAAATAGCCCTATCAGTATCTAGCTATCTATAAAAAAGACACCAATTCAATGCAGCTTAATCACAGAAACCTAGTCGGTTCCATCGTATTTGTCGGGCTTTTGTCAACCCTTGGCTGTGCTAATCAGTCGCAAGAAGCCGGGGAAAGTATCGAGGCAAATGAGGTTGAAGCGAATGGCGTTGTCGCAAATGGAGTGGTCAATGTGTACTCTGCTCGCCATTACGACATAGACGATGCCCTCTATGAGCAGTTTACTGAGCAAACCGGCATTCAGGTCAATTTGGTCGAAGGTAAATCAGATGAGCTGATCGAACGCATCAAAGGTGAGGGAGCCAACAGCCCTGCTGATGTGTTTATCACGGTAGATGCCGGGCGGCTATGGCGGGCCGAAGAGGCCGATGTTTGGCAGCCGGTTGACTCTGAGGTGTTAGAGACCGCAGTGCCTGAAAATCTGCGCCATCCGGATGGGCTGTGGTTTGGCTTGACCAAGCGGGCCAGGGTGCTGGTCTATAACGTTGACACCGTCGAGCCATCAGAGCTGTCAACCTATGAAGCGCTGGCGGAGCCTGACTGGGAAGGGCGGGTTTGCGTTCGTAGCTCTGAAAATATCTATAACCAGTCTCTGCTCGGCTCTATGGTTGAAACCGAAGGGGTTGAGGCCACTGAAGCTTGGTCCGAAGGGCTGGTGAACAATTTTGCTCGTCAGCCGGAAGGCGGCGATGTCGATCAGATCAAATCGGTCGCGGCGGGTCTATGTGATGTGGCCATTGTCAATCACTATTACTGGGCGCGCTTAGCAAAGTCTGACGATGCAGAAAATCAAGATGTGATTGGCAAAACAGCCATCTTCTTTCCGAATCAAGACGATCGGGGGACCCATGTGAATATTAGTGGAGCTGGCGTTGTGGCTGGGGCTCCGAATCAGGAAAATGCGATCGCATTCCTCGAATTTTTGGTCAGCCCCGATGCCCAGACAGTTTTTGCTGAGCGTAACAATGAGTATCCAGTAGTAGACAATATTGAGCTCGATCCTGTGATTGCCGAGCTGGGCGACTTTAAGGTAGACGAGGTCAATGTTGCCGCCTACGGGCGCAACAATCCAGAAGTGATCAAACTCGCCGATCGCGCTGGCTGGAAATAGGCTCCCATGCGCTTTAAGATCCCAGACTTGCTCTCGGCTGAGCAACGGGCTGAGCTGTTGACTCAGTTAAAAACGGCTGAGTTTATCGACGGCAAAGCCACCGCCGGATGGTATGCCAAACAGGTCAAACATAACCAACAACTCAAGGCTGACGATGCCAAAGCCCCGCGCGAACAGATCATTACGATCCTAAGTGGCAACCCGCTATTCCAGGCAGCGGTGCGCCCTAAGCGCATCCACACTGTGCTGCTCAGTCGATACGAGTCTGGCATGGCCTACGGCACCCATGCTGACAATGCCCTGATGGGGCAGTGGCGCTCAGACGTTTCCTTCACGGTGTTTCTCAATCATCCTCAAGAGTATGACGGTGGCGAACTCGTGATCGAAGGAGCCGACGATGAACAGGTTTATAAGCTACCTGCGGGTTCAGCCATTATCTATCCTTCCTCAGCATTACACCGGGTAAACAAGGTTACTCAGGGGGTAAGGCTAGTCGCAGTAGGTTGGGTACAGAGCTGGGTGCGAGATCCGGCCCAGCGCGAGCTGTTATTTGATCTCGATACCGCCCGACGGTCGCTGTTTACCAGGCATGGCAAAACGGACGAGTTTGATCTGATTTCAAAAAGCGTGGCCAATCTGCTGCGCCAGTGGGCGGACTAGGGATCGGCGCAAAAATAAAGTACGCTCCCAGGTCAGCAGAAGAGGTTTTAGGCTATCCAAGGGGGGCGTTATTGGTGACTTGTTATTGGCTATTTGTGACTTGTCCGAAAACGCCAATCACCAATCACCAATCACCAATCACCTTACA
Source organism: Cyanobacteria bacterium P01_A01_bin.114 (assembly GCA_039815385.1). Taxonomy (GTDB): domain Bacteria; phylum Cyanobacteriota; class Cyanobacteriia; order Phormidesmidales; family Phormidesmidaceae; genus SIO4C1. The sequence goes on from JBCBZL010000074.1 coordinate 10,795, forward strand.
CTCCATAAGAAGTAGGATGTTATCTAATTGCAGACTCTAAACCTGCGCCGGGCAGCGCCGCTATAATGAGGCGAGAGCCTACTCTGAGAAACTGCCCAATGGTCTTGCAGCAGCCGGCCCGCTCCATCCCAATTCCAGCCCTAGAAAGTGGCGATCGCTTAACACGAGCAGAGTTTGAGCGTCGCTACGAAGCCACCCCCGAAAAATTCAAAGCCGAACTGATTGAAGGAATCGTTTACGTGGCATCTCCGGTTAGAGCCTTATACTCATCGAACCAGACGCTGAGGGCATCATCCGAAGCAGCACGTTTCCAGGACTGTGGCTCGCAGTACCCGCTCTGCTATCCGGGAATATGTTTGACGTCCTGAATGAGTTACAAACCGGTCTGACCTCACCCGAGCATCAAGCCTTTGTGCAGAAATTGAGCGATAGTGGAAATGGTGGATAGGGGGTGCGATGCCACCAGTGATAGTGGGTTAAGGCGCGAATCTCATCGTTCATTGTCAGCAGGGTGCGACATCGCTCAGCCAGGATGTCTTCAAGCTCGCCAATCTGATCAAAACAGCGGTTTACCAAAGGTTCATCGGCCAGTCGCCAAAGCCGCTCTGCTGGCTGAAGTTCAGGGGAATAGGGCGGCAATATCTCCAAATGGATCCCCTCAGGCACCTCCAGCTTCTGACTCCGATGCCAACCCGCCCCATCGACGACCAGCAGAATGCGTTTGTCAGGCCCGGCCCCGACCGCTTGAGCAAAGGCTTTGAGGGCTTGAGTGAACCAGGCGGTGTTGACTCGAGGCAAGATGAACCACTCGGTGTCTCCGGTCTGAGGAGGGACAAAGCCATAGAGATAGGTCCACTCATAGCGATAGTTGACCGCAGCAATCGGACGCTCACCGATGGGTGCCCAGACCTTTCTCACAATCGGTTTGAGTCCCAACCGATGCTCATCGAAAGACCACAGTTCAACGGTGGCCGTGGGAAACTGCTTTTCTAGCTCGGCTTTACGTTCAGGCAGCTTTTTTTGAAGGCGGCTTGCTCGATCGCATCGCCTTGGGTGTGACGCGGGCGAGGCTGTTGACACGAATAGCCCAGCGCTTTGAGATATTCCCAACCGCGTTGAGGCCATACCTGCTCGCGACCGGTCATCCGAGCGATCTCTTTAGCCACCTTAGGGCCACTCCAAACGCCCCCATCGCCAGGCGGCGTTTGCAGACGGGCTCGCAGGGTTTTGCATTGCGCCTGGCTGAGCAAAGCCGTCGAGGAACGCTCTGGGCGATTCGCTTTGAGCCGATTGCACAATCCCGCCGCCCCCTCGGTATTGTAGGCTCGAACGATATCGCGAGCATAGTCATAGTTGAGTCCCACGGCTGCCGCTGATGCGGTCAAGCTTTGATGCTCGGATACCAGCCAAATCAATTGCCACCGACGAGTCTCAATCGGATCGCGGCTCTCTCGGTAGCGGATTTTCAGTTCACTCACTGAAAAGTGAGGTTCAACATGGAGTTTTCTAGGCATACTCTAGCTTAGCCTGTTTTCGGGGTAGCTAGATCGGATTTGGTATCACACTCTGCTGTAATGGCCTATCCCCCTTTGAGGCTGCTGTGTACGCTCAAACCCACATGGCAACTCACCAATGACCTGCGCATACACAGTAGCCCTTTCAAAGCGGGTAAAGAGGCTTAAAGACGATAAGAGAAACAGATCAAACCCAATCAGCTGTTGGCAAAGCCATCTCGGCGGTGGGCAGCCCGGCTTGATATGCCGTAGCTCTTGTCTCTTGAGACTCTGGCAGCGGATTAGATGAGCGACTACCCTGGGTCAATTCTTCTGTAATCGCAGCCATGGCTTCCGCTTGTTGTTTGACAACAACTCGATCAATAAAGCCGCCAAAGTTGTCACTGGCTCCTGCGGCGCGAAACTCCAGATTAGTTTGAGTGCCGCTGCCCCCCTTCACCTGATAATTAAAGCGCTTCCAGTCATTTTGCTGATTGCCCTGACCCGTTACCGTGTCTACTAGCTTGCCATCCCAAAACACCTGAATGCGATTGCTGTTGGCACTGTTGCCTGGGCGGGGACTGTACTTAAACGATAGGTTATAGGTTTGGTCAGCGTCAGTATTTAAGCGCTGCTGCATGCCACTGTTGCCATAGCTGTCAAGCTCAACCCAGGTTTTGCCCTTACCAGCCTTGCCAAACTCGTTGGTGCGCTTGTCCAGTTGAATTCCTCTGCCAAAAGTCGTTGTCCAGCCTTCAATACGGTTAAAGACACCAAACTCATTCTGAGCAAGAGAATTCTTTTCAAAGTTACCGTTGACCACCAAGTTACCGCGCCGTCGGGGTGAGGGATTAGGAGAGGGCGTAGGAGAAGGTGTAGGAGAGGGCGTGGGGGAAGGCGTAGGAGAGGGCGTAGGAGAGGGCGTGGGGGAGCCGCCTAATGTTTTGACAGAGCCTTTGCCACTGCCATAGAGCGCCCGAATGCCAGCAATGTCGTCATCGAGCAAAAAGGGCTCTGACTGATTGCGATATCGGTTTTGTATGCTTGGATTCATGATTGCGGGCTTACCGCTTTCATGGCCCAAGCCCAGACTGTGGCCAATTTCATGGACAGCCGTTTCTAAAAAGAGACTCTCACCCCACTGTTCACCATCGTCGAAGGTAATATCGCCCCCCCTTGGGAAAAAGGCAAAGGCCAGGGTGCTGCCACGACCATCAATAAACTCATCTTGCACCAAAATATCGACATCACGTCCGTTACCCGGATCTTGAATCTCGACAAAATTGAGAGGACTATATTTTGCCCAAACATCAAGCGCTTTATTAAAGAGCTGCTTGGCTTTGGTCGTAGAAATGCCGTTGAGCGATAGGTTATTGTCAAAGGCATAAGAGATATCAACAGGACTGCCAAGCCCGGACTGAGACCACTTATTTGAGCCCGCGTTAAACTGACCCACACCCCCGCCACCGCTGGTTGTGAAAGTGTTGCGTCCTGAGCCATCGGCCTGGGCTGCAACTTTACAGCTTAGACAACCACAGTTAGATCCAGCTTGGCTGCTCATCGCATTCTCAAACTGAGTTTTACTGGACGTGTTCTCGAGCAGCTCAGGCGTGCTGATTTTGTTTAAAAGACTTGCCATAGTGTGTCCTCAAAACTTTGGTAAATTGGAAAAATCACCAGCGAATTAAGGTAGATAAGCGTCCCTGAGTCTAATAAAGTGAGAACGATTTCAGGTACTACTAAGCAGTCTGCGGCCAGGCTTTAAAGCGTAAGCTGAGGCCTTGAAACAAACAACTCAGATTAGCTAGCAGCGCGTTGCTAGCTATAGGCAGCTTAGGGCTCAGCCGACATTAGGACTCAGCCGACAACTGCAATTAGCGGCGTCTAAGACAGGCTTTAGACATCTTATTCGGGGCTATCTCATTCGAGAAATAGCCTGCTCGTGAGTGCCCTTTTAGAGGGATGCTCAGTAAAATATTTTATTGGTATTCAGGTAACCCAATTAGGCGACTAAACTCTGTGTCTCTGATACTTGGTCTCTGATACTTGGTCATGACTAGCCATCATCAGCAAGCATCGGAATCAGAGGTTTCAAAAAATCTGGGAACAAAGGTGCCTAACTACCGGGAACAAGCTACCCTCAGCCATCAGCATATAGACTTTGAGGATCTCTAATCAGAGGATCTCTAATCAGAGTCTATCTGTCGCTAGTTTGTCGAGGCTCTTTGGGCCGGACGATATAAGCTGACTTTGAGAACCCTTCATTGCGAATAAGTTACTTTTGGACAAGTCAGCCACTTTCAGACGATACGCTTCTAAACGATACGGATATTTAGATGCCGAAGACATCATCAGATGTCGGATAAGAGATGCCCTGTAAAGAAGGCCCTGGCAAACAGGTGCCTAAGTAAGCAGATGAACAACGAAACCATGAACCAGGTTTCACTGCCCCAAGTTAACCTGTTTGAAAGAAGATGTAAAGGGTAGTTAAAGTTACCGTCCTAAGCGGTAACTTTACAGGATGATCACCGACTGAAGGCTGGGAGGTTGAAGGTGTTTGGGCTAGCGAATCAGACAAATCCTTGGGTGCTTGCCGTGGGCATTAATACGGGGCTGTTGGCGATCGCATTTGGGCTGCCCAAAAAACTGCTAACGCCGCTGGGCTATCTCAACGCGTGGGTACTCGGGGTGCTGCTGTGGGGGGCGCTGGGTTGGCAGGCCTTTGCCATCACGATGGCCTATTTTGCCGTGGGCTCGGCAGTCACGAAGGTCGGGTTTGCTCAGAAAGAAGCCGCTGGGATTGCCGAAGACCGAGGGGGCGTGCGCGGCCCCGGTAATGTATGGGGTTCAGCCTTGGTCGCGGCGGTTTGTGCGCTGCTGGTAATGGGGGGCAAGCTGGGGGGAGGCGCGGCCCCCTGGGCAAGCTGGCTGATATTGGGGATGGTGGCCAGCCTGGCGACGAAACTTTCAGACACCTCGGCCACCGAAGTCGGTAAAGCCTACGGACAGCGAACCTTTTTGATCACAACGCTCAAACCGGTACCGAGGGGCACCGAGGGGGCTGTGAGCCTAGAGGGTACCCTGGCTGGCATTGTGGGCTCTATTTTACTGGCGGTATTTGCCTGGGCGATTGGGTTTATTGCCCCGATAGGGATTGTGATTTGTGCGATCGCAGCCTTCATTGCCACCACCCTCGAGAGCCTGATCGGAGCCACGATCGAAGGCAAAATTCCAGGGCTCACCCACGACGTGGTTAATATTATCAACACGCTGATTGGGGCACTGGTGGCGATAGGGCTGGCATGGCTGATGAACTACTAGATGAACCCTAGACTTCCGTCAAGGAAATATAAACTTTTGTAACAATATCAGCGAGTTTGTGAAAGTGATGCCCAGTTAGCAGATGAGTAAGTAGAGATAATCAGGTTGCCCGTCACGCTCTGTCTAGGACAGTACTAGTTCATCGGCAGTATTAATCCACAGACAGTATTATTTGAGACGCCTCTACCCCTGCACTAGCAGGCAAGTATCACCTTTTCATTAATTAGCCTCAACCCTGAGTTCCCTAATCTGAGTTCATCAATAGCGGTTGAAGGTATTTTCCTATAGCAAGAAACCTCAATGACCCATTCTTTATCTGTGCCGACCAAACCGTCACTTGAACTGACGGGGTCGCGACAGTTGACAGCCTGGCTCTCTGAACAATCCATTAGCTTAGGGTTTACGACCTATCAAGGCGGTAAATTCTTTTTAGTCGGTTTACAACCCGATGGTCGCCTCTCTATTTTTGAGCGTACCTTTGAGCGCTGCATGGGATTGTGTGTGCTGGGTCGCAGTCTCTATATGAGCTCGCTCTATCAGCTATGGCGGTTAGAAAATGTCCTGGAAGCTGGGCAAATGGCGGCTGGCTACGATGCCTTGTATGTACCTCAGATGAGCTACATTACCGGCGACTTAGACATCCACGATATTGCCCCAGTGACAGCAGGTTGCGCGCTCACATCATCGCTGCTAGGCGAGCGCCAATGTAAGCCGGGGGTGGTGTTTGTCAACACGCTATTTAGCTGTTTGGCAGCTCCCAGTGAGACCCATAGTTTTTGTCCACTCTGGCATCCGCCGTTTATTTCTAAGCTGGCCGCCGAAGATCGCTGCCATTTGAATGGCTTAGCGATTAAGGATGGGCGACCTGCCTATGTAACTGTGGTGAGCCAGAGTGATGTCGCCGACGGCTGGCGCGATCAGCGGGTAGCGGGTGGCTGTGTTGTTGATGTGCAGAGCAATGAAGTGGTGGCAACGGGGCTATCGATGCCCCATTCACCTCGCTGGTA
>JBCBZL010000379.1:0-4003 GCA_039815385.1 Cyanobacteria bacterium P01_A01_bin.114
CTGCACTGCGTGATGTTTCCGCGACTCGAGTATGCTTTGCCTATTTTTGGATGTGATTTGGTGGGGGCGCGGGGGCAGCTCAGCGCAGCCATCGTTGATCTATCACCCGTGAGTCCGTTGGGGCTGCCAAGCGACTATCGACAGTCGCTCTCGGGAGAAGCCCAGGAGGCTTTTTCGCAACCTCGCACTCTTCCAGAATGGGGTGATATTTTTTCAGACCTATGCTGTTTTGTCAGACCTGCCGATGTGCTAGAGTCCAACCGTTTTATCGATAAGGTAGAGCGATATCTGACGGTCCACTGCAAACAGGCGGCGACCCAGTTGCCTACCCCCCACAATCGCGCTGATATTTTTGCTGGGCAGCAGCGCTACTGTTGCAAACAGCGGCAAAATGATAAGACTCGCCGTATTTTAGAAAAGGCGTTTGGCGCAGAATGGGCCGACCGATATATGACGACGGTGCTGTTTGATTTGCCCGATATTTGATTTGTCCGATATTTGATTTTCGATGAGCCAACCTCTATGACTGTCATGCCCGAAAATCCGTCTGCCGTGCTAGAAGTTGAGACGAGGAGGGGCGATGACTCCCCTGGGGGGCCGATTCGCTCAGGCCGCCTGATTGTTCTCACTGGCCCCAGCGGCGTCGGCAAAGGGACGCTGCTGCGACAGCTGCTAGAGCGGCATCCTGACCTGCAACTCTCTGTTTCTGCGACAACGCGTCAGCCTAGGCCAGGGGAGATCGACGGTCGGCACTACCACTTTGTCAGCCGTGACGCATTTAGTCAGATGGTTGAACGGGGCGAGCTGCTAGAGTGGGCAGAATTTGCTGGTAATTTTTATGGTACCCCTGCTAAATCACTGGCAGAGCAGATCCAGGAGGGCCGGTGGGTGGTGCTAGAGATTGAGCTAGAAGGGGCTCGCCAGGTTCGCCAAACCCTGCCTGAGGCGCTGCAAATTTTTGTCATGCCGCCGTCTTTTCACGCGTTAGAGTCTCGCATTCGTCAGCGGGGGCAAGATTCGGAAGCTGCGATCGCAAAACGTCTCCTGCGTGCCCAGGTAGAAATTGCAGCGGCTAGCGAATTTGACATTCAAATCGTCAACGATGATTTAGAAAGTGCCGTCAAGCAGCTTGAGAGCGTGCTGTTCGATTAAATGGCGGCACTACTCACCAGTGGCTGCTCCGGGTGGGATGGCTTCTAGCACTACTAGGGACTCTACGACGGCTCTAACCAGGGGGGCGGCGACCGAGCCGCCGTAAGCCTCTTCCCCGTAAGGCTCATCAATCACCGCTAAGATCACATAGCGAGGGTTATCTGCGGGCAAAATGGCCGCAAAGCTGGTGATCCGCTCGTCCCCATATTCGCCATACTCGTTGGCTTTTTGAGACGTGCCGGTTTTTCCTGCAATCCGATAGTCTGAGAGTTGGGCAGCTTCGCCCGAGCCGCTGGCAACAACCGCTTCCATCATTTGGATGACACGGTGGGTGGTCTCGGGCGAAAAAATTGTTTTGGGGGTGGGGCGCGGTGGCTGCCACTGTAGCTCTCCGGCTGGGTCTACGAGCCCGCGCACGATATGGGGGGTGACTAGCTGCCCTCCATTTGCTAAGGCTCCATTCAGCTGCACTAGCTGAATCGGGGTCAGTGAAAACCCCTGGCCAAACGAGGTGGTGGCGGCTTCTACCGCACTATTAACAAACTGCCCTCGACTTTTAAGCTGCCCCGGAGATTCGGCGGGCAGCTCAATGCCGGTCACTTCTCCCAACCCCAGACGGCTCAGCCATTCATAGTAAGTAGACCGCTGCATTGTTTCCATGATGTGTACCATGCCCACGTTGCTGGAGTGGCGCAGCACATCCGTAATTGACATTGAGCCGCGACCGCCGATGCTGGCATAGTCGTTGTTTTGGATGATCCATTCGTCATACTGCAGTCGCCCCTCGTCGTAGACATAATCATCGGGGCCAATGGTGTCTTCTTGCAGCGCGATCGCAACGTTGATCGGCTTAAATGTCGAACCGGGTTCGTACATGTCGCTGATCGCCCAGTTCTTAAACTGCTCTACCTCAGCTTCGTAATATCGATTGGGGTCATACGTTGGCGTCATCGCCATGGATAAGATAGCCCCGTCTTGGGCATCCATGACAATCAAGGCCCCCCGCTTGGCGCTGTGGGCGATGACGGTTTCCTCAAGTTTGCGCTGAGCAACCCGCTGGAGTCGACTGTCAAGGGTCAACTGCAATCGCAGACTATCTTTAGTGGCGGTATCGGGCTGTAAGATCCACCGCTTATTATCGATCTCGCTCTGAGGGTAGCGCAGCTGCTCTTCCAGGCTATATTCCAGACCTGTTGTAGCCTCGCCATCAATATTGATATAGCCCACAATCTGAGAAAAAAGCGCCTGCTGCGGATAAAATCGCCGCTGACTTGCAACCAGCTCAATCCCATCGAGCCGCAGCCGACGAATTCGCTCAGCCTGCTCTTCAGAAATATCAGTGGCAATTTTGATCCCGGTCTCTTGGGTGGCAAACTCTCTGAGTAAAACGTCTGTCGACTTTTCTAAAGCTGGGGCTAAGGTTTCGGCCACGCTCCTTGGGTTGCGACGAAAGATAGCGGGGTGAGCATAGACCGCATAGACAATGCGATCAACGGCCAGAACATTACCCGCCCGATCGACCATGGGTCGGCGCGCTGCCAAAGGTACGGTATAAACTGCTTGCTGAGCCTCAGCAAGGGCCTTCAGCGTAGCCCCTTGCTTTAGCTGCAAATGGGCTAGCTTGGCCGCGAGCCCCACCATCATCATCAGTAAAATCCCCCAAACCGTAACCAAACGCCCGCGAGGCGAGAGTGACCGTCCTTTCCGTAGAGAGCGGCGGCGACGGTGGCGCGCGCGCGAAGGGGTTGTTGGCACCATGAGCGTGAGGGTTTTTGAGAAATTAATATCCCAAAGGATACGGCATCGTTGCCTCGGCAGCGTCTATATCTGGGTTGCCCCCTGGCTGAGTCTCTGATTGAGATTTTGATTGAGTTTCTGGGGCAGCCTTTTCGGCCTCTGCAAAAGACGACGGTAGACGGCTAGGAGCCGAGTCTAGAAAGATAGCATGCTTTGGATGAAACGGCTTAAATCCGGCTCCTGCTTCAGCTGCCTGCTGGGCAATGTTGTGCTTGAGGGTTTCGTTAGCGGTGGTGACCTGCTGGTTTTCGGTACGGAGGGCTTCTAGTTGCAAATAGGTGCGCCCCACCATTTTATCGACGTAGACTGTCCAGCTATAAATCACCAGAGCCGCTGCAACAAGCCCTCCCGTGACGACGGTAGAGCCCTGCTGGAGCCGAACCAGTATCGTCAGCCACAGCGGCAGCTGCGGTTTCTTTTTAGGCAGTTCGGTAACTGTGGGCGCATCGGCTGCGATACTCACCCGCTTGGCGGGTTGAGGCACCTGGGGTAAAAGCGCAACCTTATTATTATCGTCTGAACGTTTTGAGTCAGCAGCCTGCAAGTGTCTCCGGCGAGACTCTGCCTGTGTATCTGGATCTATTTTGAAGGCTAAGGCCACGCAGTTACTCCTTGCTCACACACCACATCATTTCACATGCCCCCATCATCATAAGGTGCCCAGCCTAATCACACTGTGATCAAAGCGATCAAAAGATCAAAGCGATCAAAGATTCAGAGTGCTCAAAGATCAAAGCGATCAGAACGCTCATTCAAAGCAGCGCGACCAAAGCCTTCGGCTCAAAACAGCGTGACCCTACTAGCAGCGGGTTCAGCAACTGCGCTCGACTTAGTCAGCATAGGCTTTAAAAGAGCCCTGAATAAAGAGCGCCTAAAAACGATCCCAAATCTCTTTGAGCTAGGCCCAGCTGCTGGGGGATAGAAATTATGCGAAATTGTGCAATATCCTACCCTGCTAGTGCCCTGCTAACAAGGGGGACAGGCCGTTTTTCTGAAGTTTCTACAGCTTTGCCCCACACTCGGCACAAAAGTTACTGTTGGGAGTGCTCTGAGC
>JBCBZL010000384.1:0-3732 GCA_039815385.1 Cyanobacteria bacterium P01_A01_bin.114
ATCTAGGCCCATCTCAGTAATGTCGGTGACGGTCAGAATGTTGGTGGCGCGCTCTCGGCAGACTTTGACGCCCTGGCGGGGTACCTGCCAGCCGCCGATGCCGAGCTGCACCAGGTTTTTGGCGGGGGCGTTTTTCATGTTGGTGGCATGGAACCAGGGACAGGTGTGCATGCGCTCATCGAGGTCGGTTTCTTGGGTATCGACGTGGCGGTCAAAGTGGATGATGCCGACTTTTTTGTCGCCAAGGTGACGGCAGACGCCGCGCACGGTAGGAAAGCCGATGGAGTGGTCGCCGCCTAGAATGATGGGGAACGCACCGGAGCTAAAGACGTGGGCAACGCCCTTAGAGATCTGGTCAAAAGATTTTTCGTTATTGGCAGGAATGGTAAATACGTCCCCGACGTCGCAGAGGGTGATTTGTTCGCGCAGGTCAATGCCTAGCTCAAAATTGTAGGGGGTGTAGAGGGCCGAGATGCGGCGAATGCCCTGGGGGCCAAAGCGAGTGCCGGGACGGTAGGTGGTACCTGAGTCGTGGGGCACGCCCATGATCGCGATGTCGTACTCGCCGACCTTGCGGACGTCTTCGACGTAGGGGGCTTTGAGAAAGGTGTTGATGCCCGCGTAGTGGGGCAGCTCACCCCGAGAGAAGGTGGGGATGGTGCGATCGCGAATACTCTCTGCCGCCTCTAAGCCATACTCTAACCCCCGGGAGACTTCTTGTTGCCAACCCGTCATCGGCAGCTGTGCCTCACGTTCGAGGGCTCGATTGGCTTCGGTTGAGCCGTCAGGGCTTTGAAACAGTGGAGAATTCGTCATAGGTGGGGCAGATAGGTGTGAGCAAGCTTAGGTGTGGACAAGCTTGGGTTTACGTCAATCAAGATATCAGCCACCTGAACCCATAAAAGTTAAAAAAACCCAGGAGAGACTTAACAAGACGTAATAGCCTGTTAAGGACTCTCCCGGGTTTTTATCCCGCCGTGTACCAGATAGCTGGCGGCCCCTCTCGGTCCAGACATCGGGCGCATGCTGCTCTGACGCCGATCGGAACCCTAGAGGCAATCTTGATTAGTTTGGTTAGTTATATCAACTCAGCTAGCAGCAAACAGTAGTTAGTGTTACCGAAAAAACCTTGCTCAAATTGAGATTGACTCAGAAACGCGGCAACGCGGCAACGCGGGGACCGCACTTGTGCCATCTGCCAGGGAAACGCCACGGTTGAGCAAAATGTGCAAGCAGTCGTGGGCACGTAGGTCAATATTGCCCGGTAAGGCAATAGGGCTGTCTGGGTTTTCAACCAGCCGAATCATCAGCGGAATCTGGTCGGGTTCGTCTAAATTGAGGCTGGCGATGGCGTCTTGAAGCGTTATCTGTGCAAATCTTATGGGGGTTTGTTTTGGTTTTGCTACGCCGGCTAGCTGAGTATCCATCGGTAGACTCCTAAGCAATCAACAAATAAAAATACGGAGCCTGCATAGAGGGTCATGCTGGCATCTTTGTCTAGCAGGCTGGCGACTAGCAGCTGGCTAGAGCTCAGTGAAAGTAGTAAGAATCCATATCCGCTCGTAGCAATATTGGATGCGAGTAGGCTACCGCCGAGGATGGCGCAGATGCTGCTTGACAGTTTTAAGAGCTTGCGGGCAGGCTTGCGGGCAAAGGGTTGGACAGCTGATTTTTTTGTAAATCGTCTGTTGAAACCGACCTGCTGGCGGGGTTTGGCTTGATAACTTGGGTTCATGTTTAGAAAATTCTGGTCGTTTTCCGAATCTAGGGGGCAACCGGGATGAACTCGAGACTTTGGCCGACGAGCAATCTAAAGCGAAAAATAGCCCCTGCGTATAAAATGCAGAGGCCGGTTTTGCCGTGAGCGCTGCGGCGTGACTATGACCTTTTATTGATATGCAATACCTTATTCGTTTGGCTGAACGGGGTGAGGTTGGCAAGCTGCCAGCCATTGAGAGAGCTGCGGCTCAGCTGTTTTATGGCTATCTCTCTGAGCTAGAGCTGACCTCTGACAAGCTAGACGAGATTGTGTCGCTACCGTTTTTGCTACGCGCTCAGTCTGCGGGTCAGCTTTGGGTGGCGACTGCTGAGTCTCAGATCAATAGGTTTGCTGATGCTCAGCCGATTGGATTTGTGGTGGGCAGACCGCTGCTAAAGAGTTTTTTTATTGTCGAGATCGATGTGTTGCCCAGCTATGCGCGCCTTGGGATAGGGACAGCTCTGATGCGTACCGTATGCGACTATGCCCAAACCCAGGGATTTGGGCTAGTAACCCTGACTACGTTTCGCTATACCCCCTGGAATATTCCGTTTTACGAGAGTTTAGGCTTTGAAGTGATCCCAGAAGCGGCGCTCTCGGAAGAGATGCAAAACATTGTTGAGCATGAGGAGCGCTATGGGTTCAAGCGTCAGCACCGGGCGGTGATGCAGGCGGTTCTCTCTCCAGAAATCGTTTCTCAGGGAAGGGCGGTTTCGCCACTGACTTCTCCTACCCCTGAAAAAGATGCCCAGACAGCTGCTCGCAGTGAAGGTTAGCAAGCATGTCTTTCATCCCTCGTGATTCTTTTGCGGAGAGGCTGCGCCAGCGCATCCACACTAAAGCCCTCGAGATTGGCTTTCATAATGTCGGCATTGCTGCGATCGCACCCACCCCCACCGACGCTGAGCAATCTACCCAGGCCGCCTTGCAGGAATGGCTCGCCCAGGGCTTTCACTCGGATATGGCCTGGATGAATAACCCCAAGCGCCAGGATGTCCGTCAGCTGATGCCCGCTGCCCGGTCAATTATTTGCCTTGCGCTTAACTACTACACCCCCCATTCCCGACCGGTTGGCCAGCAATATGCAAAAATCTCTCGCTACGGCTGGGGGCGCGACTACCACCGCATTTTACACAAAAAACTCAAGCAGTTTTCTCTTTGGCTGCAAGCCCAGGGCGAGACTCAAGATAGACCCCGGAATGAACCGATTCAAACCCGGTACTACGCCGATACAGGACCGATCCAAGACAAGTTTTGGGCACAGCAGGCTGGGCTGGGCTGGGTTGCCAAAAACGGTAACGTGATCACCCGCGACTATGGCTCCTGGGTGTTTCTCGGAGAAGTTCTCACCACCCTCAACCTGTCTCCTGATGCCCCCCACACCGCCCACTGCGGCACCTGTACCCGCTGCCTAGACGCCTGCCCCACCGAGGCGATTCGCGCGCCGGGGGTGGTCGATGCCAATCGCTGTATTGCTTACCATACGATTGAGAATCGGGATGCAGAATTGCCGGGTGCGATCGCAGCCCGTCTCAACAACTGGGTGGCCGGGTGCGACATCTGCCAGGACGTCTGCCCCTGGAATCAGCGCTTCGCGCAGGAAACCGACGTAGACGGGTTTCAGCCCTACCCAGAGAACATCGCCCCCCGGTTAGATGACCTCGCCAACCTGACCGAAGCCGAGTGGAACCGGCGGTTTCCCGCGTCAGCCCTGCGGCGGATTAAGCCAGAGATGTGGCGACGGAATGCGCAAGCGGCAGCAGCAGTAGCCGCGTTGCATGCAACGCCTGTGCAGGGAGATGGGGGAGATGGGGGAAATGGGGGAAAGGGGGAGATGGGGGAGATGGGGGAGGAAGACGCGGAGAGGGGGGGACGCGGACACGCGGAGAGGGGATGTCGTAGGATGGGTTAAGACGCCGCTCTTGATCGGGACAAACCCATGATGACCAATCGGCGAACCCATCATCCCGCAT
>JBCBZL010000385.1:0-3723 GCA_039815385.1 Cyanobacteria bacterium P01_A01_bin.114
CGTCTGAGTCAGACGCTCCTGACTGAGTATTGACTGCTGGCTGAACGGATGGGGCGGATTCCCCCAGCGAGGGAACCGCTGACTGAATATTGACTGCTGGCTGAACCAGTGGGGTGGATTCTCCAAGTGAGGACGTTTGCTTAAGCTGAACGGTGTCAGATAAAGGCTGTTCTTGAGAGATTTTGGGATGAGTGCTTTCAAGACTATAGTCTGGTGTCCTCATCTCATTAGAAACCTGATTTGCACGAAAGCTCTCATCACCGCCAGCTGCACCGACTGTGGAAGCTGTCTGACTCTGCTTAGCAGGGAAACGTTGAATATTGGACATAGCCTCAGCTGTGTCAGCCGATGTCGCTGTGTCGTTATCAGCGTCAGGTATCTCTGCAGATCGCTGTAAGAAAGATGGGCTAGAAATTGTCGTCTCGGGGGGGAGCCCTTCTGAGATTCGTTGGGCCAATATGGCATCTGAAGTTGGGAGTTCATTTCCCGTCTCCTGGGGCTGAGCAATCGTCGGAGCTTGCTCCGTGGGTTCATACCCTGTCGCTCTTTGAACTGACGAAGCGTCTGTGGGTTGAAAGTTTTTTTCAAGGGCGGGCACGCCGGGTGCTCGCAAACTTTGGATAGATTGAGAAATATCGATGGTGTTTAAACCAACCGGGGGCGCTTGAATCGCTTTAGGTTCATTCTCTGACCCTTGGGGTGGAATAGCAGCTGAGGCTGGCTCGATGGGTTCACGCTTTTGATTTGAAAGCTCAGCCTCGGAATCGTCGGACGTGGAGTTGTCTGTTGTCCTCTCATTCGCTGATCTCTGCAGAGTGGGGCTTTGCGGCCTAGATTGAGTTTCACTGGCTGGAGTGTCCAAAGAAGGGACAGCCGCACTCTGCAGGCTTTGCAGAGATTGGGAAGTGTTAGCAATCGGGAATGAGTTCTCAGTCTGATTTATCTCAGAAGAGTTAGGCTGAGCTATCAACGGCTGGGATATTGATGGTTGGGGGGTATTATTAGCCTCCACATTAGCAGCCGTTGCTCTCTGTAACTGATCAAAACTTTCAGATAGGGAAGCTAAAGCTGTCTCAGCTGAAACTGTCTCAGCCAAGGGCGTAACTTCACTAGCAGCTTCGGTATTAGCAGCGCCAGCAACAGCTTTAGTATGGTCGGCTTCAGTTGCTACTCTCTGCAACTTGTCAGATTTTTCAATCAGAGAAGAGGAAACAGATGTATCTTTGATATTTGAGGTGATATTAGGTGAAGTCAGCCCAGCTGAAGCTGGGCCAGCTGAGGCTGTCTCTGTTGGAACTGGCTCAGTTGAATGAGTAACTTCATGACTAGCGTCAGCATTAGCTGCTTCGGTCGTTGCTCTCTGTAACTTATCAAAATTTTCAGATAAAGATGATTCAGATAAAGATGATATAGATGTCTCTTTGATATTTGAGGTGATATTAGCTTCAGCCGGCCCAGTTGAAGCTGTATCAGTTGAAGCTGTATCAGTTAGACCCGGTACAGACATTGAGGATGTTTGAGACGTTTGTTGCAGAGCCGGAGCAGAGGGTCTGACAGAGGGTAAGTCGTTTCCAGGCAGAGTTTCAGACAGATTTATATCTGACTCTGCACTGGACAAAGTTGTTTCGTAGGTCCCAGCAGCAGCTTCAGATCTGCTAATCAGCGTTCCGTTTTCTGGTGTATCGAGTGCTGATGAACTGATTCCTGGCACATCACCTTCGGGTATGTTGCCGTTTGATGTTTTGCCATTTGATATGTTGTCGTTTGAGGCACTGAGCCCCAGCGTACTGCTCTCTATTGCGCTGGCTTTTAACGTATCGACATCTGGTGTGTTGCTATCTGGGATGAAGTATCGCTGTAGGCTGGCCCGAAATGAATGGGGCTGTCCTTCATCAATTTGCCCTATATTAATCTGGTTTTTATGAGTCTGTCCCGTATTAATCTGGTTTTTATGAGTCTGTCCTTGATCGAATTGTTCTTGAGTAGACTGGCTCCCAAGGCCAGAAGCAGCGGGGGAAATCCCGCGATGGGATGCCTTGCTATCCAGCTCAGTGGTAGATGGCGCTCTGTTTAATAGCTCACCGTTTGACGGCTCACTATCTGCTGTCAGGGTCGGAAATCCGCTAGGATAAAATGTCTTGAGGCTCAATATCGACAGTGACGAAGCGCCGAGGGAGCGACGCTGCAGCCAGCCTCCCCAGTTCTGAAATGCGCCTAGTGGAGAATTGTGCCCCAGATGTTTTTGCATGGGTTACTTGCTCGCGAAGTAGCCAGTATCAGACCGGTTTTTCAGCATCGTGGCCCCGCCCCCACCGCTGCCAAAGGTGACGTGAACGCCTTCGTAGGCCAGGGTTAGCTCCTCAATTGCGACCGAACTACCGTCAGCCTGAAGTGAAGGGGCCTGCCAACCGACTGGAACCGCACCGATCAGGGTCCAGCACTGCTGCGTTTGCCCAGCCTGATTAAAGATCAAAATATTGACGTTACGGCGGTGCTGCTTGATCTCAGTGCCCGACGTACGTGGATAAAACAGGGCGCTGAGCCAGTCCCAAAAGACCTGATTGCTGCTGATGCCTCGCTTAAGGGTAACGTCTGAAAATTCCGGGGTGCCCAGCAAAATTCGCTGCTGGTCGTTCAAGCCGCCTTCGGCTACGGTTTCCTTTTTGATCTGCACGCCCAGCCCGCTGCATTCAGTAAAGCAAGCGGTGATTTTGCTCTCGATCTCAACATAAAATCGATTGCTGGTAACGTAGTCGGCCTCTCGCATAGGTTTTGGGAATATGGGGTCTTAGTGGCGTTTTCCATAGCCGTGGGCTCGGTCTTGCTGGGCTTGAATATCCTCGCAGAGGAGCTGGTAGATGCGATCGCAAAACCGCCGCATCGCGATCGGATCGTGAACCAATTTCACCGCCACCTTAGCCATCTTTTGCTTAACCTCCGGCGGATGATGGCTCTGCACAATGGCAGGGGCCACAAAACCAATAGGATTAGAGATTGAGCCGCTGGGCGGTAAAAAAGTTGCCTGCTCAGGTGCAGTGCGGGTCTTGGCATAGTCTTGCGCCATCGTTTGTCTACTCCGTCAGGTTGTTGATCGCTCTGTAGAAATTTTGCAGATAATTGAGATCCCCTGCGAAGAGCCCTTCGATGACCGCTGGATTTACGTCGGGCAGAGTACCCAGCGACAAAATGACCCGCGCCAGAATAATCACGGTGGCATAGGCCGGATTAGCCTGAACCCGAGGATCGGACATCGGCTCAATCTCGTCAGTCGTGCGGGCCAACCGCATGACACCCCGACGATGCACCTGACCAGCGGCATCTAAGTAGCCGGTGGGTAGCTCAAATACGAATTGTGTTTGTAGACCAGATTGCGAGTCAGACTGTAAGTCAGACTGGATAGAGAAATTTAACCCAGCCGACTCAGAAGAGGATGGATCTATCGGCTGGATAGAGGGTTTTGCTTTGGGGTGCGCTAACCCCAGATTGTTACTGAGCTGGATAGCAGCCATTGCGAAATTAAGTAGGTAGACAAAATTATTTTTAGTATCACTTTCTGGTGAGGATCCCCCCAACCCCCTTTATCAAGGCTACGGTGTATACACAAGTACTGAGAACTAGCGTTTATGGCTGCCTCACCCCCTCTAACTCCCCCTTGGTAAGGGGGAGAACCGGAGTTTCCCCCCTTACCAAGGGGGGACTAAGGGGGGTAATGCAGGATTTTGA
>JBCBZL010000350.1:0-4829 GCA_039815385.1 Cyanobacteria bacterium P01_A01_bin.114
GCACTGCGTAGATGCGATTGCTTTCTCGAGAGGCGGGCCAAACCTGAGCGACTAAATGGGGAATCAGCTCAGCACTGCGGCCATAGGCCACAAAAAATGAATCGGTGGGAATCAGCGGACAGGTCTGGAGGCTACAAAACGGCAGCGCACTGACCACCACTGGCAGTAGCCCAAAACCAATGACTAAAATTGCCAGCCCCAACTTGCGCCGCACCAGCGCCCGCCAGATCAAAAAACCCAAAATCGGCAGCGACATCCATTTAACGGCCACGCTTATTCCCAACAGCAGCGCACTCCCTAACCAGTGAAATAGAGGTGGGGTGTTGCCATACTGTCGCGCGTAGGGCCGATCAAACCACAGCCACGCTGCCACCAGGGGCAACAGAAACCAGCTGTCGTAGTGCCCTCCCCCCGCAAAGCTATAGATCACGAGGGGGTTCCAGGCATAGAGTAGGGTAGCTCGAAACCCAAAACGGTTACTGAGCAGCGCACAAATCCCTAAGTCAGCAGCAATAAAGGCCAGTTTAAACAGGGCCACCGCCGGGCGAATCGTCGCCAGTACCCAAAAGCCCAACTGGGTAATCGGCGGATAAATGGCAGACACATCGGTGTGGTTAATTTCAGACCACCACGGCGTCCGAAAGCTTTCTAATATCTCGGCATTGGGGGCAAACTCATAGGGACTAAACCCTAGGGTTTGAACATAGCCCTCCCACAGATAGCGCCAGATATCGTCACCGGGGTACATCCCCAACAAGATCAGCCGAGTTGCGATCGCAACGCCCCAAAACCACAACCCACCAACGCTGCGCAGCCCCCACGACAGCACAAAACCCAGGTTCATTACCCCCATGCCCCACCAAAAGCGCGGCACCGCCTCCGGCGATCTGACCAAATTCCCATGGGGCAGCGCCAAAATCGCCCCCACCCCCAGCAACAAAACACTCAGCCACAGCACCCATCGATCGCTTGCCCGGGCTGCCGGGGCGTTGCGTGCAACGCCCCTACCGTTCCCATCACACCCATTCCCTCCCCCCCAAATCTGCCGCCAATACAGCCGCCCCAACGTCCCCAAAATCACCAGACCCGCCCTCACGCTCCCCGACAGCGTCCCCGCAATCTTTGATCGCCCCCCTCGCCGGGGAAAATACTGAGCTGGTAGCTCACAGATTCGCAGCCCGCACTCTACCGCTCGAGCCTGCGTTTCCACCGTCCAGCCAAAGCCGCGATCGCGCATGCCAATCTGGTCTAGGGCCGTCCGGCGGATTAACCGCAAAGGCCCTAAATCGTGATATGCATAGCCCCACCCCCACTCGATCAGCTTGGAGGCTAAGGCATTGCCAAAATTTTGCACCGGGCTGAGGGCGCTGCGTCCGGCAGCGCTCCCCCGACGATTGGCCAAGATCAGGTCACAGTCAGCCCGTCGAGCCAGAAACTCGGGCAGCTGGCTCAAGTCATCGCTGCCGTCGGCGTCGCAAAACAAAATCCATTCAACCCCAGGCGGCAGGTTCTGCAAACCTCGCCAGCAGGCCTGACCGTAGCCTGGAATCGGCTCAGAGATGACTTCTGCCCCTGCTTGGGCAGCAATTTCGGGGGTGCGATCGCGACTGCCATTGTCCACCACTCGAATGCGAGTCAGCCCCTGGTCTTGCAAAGCCCGAATCACCCCAGCCAGCGTTTCCGCCTCATCTCGAGCTGGCATGATCACCAGCACATTACCTGTGCTATAACCGTCCAAGCCCCCCATCTTTGGATTCTCTGAGCTCCCAAAACTCTGAATCATCGTTTGTAGCCCCCCGTTATTCACTGCTAGGCATTAAACGATGACCAGATGAAATTTCGCTGAGAGCGGAACCGCACAGTCGCCTTTGGCGCTAGATGACTGAGCCTCGTTTGCTCCGGAATGTTTCATCCGGAGTCTGTTGTTGCACGGCTGGATTACCTTAAATGAGTCGTCTGTGGTGGAACTTGTAAGCCGATGACGAGTATAAACGATTACTATGAAGCACTTGACTTAAAACCTGGATGCTCAAAGGAAGAGATTAAACAGGCCTATAGAAAACTGGCTCAGCGATGGCACCCAGATAAGTTTTCAAAGCAGCCAGATCAGTTAAAAGCAGCTAGAGAAAAATTTGAATCAATCAAAGCAGCCTACGAGAATCTGATCGCTTTTTCTGAGCCAGAAATCAGGTCGGTTAATTCCAACATCTCAGTTCAGGCGAGTCGTGCCGAAGCAGACTACGAAGACGGTTCACGCCACTTGCGAGAGGGCAGCTACAGACAAGCCGTAGACAGTTTTACCCAGGCTATTCGCAAACAGCCCAACTACTTAAAAGCGTATCAAGCCAGAGCGTTTGTGTTAGAACAGCTTGGCCTAAAGCTACGGGCTCAGGCTGACTTTGACAAAGTCGCTGAGCTGAAACGATACGCTCAATCGCCCTCGTCTAAAACAGTCGATGTTGCAGATCTTCTCAAAGATGCTGAAGTCTATTTTCAGCGAGGGTTAGAACAGTTTAAAGCCCGACAGTACGGAGCGGCCATTGAGAATTTGACCTTGGCCATTCGGATCAAGCCTCGCCACATAGAAGCCTATCGCTATCGCAGCCAGGCCTATTTTCATCGAGGCTATGACGATCGGGCCGATGCAGACTTTAAACATATGCGCGAGCTAGAACGGCAGACCAAAGCCTCAGCGGCTACGACTGATTCATCCCCTTCAAAATCAGGTTCTCTTGCCTGGCAGTGTACCCAAACCCTGACTAGCCATACGGAGCGGGTAGCTACGGTTGCGATCGCGAGAGACGGCAAAAAACTGATCAGCGGTAGCTATGACAAGACGCTAAAGCTTTGGCATGCCGAGACAGGACGGTTGCTGAAAACGCTGAGCGGGCATACCCAGGCAGTGCACTGCTTGGCAATTAGCTGGGATGGTAAATGCGTCGCCAGCGGCAGTGCGGATAAAACGATCAAAATTTGGGATGTCCGCACAGGACGGTTGCTGCAATCACTAGGGGGGCTATTCTCAGGACATACCGATACGGTAACTGCCCTTGCCTTTAGCCCAAATGGCAAAGTGCTGGCTAGCACGAGTCTAGATCGAACAGTTCGTCTGTGGGATTTAAAATCTGGTAAGGCAATTTATGGTCTCAAAAACGCGACGGCCCCCATTTTGACCTTA
Source organism: Cyanobacteria bacterium P01_A01_bin.114 (assembly GCA_039815385.1). Lineage (GTDB taxonomy): Bacteria > Cyanobacteriota > Cyanobacteriia > Phormidesmidales > Phormidesmidaceae > SIO4C1. The sequence continues at coordinate 3,179 of JBCBZL010000350.1, forward strand.
GCGATGAGCTGGGATGGCAAAACGATGGCCTACGGGGGCAAAGGAAATTTACTCAGCCTATGCCGCACAAAAACAGGCAAATTGATGCAGTCGTTTCCCATTCATAGCCAACCTTGCCTCTCGGTGGCGCTCAGTCGGCAAAGCACTTTTCTAGCCGCAGGTAGCTCAGCAGAGATCTTACTGTGGGATCGTCATCACCAAAATAAAATGAGTACCCTCAAGGGACATGCCAAGCCGGTCAGTGCTTTGGCTTTTAGCGCCGACAGCCAGATGTTAGTCAGCGGTAGCCATGATAAAACTCTCAAACTTTGGAGCACCCATACCGGCGAGAATATCAACACCCTGAGGGGGCATCAAGACGCGATCTATTCAATTGCCTATAGTCTGGATAGCAAACGCATTGTCAGCGGCAGTGCGGATAAAACGATCAAAATTTGGCAGCAGGTTTGACTAGAAATGAGTGGGTGAGTGGGTGAGTAGGTGAGTGGGTGAGGGCGCAGCGCCCTCACGGTTCACTAGTATGCGCCTTACATAAACTTCCCAGCCATGCCAAGCATATCGCCCATATCCACATCGCCGTCGCCGTCGGCATCCAAAAAGGAATTCAGCACATTATTGCTGCCCTGTACCCCTGACTTGGTTGAGCCCTGATTCAGCAGGCGCATCACCAATGGGATCAGCAACGGCAGCATCGCCTGAATCTGATTCGCATCTAACCCAGTTTTTTGAGAAACAGCCTGCACCATCTGCTGCTGCTGCCCAGCGCTAAACAGCTGCGGCAGCACCGCCGCCCCATCGGTGGACCCTCGCTGAACCAGTGCTTCAGCAGCCTGAGGCCCCTCAGAAGCCCGCTTTTCTTTCAATGATGAGCGCACAAAACCACCTAATACTGAGGCCGCTTGCTGCATAGTTTTGCTATCAGCATTATTGGCCTGCCCGAGCTGTTGAGCCGTTGATAAAATCTGGCCAAGTTGCCCCATACTGGCCTGGCGATTGGGGTCTTGAACCGCACTCAACACTTGGTCAAAAAGTCCCATAGGGTTACGTCCTTATGCAATAAACTCGCTAAACTCAGCCTAAATGAGTATTGGCCAATTGGGTATCTATCCTCAGACGACCATTAGGCCAGAATATCCTGACCAGAAAAGGATACAGAAATCAGCTACCCACAGGCAATTGAATTTAATCTCTCATCAAACATAAGTCCAGTAGGATGGTATGAATTCTGGGTGATCTTGAGGTAGCACATGACGATTAGACGCTTCGTTTTAATGAGTGCCTTTCGGCTGAGTATGATCTGGGATCTGCTCACCACGTTTCTAGGAACCTTGATTTTGTTAAATAGCATCAGCTTTATTTCCCTGGGCATCAGCCTGGTGGCCACCCTGACGGTGGGTGCTTTTAACTTTGCCACTAAGTCGATTTGGCAGACCCGCAATGCCCGTGGCATGGAGCTGATTTTGCTCAAGGCCGCCTGGATACTTGCGATCGCATTCGATTTTTGGACCTCCTTCACCTGCAACGCCACCTACATCGCGCTGGGACGTTTTGAATTTGGCGGCGTCTTTGACTTTGGTTCACTGTTTGCCACCCTAAATGTCAGTCAGATTTTGATCGTCGTATTTGTCACCATCATTGCAACCTTAGGGCC
>JBCBZL010000318.1:0-5671 GCA_039815385.1 Cyanobacteria bacterium P01_A01_bin.114
ACCATTTTGATGACGGGCATTCTGCTAATCGGCCTGCTCAAACGCCAGAAATATGGCTTTGCCAAGATCGGGTTTGAAAGCCTGCTAATTTTGTTGTTTTATATCAGCGGTGTCGGTGCTCTATTCATGATGAGTTAAAACATGATGAGTTGAAAATATTTGCTGTCTACGCCCTGTACCCGCGCTTTATAGTCGCCCTTTGCTTTATAGTCACCCTTTGCATGAAAAATCCAACGAACCAGGTCACCCGAGCCGTCTCTAACCGGATCGCAGTGGTCTTTGACTTTGACGAAACCTTGACCCCCCACGACAGCTTTGCTGTCTTGCTGCAAGCTTGTCAGCTAGATGCTGATGAGTTTACTCGCAACCGCATCCAACCCTTGCTCGACCAGGGTTGGGAGAAATATTTAGCTAGAGCCTACTGCCTGGTACAAGAATCTCAGCAGCGCAGCAATCAGATTACTCAGGATAAGCTGGCCAGCGTGGGGCAGCAGATCGAGCTATACGAGGGGGTTAACGATCTGTTTGCTCACCTACAGCAAAAAATCCAAGCCATCAGCGAAGACACTGAGCTTGAGTTTTACCTGATTTCGGGGGGCTTTGTAGATATTCCCCGCAACACTTCTGTAGCCAAAGACTTTGTTCGCATGTGGGGCTGTGAGCTGCACTACGACGAGACCGGGGCCGTTGCGTTTATGAAACGGCAAATGACCCATACCGAAAAGACGCGCTATTTATACTACCTGTCTAAAGGCATCGAACAGAGCGACAACGAGAAAGATCTGATCTATAACTACCCGAACCTGCCCGCAGACGAACTGCACGTTCCTCTCAATCAGGTCATCTATGTGGGAGACGGCGCTTCTGACATTCCTTGCTTTGACGTCATTAGGCAGCACGGCGGCACCGCAATTGGCATCTATGCCGAAGGTCGCAGCGCCGAGCAGTGGGAGTATTTAGAAGAAATTAAAAGCAGTCAAAGGCTGTCTAATTTAGTGCCTGCGAGCTACGAAAAAGATTCAGAGCTGGTACAGTCTCTGTCTTTGAGCGTCGAATCTCTTGCCAAAAAGCTTGCTCTGCATCAGCTCAGCTCCAAGCACTAGATTCAGACGTTAGGGACATGCGGGCAAATCAAGTACCGCTGAGCCCTCACCCTAAATCCCTCTCCCAGACTGGGAGAGGGACTTTGATCCCGGAGAATATCCTCTGATGAAAAAACCTTGAAATAGCTATATACCTGGATGAGTAGGATTTTTCTCCCCTTCTCCCATGACTGGGAGAAGGGTGTCTGTAAGGCGGGGTGGGTCTCGATTAGCTCTTCAGAGGGGCCGTGGACGGCAGCAGTACTATAAAGGTTGTACCCCGATCGACCTGGCTGTCAACGTGAATAGTCCCCCCGTGTAGGTCTACACACTGTTTGACGATGCTCAAGCCCAGCCCGGTTCCCGGCGTGCTGCCGACGTTTTGAGAGCGGAAAAAAGGTTCGAAAAGATCGGGCTGATCTTCGTAGGGGATGCCCCGCCCCCGATCTTTAACTTCTAAAATAATCTGATCATCTCGGCGCTGCAAAGATAGGTGAACGACGCTATCGGGGGGAGAATATTTCAGCGCGTTAGATAGCAAGTTATTCAAAATAGTGTCAATCAGAGCTGCGTCCACATAAACGTTAGAGAGTTCGCCCTGGGCATGAAAGTTAATTTGACGAGACCCTCGGTTACTGAGATTCAAGTCGTTTAAGGTTTTTTGACACTGGGCTTTGAGATCGATAAACGCAGGTTCAAGTTTTACCTGAGCGGAGGCGTTCCGATTTAAGATCAGCAAATCTTCTAACAAATCTGTGAGCTTACTAACGTTGCTCTGGATGCGCCTGTACATTGACTGCTGTTTTTCCGCCGCCATTTTTGGGCCCTGTCGCTCAAGCAGCTGGGCCATGCCTGAGATAATCGAGAGCGGGTTACGAAACTCGTGGGAGACCACAGAGACAAATCGCGTCTTCAGCTTATTCATTTCTTCGAGCCGCTGATTTTGAAGGGCTAACTCCTGAGACAGCCCCCGCGCCCGGAGCAAAATCGCAATGCGCACGTCTAGCTCAGCTGGGTCAACCGGTACGGTCACGAGCTCATCGATCTGGTAGCGAACATCCAGCGGCAGCGCGCCAACTGCCCCCCTGGGCATCAGCGCCAGCATCGGTAAAAACAAAGGCTCTGCGTCTTTTCGCCACCGGCTCAGCTGGGCTCGCCAGGTGCCCAGCTCTACCAGATCAAAGATAGCTAAATCAAAGGCGTCTGCGGTGAGGGCGCTGAGCTGGGGGTCTTCTTCTGAAGGGAGGACTAGCTCAAACCGGGGCGTCAGCAACTTAACCAGCAGACGCTTGTTTTCACGATGTTTAAGCAGTAGCAGGAGGCGGCTTTTACCCATGATGAACTTGCAGAGTCTGTGCAATCAGCGTGAGCAGGCTGCGAATCGCCAGCGGCTTAACCAACAAGGGGATGTTAGAGTCGTACTGAGCAGGAGTATGGGCATTTTGAGAGGGCGTAATGACAAAGAAAGGAATATCGCGCGATCGCAACCTCTGGCAGGACTCCCAAATCTTAGCATCGAAGCCGCTGATATCTATCAGCGCCAGCGCAATCGCCCGATGTTCAATGGCAGAGAGCATATCCTGAGACGTCAGCGCAACCTCTACTCGATAGCCCGCCTTGGCTAAAACCTGACTCAGCAACGCTTGGTTGCGCCGATTGCGGCCCAGGCAAAGGATAGACCCCACTGGCTTCGAGATGCTCATCTTGGCAGGCTAATCCTCATTCGACGGGTCAGACGATGGCTTAACCCACTCGGGCACCCCGCTCAGGATATTGCGCAGGTTTGACAGCGGGGCACCTACCTTGACGCCGTAGCGCGTGATCTCAAACTCCCGCAGGGTGCGCTCAAAGCTAGACAGCCGCTTTTTGAGAACGCCGATAGCTTTGCGCAGCTCGCCCCTGATTTCTAAATGGCGCAAAAAGACAATGTTATCGGCCAGGTAGCTAAGCCCTTGCTCAGTCGCCTTGAAGTTGCCAGTGATACTCTCAACCTCGTTGATCAGTAGGGTGGTGATGCCCATATTTTGCAAATAGCGGCACAGCGCGTGGACATGACTGACCAGGTGGTCGCCTCGAATGGCTATCTTGTAGCCAGCAATGCTATCAATCATCACAATCTGCACCCCCTGCTGCTCAACCTGATGCCGCACCATTTGGGCAAATTCGTCGGGCGTCAGGGCCAGTGCCTCAACCATCTCAATGGCCAGTGTCCCCTGCTCGATCATCGCTCTGACGGGGATGTTGATCCCTTCGCAGCGATGTAAAACGGTGTCTTCGGTTTCTTCAAAGGTGTAAACGGCTGAGCGCTCACCTCGGCCCGCGGCTTCTTTCATGAACTGGAGCCCAAAGGTGGTTTTGCCAACGCCGGTTGGCCCGGTGACAATGGTAACGGTGCCGCGCTCGATGCCGCCGTGCAGCAGCTCGTCTAGCTCAGGCACGCCGGATGGGATGGTATCGGGCTCAAACGCTCTTGCATGTTTCTCGGGCTTAAGCTGCGGAAAAACCTCGACCCCCGTTTGGGTGAGCTTCAGAGAATGCAGCCCCTCGCTAAAGCCTGAGCCGCGAAACTTGTTGACCTGCAGGATGCGTCGATCGGGTAGAGTCTCTAGCGAAATCACCCCGTCGCTGAGAAACTGCAGGTCGTCGTCGGGGGTGACCCGACCGCTCTCAGAGGTGAATAGCGTGGTGACGTCCTCATCGGTCAAAAAGCGGATAAACGAAAGCACCTGCTGATGAAACTGATAGTTGTCGCTAGATAAGTAGCGAAACTGGGTAATGGAGTCGATAAACACCCGCTTAGGGTGAAGGCTTTTAACACTGTTTATAATCTGATTGGTGACCGACTCACGCTCAACATCGGCGGGCAAAAAGATATCGTAAGACTTATCTTCGGTAAAAAAGTCGGCAGACGGGGTGAGATCTAAAAAATGAACGTTTTTAAGATCCAGACCTCGGATTTCCGCGTTGCGGCGAATTTTAGACTCGACCTCGCCCAGGGTAATAAAGAGGGCTGGCTCTTGCTCTATAGTCTGGGCTAAAAAATGCAGCCCCAGGGTGGTTTTGCCGCTGCCCGGCCCGCCCCGCAGCAAATAAGCCTGATTCGGGATAAACCCGCCTGACAGGATGCTATCTAGCCCAGAAATACCCGTCGATAGACGCTTTTGCGCCGTTGCTGACTGCGCCGCTGCTGGTTTGGCCATTGTATTTGTCGTAGTTCTTTAAACCGTTAAACTTTATTAATTTAGACTTTATTAATATTTTACTGCTGCCAGAATATCACAGTTCACAGGTCTAAGTTTCTCGCCCAATGCGCTCATCAAGCGCCCTTACTCAGCGCCCTCACTCAGCGCCCTTACAAAGAATTTTAATTTTCAAAGATTTTTTATAGTGAAAGCTTTCGGATCAGCAGCTTAATCGTGTCAAAGAGAATTAAAACGCCCGCAATCATCAGACCTGACAGGCAGCCGTTTAATGCAGAAAGGCCATAGTAAAGGCCCTTAAACCAGCTCGAGGGGACATTGTCAAACTCCCCGACGGGCAGGCTCAGGCACAGCAGCAGCAAAACAGCGCCGACAAAACTGATGGTGGATATCAACCCGATCACTTCTATGCCTCTGTAAACGGATCGGTCAAAATCAGCGTCTGACTTTTTTGCCACGCTCAGCAGCGTTAGCATCAGGGCCAGCACAGTGATCGATGACTTTGCGATCGCAGAGCCAAAATAGAGCGAAGAACTCCGAAACCCTTCGAGCAGTTCGATCGCTTCGGCTTCACCGTAGATGCTACCCACCAAAAACAGCTGGGCCACAATCACACCTACCGTAACCATCCCACACATCAGCAGATAGCGCCTGAGCTTAGGATCTCGGTAGATCGACGTGAGCACATTATGCTTTTTTTTCATCGTAGGTGCCTTGTGAACAATGAAGGGGAAAGGCGTCGTTTTGTTGTCGTTATTATGGGGGATATGGCCACCGAGCTCTATCCATCAAGCGACATAGTTAGTTTGAGGATTGCTAACAAGCAGGGATGAGAATTAAGCACCCTGTTTCTAAAGGAGGAGGGCAGATAAAAAACTACGCGAGACAATTGCTAATGTAAAGCTCCTGAGCCATCCTGCAATAGGGCGAGTTGGGAGTTGTTGACAAAACAGGTATTAATCATGGCACAAGAAGAAAACAAGACTGATTCAACGTTTCCTAACGAGAAAAACACCCCGATCGATCCGTCTGCTCGCCGCACGGGCCAAGGGGCTCGCTCATCTGACGCCAAAGATGGAGCAGCGCCAGAAGCGCCAGGGGATAAGAATACTGATGTGGCAGGCGACCCCAATCAGGGCACCGAAGCTCGGTAGTCAGGTAGCTGCCCATTTGGGGGCTTCTTGTCTATATTCAAAATCACTTTAGTAATGCTCAACAGAGTTTACGGTCTCAGCCGCCGCCATCAATATGGCGGCGGCTGAGTTTGTTGAGGGTAAAACACAGACTCATTCAGGCATGAAAGTGAGGAGAAGGGCTGGGGTGAGGTCTTCGGGATGTGACTCAGAACGCCAATCTGCGTCTGTAATAGCAGGTGCAAAATCTGGGATC
>JBCBZL010000197.1:0-9473 GCA_039815385.1 Cyanobacteria bacterium P01_A01_bin.114
ATGTCAAACTCCGCCAGGTTAGATTCCGAATCCCCCAGGGTCGCTAGGGAGGCCGTGCGGGCAATGTCGCTGACGCTCACCCCCAGGTCGCTGGCCTGCTGAGGGTTCGGGCGAATCAACACCTCTGGCTTGACCAGGTTAGCGCTAGAGTTGACTTCCACCAAGCCTGGCACCTGGCGCATCTGACGAGTCAGATCGTTAGCAGTCTGGGTAAGGGTGTCCGGGTTTTCTCCTTTCAGCACGATGCTCAGGTCTTTACCGCCGCCGCCTGCGCCCTGGCTTTCAAAAGAAATGCGCGCCCCTGGAATTTGAGACAGGGTTTGGCGTGATTGTTGTTCAAACTCGGCTCGGGTGAGATCACGGTCTCCTTTGGGCTTGAGACGAACCGTCACGCTGGCATCGGCCACCTCTTGGGATACATAAATACTCTCAACGGCAGGGCTCTCTAGCAGCCGATCGGTAATCACCTGGGTGATCTGTTCTGTTTTTGGCAGCGTTGAGCCGGGCGGCAGCTCAACTGAAAGGTTAGAAATTACCGTATCACCTGAGTCAAAGAGACTGGTGGGGATAAATTGAACCAGCATCAGACTGAGCACAAAAAAGCCCACCGCCAGACCCAGGGTCATCAAGCGATGGCGAAGTGCCGACGAGAGCAGCTGATAGTAAGGATAAAGTGCCCGAGGGATCAAAATACCGCCCGCCGTATATCGGCGATTTCGCCCGTTCTTACTACCACCGCCGTTTCCATTTCCACTGCCATTTCCGTTCCCGCCCACGCCTGTCTTGGGCTTGAGCAGATAGGCCGACATCATCGGCGTCATCAGCCGGGCGACGACGGTTGAGAACATCGTCGAGACCGCCACTGTCACCCCAAAGGGTTGGAAAAACTGTCCCGGAATCCCGCCCATAAACGCCACGGGGATGAACACAGCCACAATGGTTGCGGTGGTGGTAATCACCGCCAGCCCCACTTCTGCCGAAGAGTCGAGGGCGGCCTTAAACGGGGGCTTACCCATACTAAGGTGGCGCTCGGCGTTTTCAATCTCAACAATGGCGTCATCGACCAGGTTACCGACGGCCAGGGTCAGGGCCAGCAAAGACATGCTGTTGAGGGTATAGCCCAGAGCATTGATCACCAGAAAGGTGGGGATGATCGAGAGCGGTAGGGCGGTGGCGGTAATCAGGGTGGTGCGCCAGTTTTTCAAAAAGCAGCCGACCACGACAACCGCCAAGATAGAGCCGACAATCAGGGCATCTACCGAGGCCTGATAAGAGTCACGAATGTCGTCGGCACGGGTATTGATCAGCTGGAAGTTGATGTCATCAGAGAGCGTTTCTTGGAGGGATGCGATCGCATCTCTTACCCCCTCTTCGACCGTCACCAAAATGCTGCCGCTGCTACGAAATATCAAAAACGACACCACCGGCTCATTGTTAAGGTAGGCCGACTGACGCGTTTCAGAAAAATCATCGCGCACGGTGCCCAGGGTATTAAGCGGAACAGATTCTCCCCCAGGCAAGACGATCGGTAGCGTCTGTAGGGCCTCCACCGTAGCCGCACTCCCCAACGTGCGAATGCCCTGCTCTTGCCCCGAAAACTCACTGCGGCCACCGGGCAGATTGATATTAAAGTTACGGATTTGAGTATTGACCTGGGTCGCAGTGATGCCAACCGCATTGAGCAGGTTGGGATCGAGATCCACACGGACTTCGCGATCAACGCCCCCCTGCCGTCGCACCTGAGCCACCCCAGGCACCGCCAGCAGCTCACGGCTAATAGTGCGATCGACTAAGTCACTCAGGGCCTCAACTGAGCGGCTGTCTGAGCTGACCGTATAGGTCATGATCGCGCCGCCTTCAAACCTGAGCCGCTGCACCACCGGGTCATCGGCATCCTGGGGCAGATCTTGACGAATCCGGGTAATGGCATCGCGCACATCGTTAGTGGCCTGCTCGGTATCTGTCCCCAGATCAAAGCTGATCACCGTGGACGAACTGCCGTCAGAAACGGTGGAGTTGATTTCGTCGATGTTGCCCAAACCCGCCACCGCGTCTTCTACCTTTTTAGTGACCTGGGTTTCTAACTCTTCTGGCCCGGCCCCCAGCTGGGTGACTTCGACCCGCACTGCTGGAATATCGATATTCGGATTGGCGTCAATGCCCAGCTGCTGAAAGGACAGCAGCCCCGAAATGGTTAGCACTAAGAACAAAACCAGCGTCGGAATGGGCCGACGGATTGACCGGCCTGAAAGATTAAAGCTCATAGTCCGTCTACCACCGTTACCGCGTCACCTGCTTGCAAGTAGCTAGCCCCTTCTACAATCACCTGGGCACCGCTGGCTAACCCAGCGACAATCTCGACCCGCTCGGTGCCATCCTCCTCGGCAGGCAGCCGACTCCCGATCTCAACCGGGTTCGCTCGGGCAGTTTGATCTTGAGCAAGGGTATAGACCACAAAGGTATCGTCAGCCTGGGGCACCAGCGCCGTCGCCGGGATAGTAGTGCCTGGGCGGCTGTCGGTGACAATTTGGGTAGTCAACGCCATGCCGACGCGCAGTCGATTACTGGCGGGCAGGCTGATTTTAGCGACGGCCTGACGATTTTGATCGTTCACAAGGGGCTCAATCGAGCGCACGCTCCCCTGCAGCTGTAGCTGCGGATCGCTCGGCGACGTAATTTGCACCGGGGCCCCCACCGAGACCTTAGGTAGCTGGGCTGCGGTCAGCTGCACCGCCAGCTCTAGGGCGTTGTCCTGAATCAGGCTATAAAGCGGGTCTCCGGTTGAGGAGGTATCGCCAACCGTGGCCTGCCGCTCAGCAATCATCCCGTTTGCGGGGGCCAATATTCGGGTTTGAGCCAGCTGGGTTTGCAGCTGAGCAATGGCGGCAACCCGGCTATCCACCGTGGCCTGGGCGCTGGCAATATTTGCGATCGCAACCTGCACCGCCTCTCGAGCCGTGACCACCTGGGTTCGAAAACTGACCAGCTGCTCTTCGCTCACCGCGCCCTGTTCAAACAGGCTCTGATAGCGTTCAAAATTGCTTTCTGCCTCTTGGGCCGTGGCTTCGGCCTGGGCTCGCTCGGCCTGTTCTTGCCGAACCTGGGCCTCAGCCTGGGCCAGGTTCGCCTCGGCCTGGGCGATTTGAGACTGCAAGACCGCATCGTCTAGCACCGCCAGCACCTGCCCCTGGGTGACCGTATCCCCCTCTCGCACGCGCATTTCCTGAATCTGCAGGCCGCTGACCGAGGGGGAAACATTGAGCAGGTCAAATGCCTGGACTTCGCTATCGGGCGGCGTCACCGTTTGACTAATCGAGGTTGTCTGGGCCCGGCCCACCGTAACGCTTTGCCCGGCAGCGGTTGCCTCAGCGGCAGGCTCAGCCGCAGGTTTAGACCCGCTCGGGATAAATCGGCTGCCGAAGAGCGCGATCGCGAACCCCAGCCCCAGCCCTACTAGCAGCCATGCTCTGCCCGACCCTCTGCTAGGGGAGCCGCCAGTCGGGGCTAAACCGTCTACATTAGCCTCTTGATACTTTGGATACGCCACGATACGCCTAACTTGGTGTTAATAAGATTTACGAAATGTAAACCTCTCTGCTCATTATGACGCACATTAAACATGACCATGATCACCGTCAGGACGCTTAGCTAAGCGCACAATCAGAAGACTTAGCCAAAAGGCTTGACAAAAGAATTGGGTGCAACCGCAATACCGTTTGAATGAATCCTGTCGTGCTTAGTCCGCAGCCCTCCGCGTCATGGGGCAGTCTGTGTGCTAGCGTTAGCTAAATAAAAAATCGTGTTGTTCCCCAGCCTTAACTCCACCCTGAATATGTTCAATGTGACCGAAATCTTGATCGCTGATTTCGTTGAAAAGATCCGTATTGGCTATCAGCGCACCTATGGCGGCCTGCATCCCGATTACGCAGACATTATTGCCTGGGCAGGCAGCATGGCCCTCGAGAATATCGCCAACAGCGATGCACTCTATCACAATGTAGAGCACACGATATTAGTCACCCTGGTCGGCCAAGAGATTTTGCGAGGCAAACACATTCGTGAGGGGGGCGTCACCTGCGATGACTGGCTGCACTTCATTATTTCCCTCGTGTGCCACGATATTGGCTATGTCAAAGGGGTCTGCCGAGATGACCGAGACCACGAAGGCGTCTACGCCACAGGCAAAGATCACGGGCGGGTCAAGCTGCCACCGGGGGCCACAGATGCGTCGCTCACGCCCTACCACGTTGACCGGGGCAAGCAGTTTGTTGAAGAACGCTTTGGCAGCAACGCCCGCATCAATGCTGACCTGATCAAGCGCAATATCGAGCTCACTCGTTTTCCCATTCCTAAAGAGGAAGACCACCAGGATACCCACAACTACCCTGGCCTGATCCGCTCAGCAGATCTGATCGGCCAGCTCAGCGATCCGCGCTATCTCAAAAAAATCAGCGCCCTTTTCTACGAGTTTGAAGAAACCGGCCAAAACCAATACCTGGGCTACGCTCATCCCGGCGATCTGCGTAAAAACTACCCCAGATTTTATTGGAACGGGGTTCACCCCTATATCAAAGATGGGCTCCGCTATCTGTCATTAACCCAAGAAGGAAAGCAAATTATTGCTAATCTATATTCCAATGTGTTTACGGTGGAATACGAACAGGTTTTGATTCCTCGCTAGTAGTGCGTCGAGCTTAAAATCTTGACGAGTGGGTGAGTGGGTGAGTGGGTGAGTAGGTGAGTAGGTGAGTAGGTGAGTAGGTGAGTCGGCGTCTTTACCTTTATTCACCAGCGCAGCGCACTCACCAGCGCAGCGCACTCACCCAATCCGACATCATTCAACTTTGACAGCCTACTGAGCATTTTCCCAAGATAAAATCGACATCAGGGTTATCAGGTCGAGCGCATGAACAGTACATGGTGGCAAAAACTTAAGCAAAATCCGTTTGCGCGGTTTGGGGCAACGGTGCTGCTGCTGTTTTATCTTACGGTCATTTTTGCTGAGTTCATGGCCCCCTACGGTCCGTTAGACCGACAGTTCAACGGCTCACTGCTGCCCCCTACCCCGATCTACTGGCGCAACCAGGAAACTAAGCAGCTGATTGGCCCGCACGTTTACCCCATCACCCAGGGGCCGGTCGATATTGAGACGGGGGGTCGGGTGCTCAAAGCCGACTTTAGCCAACCCTCCCCGATTCGGCTGTTTGTCAGAGGGTCAGAATACCGTCTGTTTGAGTTTGAGCTGCCGGTGATCAAACGGCTTTCCTTTGATACAGGCCTTGAGCTGGGTGAAAGCATCCGTTTGTTTCCAGGCATTCCGGGTAATCTTCATTTATTTGGTACCGTCGGCGAGGGCAAATGGAACCTGTTGGGCACCGATGAAGCAGCCCGCGATCAGCTCAGCCGCCTGATCCACGGCGGTCGGATTAGTTTATTTGTGGGTCTGCTAGCGGTTTCGATTTCTTTTCCGCTGGGGCTGATAGTTGGCGGCATTTCGGGCTACTTTGGCGGCACCGTTGACTCGATTTTGATGCGGCTAGTCGAAGTGATTATGACCATTCCTTCGATTTATTTATTGATTGCCCTTGCCCCGCTGCTACCGGCAGAAATCAGCAGTTCTCAAAAGTTTTTAGGGATCACGCTGATGCTGTCATTTATCGGCTGGGCCGGGCTGGCTCGGGTGATTCGCGGTGAGGTGCTCTCTATCAAAGAACGTACCTTTGTCCAGGCCAGTCAGTCGATGGGGGGGCGCTCGCTGCATATCATTCTGCGCCATATTTTGCCCCAAACGGCGACCTACGTGATTACGTCAGCGACCCTGGCGGTGCCGGGCTATATCGTGGCCGAAGCGGTCTTAAGTTTGATCGGCCTGGGCATTCAACAGCCCGATCCCTCCTGGGGCAACATGCTGACCTCAGCCCTAAATGCCTCGGTGCTGGTGCTGCATCCCTGGCTGATCTGGCCGCCGACGTTTTTGATTGTGACCACCATCCTGTGCTTTAACCTGCTCGGAGATGGGCTGAGGGATGCGTTAGATCCGCGCAGTTTGAAGGAATAGAGGAAAGGGAGAGGGGGAGAAAGGGAGAATAGGTGCTGTGCTTAGAGCAGCCTGTAAACTGGTAGAAAAGTCCCAAAAACATGAGATTTCATTTCTCCCGCGTGCCTCTGCCCCCCTGCTCCCCTGCTCCTTTGCTCCCCCGGCTGCTCAAACTAACTCTGGCTAGCTGTCTTATCCTCTGTCTATCAGCCTGTCAGGTGTTGGCGAAAGTGCCGCCTCAGGGGATTGTGGAAGTTGCGATCGCAACCCAGCTGGCCCAGACCCAGCAAGCACTGGTGGAGCAATTAGCCCCCTCCACACCTCACACGCCTAACTTCAAACTCAGCCAAATCAAGGTAGACGGCCGTGAGGCGCTGCCCGAGGGTGATAATCCTCGCTACCGAGTCCGGGGAACCTATCAGGCCACCATTAAATTGCCAGGTCGTCAGGTCAAAGACAGCAGCGTGTTTGAAATTTACGTCGAGCAGGAGCCTGCTGTTTCAAAAGACAGCCCGGAGCAGTGGTATCTGATCTGGCCCCAAACCGGGGAACGGATTCTGCTCACCTCTGGTACCTGAGTACTGAGATCAAATTAGTTTGAGTCATGCTCAAAGACCTCGAAGAAATTCTGGCAAAGTGTGGCAAAAGAGAACTTCATAGTAATGGGATACTTGGTGCGCGATTTGCTTTCTTTCGTTTGAGAAATTTCCAAAGGGTTCTTGCAGATTTCCTAGAGGAATATAGATATATAAATACCATCAAAGGCTGAAGTAGAAATTCGAGTATAATCCCTAGCACTGGGATTGGAAAAAGACTAAAAGTGAAGACAACATATAATGCCGCAAAACCTATAAATTGTCTTGTTCGAAGGCTTGCTTGTGGCTCTCCAGCACGTACTCCCCCTTGTCCCCATATAACGAAATCGAGACTAAGCCATAAGCCGTCTTCAGGATTGTCCATTACATGATCAACGACCTTAAATACCTGTCTAGCAACTCTCGTCACCAAGAAAATCAATAGAACAAGACAAAGCACTGTGGAGAGAAATATCAGCCAAGGATTGGCATCCCTCAAGAAATATATAGAAATTAAAGCAATAAGAACAGAGCCATTATCAAAAAGCGGAGGGAACATTTTATTGCCCCCGTTCTCTTCGTATAAGCTGACATTCACAATGTAGCTAAGAAATGCAAACAGCAAAGATAGGATAGCCGCACCGATAGTACCGGCTAAAATGGCAACTACGAGGCCGAAAGAGGAACGGGTAAGGGAGAGGAGTTCGCTAGGGCTTAGAAGCTGGATAAGACTGCTAACATTCCGAAATTGTTCGCTAGAATTGGTAATGAACCCCACAGATATTAATGCTAATACTGCTCCAAATGCTGGGGCTAACCATGTGTTCATTAATTTTGATATCTTTCGGACAGAAGACAGGAACAGATCAGATGTTAATCCCAATTCTGCCAACAAAGCAGCCAACCAGTAAGCTGTCACAGGTAGTAAAAATTTGATTGATTGTATAAAAGCGAATTCGTCTGGAATCTTGAGATGACCTCCCCTACTTGCGAAACCAAGAATGATTAAAACAAAAAACTGATTTCCAAGTCCGCCAACACCGCCAAGTGCAATGATCGCTAAAGCTAATTCTAGAAAATTGATCATAATAAATGTGACTCAGATAACATCTACAAGTACAGGTTCACATAATGATTAAATCAATTTTAGTGAATTAGCTCATTGATTGGGTAGGTAATCCGTCAATTTGCACACAGAACTTTCATTAAAAGTCACTTACTACCTGATCTATGCTAAGTGGAAATGAAGATGAACGTAATAAGCATCAGTTCAAGCCAGGAGGCGTCCAGTCTTAACTTTAACGTTCGTTCGTCAGGATTATAGATTCGATTGGCGTTGTTGCATGAATAATTGTTGCTATGTAAGGGTTTCAGGCTTTGAAAAGTGAAATTCGAGTTCTTTTGAGTTCGCGATCGCTGCGACCCTTTATATGACTGCTTGATTTATGCAACGAAGCCGATTCGATTCATCAAACTAGATGGCAAAAACACCATCTTTAGCGGTATAGACAACGACCGCATCGGCTAGTGATACCCTCAGCGACAATGCAGGCGACTGCTTTTGCAGTGAGCCATGCTAAACCTCGTCCGGATCAATGCCCAGTTCTCGCAGTCTGGCCGCGAGTCGATCGGCCCGCTGTTTTTCCTGCTCGGCCCGTTCATCACCTGTGGGCAGCAGCTCTCCCTCACTGTTCCAGAGTCTCAGCCAGGGTAGCGGCTGATTCATATAGTCTCCCTGCCAGATACCCAGCTCTACCCCTAGAGGTGGAATAGGATAGCGGCCTCGCTCATTAGGTTCACACTTTCGGTAGTGAGTGGTGATCAGTTCGTAAACTTCAACAGAGGCTTTTTCAACCTCGTAAATCACATAAAAGGGAATGCGAATAGCCTGTTCATACACCCAAAATTTGCCCGCTTTGACGCCATCCCCCGCAAACGGCGGCGTTTTATCTCGCTCTTCGGTGCCATCTCCAGAGACAAATTCGATCGCGATCAGCGGCGCTATCACCTCGTTCCACATGACGTAAGACCGTCGACGCTCACCATTGAGTAAAGGCGGTACGTTAGGAACATAAAACCAATCGGGGGCTTCCGCCCCTCGCTCTGGGGGCTCAGTGAATTTCCAGTAAATGCCGCAGTCTTGCCCAATCGCATACTGACCGTCTGGATGAAGCGCATCTAGGACAGGCCGAATGGAGCTGGTAAGCAAGAGACTCTGAGGATGTTCTTGGAAATTTTTTACAAAAGCCCCGTCAGACTCAGGCAGCTGCCGATGGTCCGGAAGCGACAGGGTGGGTTGAGGCTTAGAAAGGGTCATAGGCCCATACCTTGTATTAAGGCTTCTGCTATTAAGGCTTCTGCATTCTAGCGTAGGCCAATAGTCGTTTACCCCTTCGTACAGCCCTTCAAACCTACAAAATCTGCGATAAAAATTTCTGCGACCGTTCTTCTTGGGGGTTATTGAAGAACGCATCGGGGGTATTTTCTTCTACCAGCACACCCGCATCCATCAGCACAACCCGGTCAGCAACCTCGCGGGCAAACCCGACTTCGTGGGTAACGCACACCATGGTCATGCCCTCGCTGGCTAGCTGGCGCATGACGTCGAGCACCTCTCGCACCATCTCGGGGTCGAGGGCTGAGGTGGGCTCGTCAAACAGCATCACTTTGGGCTGCATAGCCAGGGAGCGTGCGATCGCAACCCGCTGCTGCTGCCCACCAGAGAGCTGCCCCGGAAATTTTTGGGCCTGCTCTAAAATACCGACACGTTCCAGCAGCTGCATGGCGACCTCTTCTGCCTCGCGCTTTTTCTTCTGGCGCACCCAGATCGGAGCCAGGGTTACATTCTGCAGCACCGTCAG
>JBCBZL010000158.1:0-10927 GCA_039815385.1 Cyanobacteria bacterium P01_A01_bin.114
AGCCCTCCGGCAGAAGTTTCACCGCTTAACCCCGCGTTTAATATTTCACAATTCAAACCCTCTTCCTTGAAAGAAGATGCAATCAGCGCTGGAAAGGCTTGTTCTTCTGCCAGCCCGATAGGTGAGGCCGTGCTGTACCCGTGGCAGGTTGAGGGGTTAATGCTGCCCGCTGTGATTACCCTCAAGCTGCTCAATGCCCTGCCGCTGGGGGCAACCGATAGCCACGCGGGGGCCGATTTGCGCTACTGGTCTCACGTCACCCGCTGGAGCCTCGATTTGATGTCACGGGGCAAGTTTATCCCGGATGTGAGTGCCGATAAAGGGGGTGCGATCGCAGCCTGGCATCTGCTCCTCGATAGCGCCATTGACCAAACCCGACTGCGGCAATTTAGCGAACAAATGCCGTTGGCCAGCCGCCTCTACGGTTCGGGGGTAACCGCCGCTAAAGGCATCGCTGCGGCCAGCCCCCTCCAGGCCCCTTTCCCGACCGCTCCCCAACCCTTGTTGCGAAGCTTTTTAGAAGCCCTGATTGACGCCCAGGTGAGAACCACGGCCCAAGGACAGCCCCTGTCAGCCAGTACGCCCCTCAGCAAAGAACTGCCCCTGCGGGAATGGCTCAGCGCCCTGGCTGCAAACAAAGATCCCCACTTTACCGCCGCCCCTGCTGGCCTTGTCCGCCTGAATGAAGCCCTGCGTACCTGGACTGCCCCGCTCCAAAATGTGGAAGGCGATACCCAAAACCAGCTGCGGACCTGCTTTGTCTTAGAGCCGCCCCCGCCTGGCGAACTAGAGTGGAGCCTGCACTACACCCTGCAAGCCATCGAAGACGATCAGTTTCGAGTGGATGCGGCGACGATTTGGGCACACCCGGTTGACTATTTTGAGCACGGCGGTCGCACCCTCGAAGCTCCCCAGGAGACCCTGCTCGGTGGACTGGGGCGAGCCGCTCGTTTGTATGAGCCGATTAAGCAGACCCTGGCCGAGCAAAGTCCCCACAGCTGCCCCCTCGATCCGGTCCAGGCCTATGAATTTATCAAGGTCATCTCCTGGCGATTAATGGATAACGGCTTTGGGGTCGTCCTGCCTGCTAACCTGGCGGATCCTAGCGAGGTTACGAACGGCAGCCGGTTAGGGCTAAAGGTCAAGGCCACCGCCCCCACCCGCAGCAAGCAGCGCCTGGGGCTACAAAGTCTGCTCAATTTTCGCTGGGAGCTGTCGATTGGCGGGCAAAGCGTCACCAAAGAAGAGTTTGACGAACTGGCCGCTCAGCAGACCCCTCTGGTAGAGATCAATGGCCAGTGGGTGGAGCTGCGATCGCAAGATGTTAAAGCCGTCCAAGACTTTTTCAAAAATCGCCAAGATCAAAACAAGCTCTCCATCGAAGACGTCCTGCGCATCAGTACGGGCGATAACCAGCTAATCGACAAACTCCCCGTCGTCGATTTTCAAGCCACGGGCAAGCTTCAGGACTTAATCACCACCCTCACCACTGGCAACCAGACTCTGGAACCGATCGAAGAACCCGACGGTTTTGAAGGCAAGCTGCGTCCCTATCAGGCTAGAGGCGTCTCCTGGCTGTCGTTTTTAGAACAGTGGGGGCTGGGGGCCTGCCTGGCAGACGACATGGGCTTGGGTAAAACCATCCAGCTGATTGCCTTTTTATTAGCCCTGGCTGAAGAAGACGCCTTAACCGCCCCCGTGCTGCTGGTCTGTCCGACCTCGGTGCTCACCAACTGGGAGCGGGAGGTGAAAAAATTTGGCCCCAGCCTTAAAACTCTGGTCTACCACGGTGACAAACGCCCTCGCGGGGCTGACTTTACCAAAGCCCTCAAGCAAACCCATCTGGTGATCACCAGCTACACCCTGGTCTATCGAGATCTCAAAGAACTGAAACGCGCCAACTGGCAAGGCATCGTCTTAGACGAAGCCCAAAATATTAAAAACCCAGACGCGAAACAGTCACAGGCTGTCAGAGAGCTAGAAGCCGACTTTCGCATTGCCCTGACCGGGACCCCAGTCGAAAACCGGCTAGGGGAACTGTGGTCGATTATGGATTTCTTGAACCCTAACTATTTGGGGCCGAAGAATTTCTTCCAGCGACGCTTTGCTACCCCGATCGAACGATACGGCGACACGGCCTCCCTCAAAACCCTGCGCGGTCTAGTGCAGCCCTTCATCTTGCGCCGTCTCAAAACTGACCGCACCATCATTCAAGACCTGCCTGAAAAGCAGGAAATGACCGTCTTTTGCGGCCTCTCAGCAGAGCAGGCCCGGCTGTATCAAAAAACCGTGGATGAAGCTCTAGCCAACATCGATGATGCCGAAGGCGTCCAGCGTCGCGGCCTGATTTTGGGCCTGCTCGTCAAACTCAAGCAGATCTGCAACCACCCTGCTCAGTTTCTCAAACAAAAAAGCCTGGGCAAGCCCCGCCGCTCAGCCAAGCTCCAGCGTCTGAATGAAATGCTCGAAGAAGTCATTTTAGAAGGCGATCGGGCGCTGATTTTTACCCAGTTTGCTGAGTGGGGCAAGCTGCTCAAGAAGCATCTTGAGGAAACCATGGGCGAAGAAACCCTGTTTCTCTATGGCAGCACCTCCAAGCAAAAGCGCGAAGAGATGGTCGATCGCTTTCAACAAGATCCCAACGGCCCTAAGATTTTTATCCTCTCCCTCAAAGCCGGTGGTGTTGGCCTCAACCTAACCCGCGCCAACCATGTCTTTCACTTCGACCGCTGGTGGAACCCCGCCGTCGAAAACCAGGCCACCGACCGCGCCTTTCGCATCGGCCAGACCCGCAATGTGCAGGTTCACAAGTTTGTGTGCAGCGGCACCCTGGAAGACCGCATCCATGAAATGATCGAGAGCAAAAAAGCCCTGGCCGAACAGGTGGTGGGCGCAGGTGAGCAGTGGCTAACAGAGCTAGATACAGAACAGCTGAGAGACCTCCTGCTGCTAGATCGTAAAGCAGTAATAGATGAGAGCTAGCCAAAATTGACTCCGTATAATCTCAAATTGAAATAGTGCTGCGTTGAACTTAAATTTTAGTTAGAAAAGATGCGGAGAAGGGCGGACAAGGCGACGCGGCGATCTTCAAATATTCGCAGGGAGATTCATCTACTCAGAGCTTTCCACTCCATCCCATCGTCTCGTCTCCATGTCTACTTCGTCGTCTGCAAAACTACTAATGCCAGCGGCAAAGCTTTGTTTTGACTGGAGTAGCTTATGGAAATTGCAAAGCTAGTTCTCGAATATTTGAAAGTTCTCGCATGGCCACTTGTCATTCTTTCAATCGTCTTAATTTTTCG
Organism: Cyanobacteria bacterium P01_A01_bin.114; assembly: GCA_039815385.1. GTDB lineage: Bacteria > Cyanobacteriota > Cyanobacteriia > Phormidesmidales > Phormidesmidaceae > SIO4C1. Next base: position 3,303 of record JBCBZL010000158.1, read on the forward strand.
TAGACAAATAGAAAGTCTTATTAAACGTCTAGAAAAAGCTGATTTACCCGGAGGGGTATCAATCAGCTTACGTGCAGAGATTCTGGAGGCAAAGAAATTGTCAGAGCAAGTAATTGCAGAACCACCACCGCCGAAAGCAAAAGGACTCAAAAAATTACCGCTTACAGAAGCCAACTTAAGAATGCTACAGCTGGGATTGCAGCCTTCTCCGAGTGGGCTTAACGTAAATTATTACCGTGAGATTGCGGAGACTGAGCCCAATCTTGCGTTGGCTGGATTACGTTTAGAAGTTGATGTATTAGCTAGAAATCTTGCGTAAGGTTTTGGCGTTAGCACTACTTCACAAGACTCAGGGAAACATTTAATTAAAAAATTGCATGATGCTGATGCCATAACTTCGCAGCAAGCAAAGCTTATTCAAAAAATATTACAGCTATCTAATACTGGTATTCACAATACAGCTATTAGCCGTTATGAAGCCGATCAGATTATAAGCATTGCTGGTGTTCTGGTTGAGCAATATGTTTCTTGGTTAAGTTGGGGATTTGATGATGAGTGGAAGCAAAATTTGTAACGCTAGTGCCAGATAAAGGAGTTAATCGGTGAAAGTAAAATATCCTTTATTTTCCAAGGTTGCGTTAGCCAAAGATCTACCGGAATATGGCCTCAAACGGGGAGACACTGCCACAATTGTGGAGCATTATCCTACACCGGAAGAAGATGAGGATGGTTATAGCTTGGAAGGCTTTAATGTACCTCACGTAACTTTGAAAGTAGCAGCTTCACAAATCCTTTCTATTGACCAGTGGCAGCAAGAAGAGGCTGTTCTAGCTAAATTACGTCAGCTATCTGAAGCCAGGTTGCGGCAACTTGAAGAGTACCTTGATTTTCTTTTACAGAAAGATAAGGCGGAACAGAAGAGTGCATGAAATCAAAAATCACATGCCTGCATTCGTGGATAAATACCTGGCTGAACAAGCTCAGCTCGAAGCCTTGGAGCGGCTAGTTTAAGATCAGTGTCAAACAATCATCCCTTACTCGCCATACCTAGCTTGTAAGCTACCGTATAGTTGGCTGCTGAGGAATGAAGGGCATGACTTTCGTGTCAAATGGGCAAGAGGCTATCATCCGTACCGAGCGTGGTCTGACAATCGCAGGGACACGCATAACTCTCTATGACGTGATGGACTACGTTAAAGCTCAATATCCGCCCAAGTTCATTCAAGGGTTGTTTGAGCTTACTGAGGAGCAGATTAACGCAGCTTTAGATTACATTGAGGCAGATCGCGCTGTGGTTGAAGCCGAGTATCAGATTGTCTTGAAGGAAGCGGCAGAACTTCGGCAGTACTATGAAGAAAAAAACCGTGATCTGATTGCTCGACTTGCCGCTCAACCCCCGAAGTCTGGACAAGAGGCTGTTCGGGCGAAACTTCAAGCCGCAAAAGCAAAGTTTGAATCGCGGTCATGAATTTCTTGTACCTGGTCGAGCAAGTTCAGCTCGAAGCTTTAGAACGGTTAGTTGAAGGATTGGCGTAGTTGAGCGATTGGTTACAAAACGCTTAAATAAGTCTGCTCAGGCGTCTGGGGCAAAAATCGCAAGGTTCGATTTTGTCGGTCAGGCTCAAGGCCCAAAATTTCTAGCGGGGTCACCCCTAATAGGGGATAGTTCACTTCGGTTAGCTCGAGACAGTCAAACGTGCCACGACGCTCACCGATTTGTAAATCAACGTCTCGGAAGATGCGTCCGGGCTGCACACCTGCCGTAGTTTCGACATTTGCTACACCGTCTTGCACTAACCCAAGCTGCTCAACGATTGCTTTGGGTAGACAAAGCAATGTTGCACCGGTATCAACCAGTGCAGTATCGAGGGTGAGCGATCGCACCTCATCCGCTTCAATAAAACCGCGCTGATGCAACACCTGATCAATCCAATTCGAAATTTTAATTGTCGTGATCACTTGCCCCATTCGTCTGCCTTTGAGACTTGGCAAGACGAGTGAGCCCATCGGTATCTCTACAATCAACGTCTAACCCTATGCTATCGATCTTGTCAAAGCCCGCAAGCTCTATCAGACAGGATTGTTAATTATCGAAGCATGCGGATTGTTAGCAGCCCACGCTGAAAGAAAAGATGACGATATTTTGGACGCGATCGCACAAGGCCCATTTGCCGAATCAACGAGATGGCGACGACGTCCGAGGAAGCTGACCTATATGACATTTCAAGAACTTCAGGACCGGTTAATGCAGCTCCCTTTGAGGGCCAGATGGAAATTGGTCGAAAAACTACTTGCCTCGATTCATCAGGAAACATCGCGCTCGCAGACAGCAGCCCGTCAGGCAGAAACAGCTTATCCGCGAGAAACGAGTCCCCCTCAGCAAACCGCACGTCCGCAAGAGAATAGGGTAGTTGAGCCCCCCGCTAGCCCCAAAAAAGCACCTCAGCTGATTCGATATCGGGTCGGCGGCAGCGGTCAAGCCGTAGCCACGGTGGGTGATAGCGGCATTCGCGTACAGACGTTGCTGTTGGCAGGCACCAAGTGGTCCTGGAATGTCCGCAGAATTTCCAGAGAATACGGTCTATCTGAAGAAGAAGTGACAGAAGCCCTGATGTATTATCAATCTCACAAAGCTGAAATTGATACTGCGATCGCATCCGAACTCAGCTTTGAAGCAACCCATGTCTAAACTCAAACTTCATCTAGATGCAGACACCTCAGTTATGGCTCTGCACCATGCCCTCACCAAAAATGGACATGATGTGACCTGCACCCCCAACGATTGGATGCCTGAGGATATTAGCGATCACGATCAATTGTTGAAAGCCACTGAACAAGGTCGCTGTATTTTCTCATTCAAAGTCCAAGATTTTGCCGTGCTACCGCGTCAATTTCCGCAGCACCGAGGCATTTTGCTCGCTACCCAAAGAAGCTGGACACTTTCAGAGCTGTTTAACGCTTTAGACCGGGTGCTAACCGAGACCCAGGCCGAAGATTGGAAAGGGCGTGTGGGCTGGCTAAACCAGTGGCGCTGACGCGTCACTATGCTACGGCAGCTCAGTAAGGTTATCGTCTGCGAGCTGCTCTATCTGTGAGCTAGACTGCCAAATCTTGATCGTCTGATCTTTACTCCCGCTCACCAGGGTTTGCGCTGAGGCATCCATGCTGAGGGCTAGCACCCAGTCGGAATGATCGGTCAGCGTTTGACGCAATTTGCCAGTGCGGGCATCCCACTGCTTGATGGTGTTGTCGATACTGCCACTAGAAATCGTTTCTCCATCAAAGGCAACGGTCACGACGCGACTGCTATGCCCTTCCAGGGTCTGGATCAGCTCACCCGTCAATAAATCCCAAACTTTGAGCGTACTGTCCCAACTGGCGCTGACCAATTGCTCCCCATTCGGATGAATGGCAATCGCTCGTACCGCATCTGTGTGTCCCTGCAGCGTCCCCAGCGGGTTGCCCGTTTGCAAATCCCAAATCCTGATGTCGCCATCTGCGCCCCCGCTGACGATCTGCTGTCCGTCTGGGCTAATCGCCACGGCCCAGCCTGGCCCAGTGTGGCCGCAAAGCGCATAGCGGAGTGAGCCCGACGGCAAATCCCAAACATGAATGCGGCCATCGTAGCTACTGCTTACCAGGGTTTGTTCATCCTGACTGATGGCCACTGACCAGATGGATTCAGCGTGCCCTTCAAGCGTGTGGAGCAATTGCCCAGTCTCCACTTCCCAAACTTTCAGGCTCGTGTCGCCACTACCGCTGACCAGAAGCTCTCCAGATAGGCTAATGGTCAGGTCTCGCACCACATCGGTATGCCCCGATAGCACTCGAATTACCTCTTGGCGGGCCAGATCCCAAACGCGAATGGTGTGGTCATAGCTGCCGCTAGCTAGAACCTGACCATCTGGACTCAGCGCCACTGCCCAAACCGGCGCTGAATGCTTGGCTAAGGTGTGGATCATAGAAAAGTCTGAGGTCTGGTTGGGAGAAACCATCAGCGCCGCATCGGGGGAAACCGTGCTCTGCTGAGCAGACATTTGAGGACTTGCGAATCGAAACCCAGCGTAGGCGCTCAACAAAATTAGCAACAGCCCGCCTCCCCATCTTAAAGAGGGGGATATTAGAGAAGAGCTTACTAGAGAAGGGCGTGTATAGTGGTTTAGCTTTAGCGACGGGTTTGAAGCCTGCTGTGCCGACGGAGAAACGTCTTGAGCTAGCGGTAAAAAAGACATTCGCCGCAGCAGCGGGTCAGCTTTGCTCGCCCCCCAACGCTGCTTATTCAAGTAGGGCCGATTGGCTGCTGGCGAAGATTGAAGCGAGGGCTCTGGGGTAGCAGCGCGCTGCCCATCGAGAGCTGTGTGGATAAAATCGACAAATTCGGTGGACGAAAATTTGCCGACGGCTGGATACCGATCTTGATCGTTTTGACGCAAATAGAGATGTCGGCATACGGCATCACTAAAATGGGTGCCCTGGTTAATAGACCAATTTTCAATGCAGGCTCCGGTAAGCTGAGCCGACTGGAAATTTGCCTCGGTGACACAGGTAGAAATTAGCTTCGCCCTCTTCAGATTGGCCTGACTCAGATCGGCCCCTTGCAAATTGGCGTCGGTGAAATCGGCAGCCCTTAGATCAGCATGGCTCAGGTAGGCCTGGGTGAGGCTTGCGCCTCGAAGATTGGCATTTTTGAGATTGGCCCCAATCAGACAGGTTTGAGTCAAATTGGCTCGCTCTAAGTTCACGCCTTCTAAGCGCGCTTCAAACAGATAAGTGCGTCTGAGATTAGCCCCGCTCAGGTCCAATACCTGAGTAGGATTTGCTTCGCGCCAATCATTCCAGTGTTCTACGCCCTTCTCAATGAGCGCTAAATGCTCTGGATTGGCCATACGACTACTCTCCTCATACGACAGGGTTCACAAATAGAGAAGCGTCTCTATCTGTCAAAACGAGGTGTCTATCCAAGGTACGACAATCCTCACCGCGTGGATTTAAAGCTTTGCCAACTCTCGTCTTAACTGGATTGATTTTATACACCCCAAGGTTTTGCATAAAGATGCCTTGGTATGAAGATCCAGTGCGGAAAAGAGGTATTCCGCATTTTGAAGTGTCACATATAACCCTTCAACCCGGTGTCAGCGGTCAAGCGTTTAAAGCAAGATTTAGAACGGGCGCTACTCGCGGGTGCTGTTGCCGTGGCACCTATCGCCTAGCGGCTGACCTGGATGAGCGCAGTGTCGAATATTTGAACCAGCTTGCCGAATCATCATCGTAGTTGAGCTTGTCGAGGTGCCTAAAAATAGCGCCCTTGACATTCTCAGTTGTTTCGATAATTATCGAAATATGGACGTAAATTCTGCTCCTCAGCAATCCATCCCCCACGACGATATCAATGATATTGCCGCTGCTTTTTCTGCACTTGGCCAGCCTTCGCGATTAAAAATTGTGCGGCTGCTGCTGTCGGCCTACCCCAAGGGCTTACCAGCAGGGGAGATTCAAAAAGAGTTAGGGATTGCCGCACCGACCCTATCGCATCATCTCGATAAGCTTCGTCAGGTCGGTATTGTCACTGCTGAGAAAGATCGTCAGTGGATCTGGTATAACGTTCGCTCAGAGGCGCTAAAGCACCTGATTGACTTTTTATTTGAGGAGTGCTGCACCCGCAATCAAGTGGTAGAGATTGACTGTATAGAGTCTGCCGCTAGTGCGGAGGACAATACCTGCTGCGATTGAGCCAGTTTAATTTTTGTCTTTTATTTTGATATTTGTGGAAATGCAAAAGGAGATTTCGATGGCTATTTTTAAAGCCCATGTCGCCCTGCGAGTATCTGACCTCAGCCGTTCTATTGCCTTTTATCAGGCGTTTCTTGATGTTGAGCCTGTGAAGCACAAGGTTGGCTATGCCAAGTTTGAGTTAGACAACCCAGGTTTGAATTTGACCCTAAATGCCAGCGAGGCTGCCCCGGTCAGGGGGGCACTGTCCCATTTAGGGATCCAGGTGGATAGCGCTGACGCGCTGACGCATGCGATCGCACGTCTCAAATCTGCTGGCCTCACCCCCTCTGAAGAATTCAACACAGATTGCTGCTACGCCCTACAAGACAAAGCCTGGGTCACCGACCCAGACGGCAATCGCTGGGAAATCTTCGTCGTCCACGTCGCTGACACGGCCCCCGAGCTCACGCTCGGTGCTGTTCCTAAACAGCCAAAAGCGCCGACATCGCGTACCTGTTGTGCCCCCACCTGCTGTGCTTAATTCCCCGATTTATCCACTTACCGCCTCTTCCCTTCTCGTCCTTTACGTTGCCGAATGGTGGGTTTAAGGTGCTTGGTTGGTCTCCACAGCGTTTGGTCAACCACAACCCACCCTACCCCACTCAATTTTTCCTCTCCGCGTCTCCCCCTCTCCGCGTCCGTTTCTTCTCCACTGTCCTCTTATCCACTCAGGAGCCTTTATGACCGCTAATGTCGTGACTCGACTAAACCGCAGTGTGCGGCAGCTCGACGGTGTTTTTTTGACCATTGCTCTGATTCTCGTTGCTCTGGCCGTCTTAGTCCCCGCGCAGCTATCCACCAGCCTTGGCTTTACCTTTGAGAGCCTGGGGCACGTCGCCCCTTTTCTACTGTTGTCTATTGCCATTGCCGCCTACGCTTCAGCCAGCGGTGCTGATAACCTGATTGCCAGAGCCTTTCAAGGTCAGATCGCGGTGATGATTCCGGTGGCGGCGCTGATTGGGGCGCTGTCTCCCTTTTGTTCGTGCGGCGTGATTCCGCTGATTGCGGCGCTGTTATCAATGGGGGTGCCGGTGGCGGCGGTGATGGCCTTCTGGCTGTCGTCTCCGCTGATGGATCCGTCGATGTTTGTGCTGACAGTGGGGACGCTGGGGGTGCAGTTTGCGATCGCAAAAACCCTCGCCACTGTGGGTATCGGTCTTCTAGGCGGTTTCGGTACTTTACTGCTCATGAATGCGGGCATTTCTGCCAAAACGTTTGCCCATCCGCTCAAAGACGGTGTCGGTAATGGCGGCTGCGCAGGTAGTAAGATTCGTAGCCCCAAAGCGATTGCCTGGCGGTTTTGGTCAGAGGCCGAGCGTCGTCAGAAGTTCTGGCAGGGGGCTCGCAAAAATGCTTGGTTTCTTGGCAAGTGGCTGGCGCTGGCATTTGTCCTCGAAAGTCTGATGCTGGCCTACGTTCCCAATGGCTGGATTGGTGCGATCGCAGGTCAAGACAACCTGCTGTCCATCGTCGGCGCATCCCTAGTTGGCATTCCCGCCTACCTCAACGGCTATGCGGCTTTGCCCTTAGTGGGTGGGCTGTTACAGCAAGGAATGAATCCTGGTGCGGGCATGGCCTTTTTACTAGCCGGGGGTGCGACCAGCATCCCCGCCATGATTGCAGTGTTTGCCCTGGCGCGACGTCCGGTTTTTCTGGCCTACCTGGGGTTTGCTTTTGTCGGCTCGGTGATGGCTGGACTCGCTTTCGGCTCATTGGCATAGGCGCAGAATGGAACAGTTTTAAGTTTTGAGTTGGGGTCAGTCATCCCCTCCTCGGGAGGGGTGCCTGTAAGGCGGGGTGGGTTCCGATCACTAGCGCCAGTGACCAACCCACCCCGTCGCCCCTCCCAGGAG
>JBCBZL010000181.1:0-10009 GCA_039815385.1 Cyanobacteria bacterium P01_A01_bin.114
CAACCTGAGCGAGGCCGATGTAAGACAGGTGGTTGACCTTCTTTGCGATATGCAAAGCCTGAAAATTCTTGATCCCCAGGCTAAATTACAGGAGCAGCTGATCTGCTGGGTTCCTCAAGATGGCTAAAGCTGCCCAAAAAAGCGTGAGCGTTACCCAAGTTAGGGTAGCGTTTGAATGTCCCCGGCTATTTTATCTAGCCGCTCGCTTTGGCGGGCGCACGCTGTTTGGCAGCGGAGCCGGGGTGGGGATCGCCTTTCATCAGCTGGCGGATGCCTGTGCCCACGAGCTGAGATTAACGCGGCTGCCCAAGACAGCACTATTGCTGACAGAGCCTAGCCAGCTGGCCCAGCAGCTCCAGCAGCACTTATATCGACGGGTCTTTTTTCCGTATTTACAAAAGGTGGCCAGTACCCCCGCCCAGGTGGCCACCGTGCAGCCGCTCTGGCAGGCCATGCAGCGATTGGTGCAGCAGTGGGCAGAGCTGATCTTGAGTAACCGCCGGTTTTGCCAGCCAGAAGAAGTGATCGCCAAGACCCTCTTAGCAGAGGAGCTCAAAGTGCAACACGAGTTCACCCTGCCCGATGGGGAGCGCCAGTTGGTGCAGGGGCGATTTGACAGTTTGCTCTATGACTTTGCGCTGCATCGGCTCTGTGTGGTGGAATACAAAACTTACATAGCACCCGATCCCAGTGCTCAGCTGGTGCAGGTTGCGCTATATGGCTATTTACTACATCAGCAGCTGGGCGTGCCGATTGATTCGGCGGTGTACAGCGTACTGCCTGACTGGCAAGGCACCGTTTATGCTTGGGAGCAGCTGGCCGAGAGTCTGCATCAGTTGCTGCCCGCTAAGCTACAGCAGATGCGTGCCTGGCTGGGGTGGGAGTCGCCTCAGCCTGAGCCCCCTCCGATGACGGCTTATCCCCAGCTATGTGATATCTGCCCACAGCGGCAAACCTGCCAATCTTTTTTTGATTTAGATGCTGACTCAGGTTTCGAGCCCGGCTTTGAACCAGAGTTGCCCCAGGCAGATGGTCTACCGGCTGCGCCAGGTGCGATCGCAGACTCTCCCCGCTCATCTCAGGCCCCGTCTCAGGCCCCGTCTCAGACCTCATCTCAGGTCCCATCTCAGGCCCCATCTCGCCAACCAGCTGCTAGGCTTCCGAAACCGTCTGCCCCGGTTGAGTCCCTTGCTCAACAGCTAATCGAGACCCTCGATTCGTTTGGGTTAACGACTGACTATCAAGGGGCAGCAGTGGGGCCTGCGTTTGTTCGCATGAAGCTCAAGCCTGCCTTAGGGGTGCGAGTGAGTTCGATTATGCGTTTGGCCGACGACCTGCGGGTGCAGCTGGGTCTATCTCAATCGCCACTGATTGCGCCCCAGACTGGCTACGTCAGCGTTGATCTCCCCCGGCCCGATCGGCAGACAGCTGCTTTTGCCGATTATATTGAGGTCTCTCGACATGCTGAAGCCATTCCTAATATTGCCATTGGGGTAGATCTCAATGACCAGCTGATTGAGGCAGATTTGTCTGATCCCAATACGTGCCACTTTTTGGTTGGGGGCACGACGGGCAGCGGCAAGAGTGAGTTTTTGCGATCGCAGCTGCTCAGCCTGCTCACCCGTCACGCGCCTGACCGACTCAAAATTGCGCTGGTTGATCCCAAACGTGTCACCTTTCCGGAGTTTGAACAGAGCCCCTATTTAATTGAGCCCATCGTCAAAGACAGCGACGGGGCTGTTGCACTGATGACGCGTTTGGTGGCTGATATGGAAGATCGCTACCAGCGGTTTGAACGCAGCCGCTGCTCGGATATCGCTCAGTACAATCGGCAGACCCATCAGCCCCTCCCCAGGATTGTCTGCATCTTTGATGAGTATGCAGACTTTATGGCGGATAAAACGATTCGGCAGACCCTCGAATATGGGATTAAACGCCTGGGAGCCATGGCCCGCGCAGCCGGGATTCACCTGATCATTGCCACTCAGCGCCCTGACGCATCTGTGGTGACGCCGCTGATTCGGGCCAACTTGCCGGGGCGGGTTGCCCTCCGCACCGCCAGCGAAGCTGACTCAGCCATCATTTTAGGTGGCAAACAAACGGCTGCGGTGCAGCTATTAGGCAAGGGAGATTTGCTGTTTTTGAACGCAGGACAGATTCAGCGGTTGCAAAGTCTGTTTGCGACCGCGACGATCATCTCCAGTCGGTTGAGATAGGACAAAATCTTACGCCGTAATAAATTTTTGTCAGACAGTTATTATTTTTTTTACAAACTGGCCTATTGTAATAGCTATGGGTGGGCAGCTTCCCCCATAATGTTGTCAAGCGTGCAACCAATGAGCGCACGTTTAGACTACGTTTAGATTAGAGAGTGTTATCAAGCTTTGTGCCTCAGTTATTGAGCTAAAGCATTTTTGCACCGGGGGAGAGACTGTCAGCATATATATGCTGAGGTCTAAGTTAGCCCCAAAGTCAGCTTAAAGAGCTTCAGATTGTTGTGCTAAACGCCAGCAGATCTCACAGTGTCGAATCCCTTACTTTAAGTTAGGGCTCGTATGTCATGTTGTTCTCTTTTTAGAGCGAGTTTGACCAACTGGGTCAGACGATGTGACGGCAGCTAGGTTTCTGGTAACCAGTGAAATTTATTTGTGGCTCTCAGGATTAGACCGACTAATCTTTGAAGCTGTTTGATATTGGCCCGCTTGTAGTCAACGACTGCGAAGAGCAAGCTTGAGGGCCTCGGTATGGCTATTGGAATAAGGGAACATCATGGGTACGCAGAATTTTAATCGGCTTGGGCAAAGCGCACTGTTGCTAGTGGGGATCGCGAGCATTGTTGGGTGCCCCCAAGTGACCTCTAGTAGTCAGCGGGTTGATGAAACCTCTGCTCAGCCTGTTCTTCAAAATGCAGTCGAGCCAGCCTTCCCGGTATCCTCTATCGCCCTTCCCGCAGAAACGATCGAGTCAGCCTCTGGTGAAAAGGGGGTTGATGCAGATTTTTCTGGGCTCTCAGCATCACAGATGCCGCTAGCACAGATGCCATCAGACGGTAGTTCTGAAGGCCTGTCTTCAGAGCGTGAGATCGCTTATACGGTGTGCAGCGACTTGGGTAATTGGCAGCGCCCTTCTGACGAAGATCAGGCCAAGCAGTTGCAAGCAGATGCCCGCTACGAAGAAGCGCTGCAAGAAGAGCCTCTTAAAAGTCTTGCCGATAGCCTTTGGCAGCATCAGGTTATTAGCTTTACGACTTACGGTTTAAGTGCTCGGGTTGATCCCATCAACTTGTCAGGTCTTTGGACGGTTGCCGATGATATTTGGTCTGATTGTTACTCTGGTAGCGAAGGCGAAGAGATCAACTCGGGAGCAATGGCTGAAGCTTGGCTGATGTATCACCGTGTCACTGGGGTACGTTGGCAAGCGGGCCAATATGTCATTGCGGTTGAGCCTAGCGAGGCCGGGGTACAAGTTGTTCAGTTTGAGCGGCTAGAAGCAGAAGAAACGCTACCTGTTTTAGTGATGGATGCTAGCGCCCAGCCGGTTGAGGTTTTTTCGGGCGATTGGTAGTGGGTGAGTGGTGAAATTACTTCCCCATCTTGCGTTTGAGCTCTTCTAGCTCAGCGTCGGTTTCCCAGCGTTGAAAGGTTTCTTCGAGGGGATCAAGGGGCTGATTGTGGAGCTTGTAGGGGCTCTGGTTCCAGCCCGTTGTACTCCAGGTTGTCTCAGCTGTTTGCCTGGCCCGAGCGGCGGCGGCTTTGGCCATATTGGCCTGAACCTCTTTACGCTTGACTTTGACTTGCTGTTGTAAGGTTTTAGTTTGCTCGATTCGTTCTTTGACGCCCTGCATTTGTCCCCACAGATGGTTGCCTTCTCTTAACAGCGCGGCTTCTCGCTCTTGGGCGGGCTCTACCAAGTCTAGCCGGTTGGCGGCCTTAGCTTTAGCAACTCGGCTATGCCAGCGCTGAATCTCTTGGGCTGTTGAGAGAATACCGTCTTCTAGCTGTTTTTCTCGGCGTCTGAGATCGGCGAGGAGTGCGATCGCACTTTCCTCTTGCCCCCGTAGCTGATCTTCTAAAGCCTGCAACTCTAAATGTGGGTTTGCCTTTAGAAATTCATCAAGGCGAGATTCTAAAAAACGACTGAGATCGTCGAAGAGGCTCATGGGCTAACTCTAAAATTGCTGACCAATATAGATCGAGCGTACCTCACCATTACGGCGCACGACAATTTCTTCGTTGGCGATTGAGACCACTGACCAACCGCTGGCACCGACGTTTTCGCCGACATAGACCCGCTGGGCCACGCCGTTGATTTCAAACAGTGCGGCTGAGCGCTCACCCAGCTCTAAAACACCCACCAGTACGTGGGTGTTGACGGGCGCAATATTGGGGATCGTGGGGTTGCTAGGGGCAGCTGCCTGGGGAGACAGGCTCGGTAGCGGAGTTGCACTGCTAGGAGATGGCTGACCCGAAAGGGACGGTAGCGTGGGGAGAGAGGTCACAGTCGTCTGTTGGGAAGGCTGAAACACAGGTACAAAGACGCGTTCAATCACGTTGGTGCCGCTAGCCCCTGCACTTTGTACATTCCGATTAACGCTATTAGCCGGAAGCACTGTTCCGGGCTGAGTTGCGCTGACCTGGGCTGATGTCTGACCCTGAATAATATTCATCGAGCGTCCCAAATACTCTAAAAAAGCATCCTCTGCTGAAAGGGGCGCTGTTTCTGGGGCGGTTTCGACTTGAACGACTGATTTGGGCTGGGTCGCGTTTTCTTTAGCTAGCCAAAAGCCAAAGGCGAGAATGGCTGACACACAGGCTGCACCCAAAGCAATTTGAGGAATTCGTTTTCGGTACCAGCGCTTGGGGCTGGGTTTGTCTTTCGCGTCGACAGGCTGTTCAGCTTCTGTGGCTTCAACGGCTGTGACCGGCACGATCATTGCGGGCAAGTCGACCGGGTTAGACCCGAAGGGGGTGTCAGCAGCCGTGAAAGGACTTGCCACACTTGAGTTGAGAGGCAAATCACCCTCTAGGATGCGATCAACGTCGTCAAAAAGTTCATCCATCAAGTCTTCTGCATAGCTCTCAACCAGTTGAGATGACTCGGGGGAAGGACTTGCTGTAGAAACTGCAGTCAATTGAGTGGAAGGACTTGGTTGGGTCATGCTCAGCGCTCTTTTAGGTGGCAACAAAAAATCTGCCTAGAAAGTGAGCAGATTATACAGTAATATGTGCATATTTGCTTGCCTTTGAAAAAGCGATTAAAAAAAGCGCCTGCATACGGATCAAGTGCCTGCAATCGACCACAGACTTCAATCCGTCTTCAATCCGTCTTCAACCCGTTCTCAATCTGTCTTTTAACGGTTTTATCTAGGGAGACTGCAACGAAAGATAGGATAAATCTAGAGAGCCAAAGTTCAGACTCAGTGCAACATTGAGATTTTCTAGCACCCTCACTAGCCATTTGACGGTGTCCTGAGTCGCAGACTCGTAGTGATCAAATAAAATCGAAAATCGGCGCTCCAAATAAGGCTTCACCTTACGGCATAGCAGCAAAATTTTAAGTAAAACGCCGGTTGTAGTGAGCGGCCCCAAATTATTGATGAGGTCGATAAAGACGAAATGTTGGCGACCAGCAGAGGCGTCCACGACTAAAAAGTTGAATAGCTGGCTGCAGGTTCGAACCATTAAAAAGTCATTGACGTTTTGTGAATGGCTTTCTGGGTAAATGGACGTTAGCTGCTGATGGAAAGCATTATTGAAACTGCGCTTGCCGTAATCGCTATCAATGCTGGCGGTCACATATTCGTAGAGGTCGTCTTTAAACGTTTTGAAAGACGTTGACTGGCAGCTTTGAGAAACAAATCGATTGGCTAAATCTTGGTAAGTGTGGTTTTGCTCAACCTTGCCAGAAAACTGACGCAGAGACTTAACCAGCTCGCGATCGCTCAGCAACGTAGGGTTCGCCGCCGGGCGCAGGTGATGCTCTCGGCTGTCTAGGCAACCTTTGCGGCGCAATTGAGCACGACGCATCCGATAGGTGACATAGTGAGATAAGTCGACCTCAAACTGTCGTTGGGCCTTAGTTTGGATACGACGAACCTGGCGCTGATGCTCTTTTGGACTTTCCTTATTAAGCAAGCAGTGCTGATAAAGATAAGGATAGCGACCAATCAGATTGCCCAGGGGAGGCTGAGGCATTTGTGCCCCGTTGCTGTCTCCTCGAGATGCTTCGATGACCCGAACCAAGCGTTTGAGAATGACATACTGCTCGGTTTCAGGAAACTGACTGACGACCTCGCGCAGGCGGCGGGATGAGCGAGTCCGGGTCAGGTCGCGCACCGACTGGCTGGAGTCTTGCTCAAGTTGGTCGAAAAATGAAACCAATTCAGCGATGGCCGGCTGGTAATGACGGTTAGACTGCCAGCGATTAATCAAAATGTGGCAGCAGCGGTTAAGAATGTGTCGGAAGTAGGTTTCAACCTGTCGATCGCCGACAATCTGCTCTAGGGCACGGGTAACTTCTAGATCAGGGTATCTGCTGCCTTCGATAAATAGGGTTCGAAACCGCTCAAGCAAGGCGTTCGGTGTTTCTTTCTCCACACAGACCAGCAAATGGTCGTAGAGCACCTGTTCCTGAGGACTGATTAAACGGTTGCTGTAATCTAGTTGGGTAATCACCGATCTCCCTGCTTCGCTCCTTTAAGAGCACTTTATAGTCTGACAAATGAACTGAACAAGCTTGCTGATGGGCCTTTTAAGGTATCAAGTGAGAGCCCTACGTTAAGTAAAGTAACTTTTAGGTAAAGTTTCTAGGGGGTGAGGCTGATGTTTTATACCAGCCTTTATATGTCAAGAATAACGCAATGAATTCCATCATTTCAGGGAACTCCTATACCGTTTGTTGAAGATTGGATAAAGCGTTGCTATGGGCTTCATCGGTGCTTAAAAAGCTTGACAGGACTAGTTTTTTCGATATTTGTGAACCCTCTGCCAAGCCTGGAGTCTGACCAACGGGTCTTACTTTAGTTAACAACTGAAAAGGCGGGTAATCCGCAAAAAGTTTCCTGGCGTTTACACTGAACTTTTAAGCTTTTAGCGACTTGAAACTTAATCACGTCTGAACTCTTAAAAACAAGTTCTCTTATTTTGATTAAACGGTACCATTGTTAGGACATCAGACAAGTGATTTAGTTCACTGCTGATGGGAGTATTTTTAGGTCTAATGTTGTGATTTAGACTGAAAGGCGATCTAGATTAAGTCGCAATTTAAATTGAAAGCACCCTTGTGACAGGTCTACCATCCGATTTTCAATGCGGCTGCCCATATCGAACCTTCCTGTGGCCCTCTGATTTGGTTTAATTGAAGGCGTGATGTTGCGCTGAATGTTTGCTTGCTAGGGAGGGCTCTGAACATGGTTTGCTATGCTTCCTTGTCTCAGCTGATTGATGCGATCGCAGTGACCCAGAGTATAGCCTCGCCTTGTTCCATCGATAATCTCCAGGCGAGTACTACGGCGGTCAGTACCGACACTCGTACATTACAACCGGGTGACCTCTTTGTCGCTCTAGAAGGCGAAAATTTTAATGGTCACGATTTTATAGCCCCTGCCTTTGAGCAAGGTGCGATCGCAGCTGTGGTTCGCCAAGGTGCGCTAACAGCAGATATTCCTCGCATCGAGGTCAGCGATACCCTGGCGGCTTATCAGGCGATGGGTCGCTGGTGGCGGCAGCAGCTCGGGCTACCCGTCGTCGCTATTACCGGCTCGGTGGGTAAAACCACAACTAAGGAGCTGATTGCTGCCGCCCTGGCCCACCACGGCAGCGTTCTCAAAACCCAGGCAAACTATAACAATGAGATTGGCGTGCCTAAAACTTTGCTGGCGCTGACCCCTGAGCACCAGTTTGCCGTCGTTGAAATGGGCATGCGGGGGCCTGGAGAAATTGCCCTGCTGACCCAGATTGCCCAGCCGAATATTGCGGTAATTACCAACGTGGGGACGGCTCACATTGGCCGACTAGGCTCAGAACAGGCGATTGCTGATGCCAAGTGCGAGCTATTGGCCGAGTTGCCAGCTGAAGGCACCGCTGTCTTGAACTACGACAATCCTCGCTTGATAGAGACGGCCAGTCGGGTGTGGCAGGGTAACCGCATCACCTACGGTTTGACCGGAGGGGATATTCGTGGCCAGCTTGTGGATGCTCAGACGCTGAGGGTAGAAGGCGTTTTGCTGCCGCTGCCGCTGCCGGGGCAGCATAATGCGCTGAATTTATTGGCTGCGATCGCAACCCTCAAAGCGCTGAATCTAGACTGGCAGTTTCTCAAAGACGGCCTAGCGGTCGATATGCCTGCGGGTCGCGCCCAGCGTAAGCAGCTACCCAATGACATCACCCTGCTAGATGAAACCTACAACGCCGGCTACGAATCTATGGTTGCCGCCTTACGTTTGCTGATAGAGCAACCGGGCCAGCGCCACATTGCTGTACTTGGCACCATGAAAGAACTTGGCCACAAATCAGTTGAATTACATCATCAGGTTGGCCAAACAGCTTACCAGCTCGGTCTCGATCGGCTATTGATATTGGCTGACCCCGACGCAGCCAAAGCCCTCAGTCAGGGTGCAGAGGGTCTTCCTAATCAGCAGTTTGAGAGTCATGAGGCTTTAGCTGATTACTTAGAAAAGTTCATACAGCCTGGGGATCGCCTGCTGTTCAAAGCCTCTCGATCGGTCGCAATGGATAAGGTAGTGGATGCCTTAATTCATGCCCTACAATAGGAAGTCTGGTTCAACGATATCTGTCAGTGAGTGGTGGCTTTAACGTGGCTTTAACCCTAAACTCAAACCACATTGCGGCTATGCAAACCCACGCCGAGCGCACGTATCCCGACGAGTGCTGTGGGCTGATGTTAGGGTGTCTCAATACTGCACTCAATGAAAAAGAGCTGATTGAGCTAAGGCCTTTGAAGAATGCCTGGTCTCCTGGCCTCTCAGCGGAATTTGCAGCGCGATCACAAACGCTCTCAGATTTGTCAAAAGACCGTACCCAAACCAGCCGCTACTGGATTGATCCTCAAGATTTACTCGCAGTGCAGCGAGAGGCGCGGCAGCTAGGTCTGGATATTATTGGAGTTTATCATTCGCATCCCGATCATCTAGCGGTGCCGTCGGAGTGCGATCGCGCCTTAGCCTGGCCTGAATATTCTTACATTATTATGTCTGTGCAAAACGGAGCTGCCGTTGATATTCAGATCTGGCAGCTCGACGCCGATCACCAGTTTCAGCCTGAACCGATGAAGATTGCCCCAGCCTCGGCCGCGACCGATCGAATGTGCGTTGCGTCGTCGTGGTAGGGGCGCAACATGTTGCGCCCCTACCACGATGGTTTTGCCCTGCGTTTTTTATTGATTCATTAATCACCCATTCGCCTACCATGCTGAATCCAAACCTGGATGATATCCAACTGACTAAGGACGATTACGAACGCTACTCGCGGCACATCATTTTGCCCGAGGTCGGTCTTGAAGGCCAGAAAAAGCTCAAAGCCGCCAGCGTTTTATGTGTTGGCACAGGGGGCCTGGGGCACCTGAAAGCACGCGTGCGCGCACGCAGCGGAACAAAGGTAGATCTTGTGACAAGGGCAAATGCAAAGAGACAAAAAAACGCACACTCGGGCTTAAGCGGAGCTACACATCCGCAAGGCGCTAACGGAGTCGGACTACGCAGAGCCAGCGGCTGGATCCAAAAGCCGGCTGCTCCGAGACGATTGAGAGGACGTCGGTAGCTAGCTCAGAGTGGCAAACCATTCCTCACCCGCTCTCATCATGGATGACGTGGTGGTAGTTGAAGGACGGACCAGGGGAAAGAAGCCTAGACCGCGTAGAACAGGGGACGGAAGTAGGAAGAGCCAAGGTATACGGGTGCAAGGAAGGAGCAGTGGGAGAGAAAACATCTGGAACACGAGCCCACGGAAAACCATTGTAGCGAGGGATACGCGTGTGGGTATGACACAATGCC
>JBCBZL010000144.1:0-11540 GCA_039815385.1 Cyanobacteria bacterium P01_A01_bin.114
CACGGGATTTCAAGGTTATCACCCTGAGGGCGTGACGATTGTGCAACCGAAGAAGAAGCCTCGAAATGGAGCGTTAACTGCACTAGAGAAAGTCATCAATAAAGGCATATCGAGTCTTCGTGTGGAAGTAGAGCACCATATCGGCGGCATCAAACGGTGTCAGATTCTGGTGCAGAAATTTCGCAATCGAGCTGAGGGATTTGTCGATGATGTGATGGAAACAGCCTGTGGGCTTCACAACTTTCGATTGGAGTTACGAGGTTAAGGGGAACAACGGAGAGGGAAAATGTCCCCCAGAGCAGGCAAGCTGCCATTCTCCACTATTTCCTATAATGTCTACTAACTAAGGGCCCGTCGAACCTGCGCCAATGCTTCTTCCCCCGGAATGGGTTGAACTATCCCGTTACGTATATCTTCTTGTCGTTGTTTGGCTTTTGCCAACCATTCAGACTGAATCACTTCATCTACACTTGTCTCCAGACTTGCAAGCAGTTTTTCCACAAGCTGAATTCTGAGATCATTGGGCAGCGATAAAGCTTCATGAGTTATCTGATCAACGGATAGCATACAAAACAGGCATCAATAGAGCTGTTCTTACTATAACGACCTATTCCGCAGTCAGCATCAATGCTTTGGCTTAGCAGTTCAGCAGCGGCAAATAACCTTATGATTCCTTTTGGCGCTGCTCTCGCAGAAAGGAAAAAAAGTCCTCAATCGAGTTTTCTGCAGGCCAAAAGTCAGCAGCGAGATCTTTGAGGTTATGAGCGGTCGTAGAGGTTTGGATGGTGCGTAGCTACTGGAGTGAGAGGCCTTGCCAAAACTGGGTACTGAGTGCTTTGATGCCGGGTTGAAAATTTGATTACCTTTCACTCGCTTAGTTTTTCCAAATCTGCTAAGTCTTGAAGTCTGCCTGATGCTTTTTTATTGAGCTTAAGATTTTCCAGATTGATGAAGTTTACTGCGATTCCTTCGATCGAAATTGTGACTTTAGATTGATAGCAGGCTGCGAAATCAACTCCATCAGGAGTCGTCACTAAATCTATTCGATTGGGCGGATAGCCAAGCTGAATCACCTGATCTGAAGCTGTGAAGTCATCTAGTTTAAGCCCTACTGAGCCGAAGCCGAAATCTGTGAGAGCATTCATGAGTTTGTCAGCGTTAGAGGGCTCTATTTCTATCCAAATGTCCAGGTCCTTGGTATATCGCGGATGCCCGTGTAAGGCTACAGCATAGCCGCCAATTATCAGGTAGCGGACCTCATGCTTGTTTAATAATTCGATAAACTCTCTGAAATCCTGGCTCAGCATTGTATTTCCACTGATGATACTCGCGTCGAATGGTTTCTAATGCGGCTAATCGTGCTTCGTAAGGTTGATTTCGCCAGTAAGCTACATCTGATTGTGATGATTTGAGAGTAGTTGTATTGACTACAATTGCACGTTTTTGAACCATATCGTACAAACTCCTATTTGCGGAGATCTTTTTGGAATCTCGGGGTAAGTTCAATTTGAATGGGCGTTGGCTCAATCGGCATCAATTCCCTCCCACATTTGGGATAGGGGGATAGTCTGACCTGTGATAGCTTCGTGTAAACCTTGACGAAGCCCTTCCAGGACAACTTCGGTGGGGGTATCATCTGGATCAGCTTTGTTATCTTCGGGGATGAGGACAATGATACGAACGCGACGAAGTTTAGTTACCTCAAGGGGGTAATCCAAGGAAAGTTGACCATTATCGTTAATAGTTGCAGTGGTTTCGATAGCTTTCATAAGTATTTTGAAAAATCGATAGCGGTACTTTACAGGGATGATTTGTCTATTGTAAAAACGTAAGTTGACTGATATCAATCAAAGCTTCCTATCTCGTTCTACCTCAGTTTGGATAGCTTCAGCCTCAGCAGTATCAGTCTGTTAGCATTCTGCTACAAACTAGCATTCTGCTACAAACCACTCAATGAGCTGCCGCGCAATGCTCAATGGCCCCGGCACGGGGGGTAAATTCTCTTTGGTAAACCAGTTGGCTGCTTCAATCTCTTTGCCATCGATCACAATCTCACCGCCTGCGTAGCTGGCTGTAAAGCCAATCATCAGCGAGTTGGGAAACGGCCAGGGCTGGGAGCCAAAATAGCGAATATCTTTGATGGCAATGCCCACCTCTTCGTAGACCTCGCGGGCGACGGTTTCTTCTAACGATTCGCCGGGTTCTACAAAGCCTGCGAGTACGCTATACAAGCCTTCACGAAAGCGGGGGGCTCTGGCTAGCAGCAGCTCGTTGCCGCGCGAGATCAGGACGATGATAGCGGGGGAAAGGCGAGGATATTGTCGGAGGCCGCAGTTGGGGCAGCGCTTGGCGCGATCATTGCCTGTATTCATCATCTCCGTTGCGCAGTGCCCACAATACTGATGGGTGCGATCCCATTCCATAATCTGGTAGGCCCGACCAGCCAGGGCAAAAAGGTCATCGTCGAGGCGGGTGTATTGCGATCTCAGCCCCTCCACTCGCAACCCTTCCGGTATCTCAATCTCTTTTGCCAACTCAGCAGAGTAACAAGGTTTCCCAGCCAGCGTGCCCAAAAACTGGGTTCTCACGGGGCTTAGCCCGATCTCGTTTAGACCAGACAACAAAGGTATCTGCCCCGTCTGATTGAGCAGTATCTGATGTCTGCAGAACGCGAACCACCATCCCGGCTGCGTATTATCAGGAAACTCAACCCCGGCCACAAACGCTCTCGGCATCACAAACGGATGGGGCGGCACCGCCGAAAAATCTGGTCCTATGGCATTCCACTTTTCACTTTCCATGTTTCGACCGACACCCATTTACCTTCCTCGCTACAACCTGGATGGAATGATGGGTTTTCGAGTGGTGGGTTTAGCATGACTGATAGGCGTCAACAGCATGTGGTCACCCATAGCCCACCCATTACCCATTACCCACTACCCATTACCCCATATCTCCACCGGCTTAATCTCTTCGGCGGGCTCAAATCCAAATACCCGGCTGTAAAAATAAAATTCCGCGTCTAAGGCTCTCTGAATATTCTCCGCTTTGCGAAAGCCGTGCTGTTCCCCCTCAAACAAAATGTAGGCTACTGGAATGTTTTTCTCTCTCAGGGCGCTGACCATCCGCTCTGCCTGATTGGGCGGCACGATTTTGTCTTCGTCACCCTGCAGGAAAATCACTGGACAAGAGAGCTGGTCAGTAAAGTTGATCGGCGACCTGGCGTCGTATAGGTCTTTACGCTCAGGGTAGGGACCGACCAGGCTATCGAGATAGCGCGACTCAAATTTGTGGGTATCTCGGGCCAGGGCCGCCATATCGCTAACCCCGTAGTAGCTCGCCCCCGCCTTGAACACATCGCGAAACGTCAGCGCGCCCAGGGTGGTGTAGCCCCCCGCACTGCCCCCATCAATGGCGAGACGCTCGGGGTCAGCTTTGCCCTGAGCCACCAGATATTTTGCCCCATTCACGCAGTCGTCGATGTCAACAATGCCCCAGTTGCCCTTAAGGCGCTCGCGGTAGGCGCGACCGTAGCCCGTGCTGCCGCCGTAGTTCACGTCTAACACCGCAAACCCGCGACTGGTCCAGTATTGGATGCCAGGGTTAAAGTTAGAAGACGTTGCCGCAGTGGGGCCACCGTGGCTTCTTACCAGTAAGGGCGGGCGCTCCTGCGTGGGTGCAGTATAGTCCTGATTTTGCGGTGGGTAGTAAATCCCGTAGGCAGAGAGATGGTGGCTGGTTGGAAAGGTAATCACCTCCGGAGAGGATAAATAGCCAGGATCAATGTCTAAGCTGCTAGAGCGCCGCAGCTCGGTGATCTGTTTCGTAGCTAAATCGAGGCGAACGAGAACGCTGGGCTGGTGAGGGGAGCCTCCCAAAAAAACAGCACAGTCTGCGTTGACCTTAAGACCACTGACGCTGCTGTAAGGTGTTTCGATCTCAGTGAGTGTGAGGTTTGCCGTATCCAGGTGGGCCAGATGTTGCACGCCATCAAGGATATAGGTGCAGAGCAAACTTTGGGCAGCGGCGAACCCATAGGTTGACATGCCAAACCCCCACTGAGGGGCACCAAATTCGGCCTCTAATGGATATAAAGGTTCTACGGTGCGATCGCGCCAGCGATAGAGATTCCACCAGCCGGTGGTATCGCCGATAAAGTACAGTGTGCCATCGGGCGACCACTGGGGTTGAAAAATCGACTCGTTTAGACCCCCGGCTACTTTTTGAGGCTCGGCCAGAGATCCCTCGGCGGTGATCTCTGCTACCCACAGCTCCGTGCCATCCCACGGCATATTGGGATGGTCCCAGCTAAGCCAGGCTAGCTGTGATCCGTCAGGGCTGAGGCGGGGGGTCGAGTAAAAGTCACTGCCAGAGACCAGAACGGCCTGGCCGCTGGTAGCCTGGGGGCCATCGGGGAGGGCAATTGAAACAATTGTGTTGACGGCTTCTTGTTGACTCTGGGTATGATCTTCGCGGACACAGATGAGTCGCTGTCGGGGGCGATCAACCACACCATCGGTATATCGCAGGGCCGTCTCAGGGGTGAGGGGGATAGGCTCCCCGTCCGGCGGCTGCCAATAGAGCCGCTGATCTGTAAAGTTGGCAAAAAATAGATCGCCCCGATCAACCCAGTAGGCTCCGCCCCCATACTCGTGTACGCGGGTGCGTGCGTTAAAAGGATCCGGGATGATATCTGTAGTCTCGCCATCGGGGGTGCGACAGACCAGCACAGTACGCCCCGCCTCAGTGGGTCGCAACTCACCCCAGTAAATATTGCTGCCGTCGAGGGATGGGCCACCCAGCCGGATTGAGCTAGAGACAATCACTTCTGACGTAATAGGCGATTGCCAAGCTCCATAGGGTGCAGTTTTAGCCATGCTTAAGTTCTCATTACAGGATCAGTTTTATGGCACAAAACAATAAAGAGTGAACCAGTTTTAAGTTCTAAGTTTTGAGTTTTGAATTAGGCTCACAACTCAAAACTTAAAGTTCAAAATTGAGAACTTAGCACTGTCTCACTCTCTAGCATACGCTGTATCTTTTTTAGGGCCTACTCATGGCCGTTTCCAATCGGCAATATTCCACGTATGTAAATCCCACGGGGTCAGCTCGACCCCGGTCAGCTGATTGCTAACCGCGTCAATATCGGCCCGATGGACAATAGGAATAACGGCCACATCATCAATCAGCAAATCATTCATCTCGCTGAAGAGTTGGCTGCGAGCTTCGACATCTAGCTCGCTCATAGACTGTTGCCAGAGTTTGTCGTAGGCCGGGTTACAGTAGCGAGAATAGTTCTGTTTTGACCAGTTGTTCTCTTTTTGCGTAACTTCATCGCAGGTGTAGGTTTTCATGTAGGAACCCGGATCAGGGTTGACATTACCGGTGGCAAACATTTGCAAGTCAGCGTCGAAGCGTTGAACCGTGTCGGTGCTGGTTGGATCGCCTGAGAAGTAAACAGATGCATCCAGACTTTTTAACTCGACGTCAATACCCAGCTCGCTGAGAGTTTGTTTAATAATCTCCTGGGTCTTTTGCCGTACTGGGTTAGCCGAGGTGATAAAGCGTAGTTGCATCTCAGTGCCGGCTTTGTCACGGATGCCGTTGCCGTTGGTGTCTTGCCAACCGGCTTTGTCCAAGAGAGCGGCGGCCTGCTCTGGGTCAAAGTCATGGGTCTTGGTGCCGCCGTAGGCTGCGGGGGCGACCACAAAGTTAGCTGTGGCCTGGCCAGCCGGGCCATAAAGCTGCTCGGCAATGGTGTCACGATCAATGGCCAGGTTGAGGGCCTGTCGCACCCGTAGATCGCTCAAAAAGGGATGCGGAAAGTCAACGCTAGATCGCTCACCGTCGGCGGTGGCCTGGTTAGGGTCAGTAAAGTTGATCAAGATCCGCTCTACCAAGGAGCCAAAAGCGGTCACGATCTGCCCTTGGCCAGCTGCTTCAAGCTGTTTGAGCACGGGGGGCTCTACCTGAATGCTGTAGGCAAAGTCAGCGTCGCCGGTTTGGAGTACGGCGCGGGCGGCTGAGGTGGCATCGCCGCCGCCTTTGAGTTCGATGCGCTCAAAAGCCAGGGTGTCTGCTTCGCGATAGTTAGGGTTGGGCTCATAAACCGCTATATCCCCTGGTCTAAACTCCACTGCTTGATAGGGGCCGGTGCCAATAGGTTGAAGGTTGGCTGGGGCTTCTCGAATATTGGCTCCAATGTAGTCTTCAAAAGCATGGGCGGGTAAAATCATCCCTTCGGTGCCGGTAAAGACCAAAAACCAGGCTGGATTGGGCTCCTTGAACGTCACTTTGACCGTATGGTCGTCGAGGGCCTCAACCGTTTCTATGGTTTCATAGGTGCCTGCGGTAACGGCTCCCACTTCTGGATTAGAAATCAGCTCATAGGTGACTACGATATCTTGGGCTGTAAAGGGGGTGCCGTCAGACCAAGTCACCTCAGGGTTAAGCTGCCAGGTGACCGATCGACCATCGGCGGCTACGCCACCGTTGTCTAAGGTGGGGATATCCGCCGCTAAAAACGGCACTAAATTACCCTCGGCGTCAAAGCTGGCTAAGGGTTCTAAAGCAATTCGACTGGCTTCAGCATCTTTGAACCCGCTTGACAGATGGGGGTTCAAAATGGTGGGTGCTTGCCAATAGAGCAGCTTTAGCGTGGTGTCAGTACTGGTGGCCTCTGAACCTGCGGTCTCTGAACCCGCACTATCTGGCGATGTGGCGGGGTTGCAACTTGCTGCCAGTAGCAAAAGGCTGAGTAACGGAGCAGCAATGCTTCGGATCATGAGTTTCTGGACCCCTAGGCTTTAGGCTTGGCCAGAGCCAGCTCCACCGGGTAAACCGTCGCGGCTGACTCTGACTGATGAGGTAAGCCTATCAAACAAAGAACGGCTAGAAAACCTGATTGCCCCTATCGTTTTAGGTTAATCGCCTTGATCGGGATAATTCTTTGCGTTTCGGCATGACGGTAGTAGATTTTAGCGACTTTTAGATTGCCCAGACTCCGCTTGGCGAGGGCCTGCCTGATCGGTTTGATCAGAGATCTGATATCTAATGGCTGAGAGGCTTCGAGAGAAATCAGCAAATCTAATCCCTCTAGCTCAACGTCGATCAGGATATCTGGGCGCGCGATCGCCTGCACTAAAACAAGCCGAATCCGTTCCAGAAATCGCTCTTCGTTGGCGGTGGAGGTCGCCCCCACCGGATCGCGAGATATCACGCTGAGAGGCCTGGTTGGAATGACTATCTCTGGAGGTTGGTCGGCGTCGGCGGGCTGTCTCAAGATCGTGCCCCAGACGACGGCTTTGGTGTCGCGGCGACGGCCATAGACGTATATTTGATCGACGGCATTGAGCCGCAGCCGTTTAATTTGCTTAGCGACTAAAGGAATCAGCCGCTGTCGGCTGGGCGAGCGATCGCACTCCAATAAAATATTGAGTCGACCGGCTTTGAACTGGACTTTGACACGGGCTCCTTCGGGTCGCAAAGCCTGGTTCATCAGCGTTGCGATTGCCTTAGCATCGTCTGGACAGGAGACCTCGAGCAATACGGTAGATTGCGCCATGAATCATCATCCTTTTCAGAAACTCCAGCTTGCCATTGATGCAGTTGAAGACGATCCAAACCGATCGTTTTCAGTAACGTTCTTTGGCAAGTACACCACTCTATTAAAGAAATATATCGACATATGGCGCAAGTTTCTGACCGAATAAATACGATTTTTTTAGATAGTTGTGTTATCTTCCGGACATTTTCCAGACATTTTTTAAGTATTTTTGCTAAGAAGTGTATGGACTCTATACCCATTGCTTCTCGGCTTCTCGGTAAGATTACTGGCGTTACCGATTACTGGCGTTACCGATTCTGGCGTTACCGATTACTGGCGTTACAGTGGGTCGCCCGCCTAGGAACGTGGGGTTTTCTACACTTCCAAATTTTGGAGCAGTTTAGGACTATAAAAGGGCAACTTTCCCAAGGTCTCTCAATGCAAAATCTAGTTGAGTCTTTTTATGGCTGGTATCGCCATACCCTGCGCAATACCCAGTACCGCTGGCTGATCGTAGCGGGCACTCTTTTATACCTGGTTAGCCCCATCGATCTTTTGCCAGATGTTTTTCCCATCATTGGATGGATTGACGATGGCATTATCGCAACGCTGCTGGTGGCAGAGCTATCTCAGCTCATGACAGAGTTTTTAAGCAGCCGCAGCAAGCGCGGGACTGCTGAGGTTGATGGCACCCTGGCTGACGAGTCTGAAACCGGCCCTGTGGTGGATGTGCAGGCTAACTAGGGTGATCAGGCGATTGAGGCGCGACAGTTAGAATGCTTTTGAGATCAACCACCCTCAAGATTTTAGCGATCGCACTTTGCGATCGCTTTTTTGTATCCGTTTCCCCCACCCTCCATCCCTCTACCCTCTACCTTCCCATCTTCTATCCTCTACTCTCCCCCTTTATTCCCATCTGAGTTTTGCTCTGGAGGCGATTGACTTTCTGGTTCTGAAGCGTCGTCTGCCTGGGTTTCGGCTGATTTATTCAAGTTTTCTGCGGGCGTTTCCTCTGAGGCCTCTTCTGAAGCGTCATTTGGCGGGGAGATAGCCGCCCACTGGGCGATATTCCAGGTGCTCAAATCCCAGGCAGTGGCCTCGTACCCGGTGATGCGGTTGTGAATGCCGTTGACCAAAGCTCGATGAACAATGGGTAAAACGGCCACATCCTGAGCTAATAGCTCATCCATTTGCTTAAAGAGGGCCACCCGTTGGGCCGGGTCTAGTTCGCGTCTGGCGGCTTTCCACAGGGCGTCGTAGGCCTTGTTGCAATATCGGGCGTTGTTGGGCTTTTGCCAGTTGTTGGCCTGGCTAGCAATTTCGTCGCAGGTCCACCAGCTCATGTAAATGGTCGGATCTGGGATGTCGCTGCCGGTGGCATATTCTTGCAGGTCAGCATAGAAGTGGTTGATGCTGTCAGTCTGGGCCGGGTTAGCTGAGAAAAAGTTATCGATTAAAACCCGTTCAATATCAACTGAAATGCCGACGGCTTCTAAATTTTCCTTGACGATGGCTTGGGTTTCCTGGCGAACGGTATTTAACGACGTTTGAAACATAACTTCCATCTCAACCCCGTCTTTATCGCGGATGCCGTTGCCGTTAGTATCTTGCCAACCGGCTTTGTCTAAGAGCGCTTTGGCTTTTTCAGGTGCATATTCGTAGGCAATTTTGTCAGAAACATATTCGGGCGGGGCCGTTAGCAGTTGGGAGGTGGGTCTGCCCAAGCGGCCGTAAAGCTGGGTTGCGATCTCATCGCGATCGATCGCATAGTCAAATGCCTGGCGCACGTTGCGATCGCTCAGAAACGGATGAGGATACTGAAGGCTTGATTTTTCGCCCTCTGGAGTAGCCTTGTTCGGGTCGGTGGGGTTAATCATGATCCGCTCGACCTGACTGCCAAATGCGGTCACCAACGAGCCAGTCCCCTCAGTAGACAGGGTTTCTAGCTGCTCAATCTCTAACTGTAGATTGTGAGCAAAATCGGCTCTGCCCGTTTTCAAAACATCCCGTGCTGCCGCATAGGGCGCAACGCCGCCCTGCACTTCGATCAGATCAAAGTAGGGCTTACCGTCCCAGTAGCGCTCGTGGGGGCCAAATAGCCACTTGCCCTGGGCATTAGAAATAAATCGATAGGGGCCAGTCCCCACGGGCTGAAGGTTGGCTGGAGACTGACGGGCTTTTTCACCCAGATAGTTTTCAAAAATATGCTGGGGTAAAATCATCCCGTTTTGCCCGGTAAAGGGTAGCTGCCAGGCCGGGGTAGGTTGCTTGAAAGTCAGCTTGACCGTATAGTCATCGACCGCTTCAACTTTTTCGATTTCTTCGTAATGTTTGGCGGTGGCGGCGGCTGTCTCGGGCTGAATAACAAACTGATAGGTAAAAACCACATCGGCAGCGGTAAAGGGTTTACCATCTGACCACCTCACATTTTCGCGGAGCTGCCAAGTCACGGTAAGACCATCGTCTGAGAGTCCGCCATTTTCTTGAGTCGGGATAGTGGTCGCCAAAATCGGCATGAGTGCCCCCTCCGAGTTGTAGCTGGCTAGAGGCTCATACACAATTCGAGCGACTTCAAAATCTTGATACCCGTTGGCCAGGTGAGGGTTGAGCGTGGTCGGAATGCGGCTATACAAAAGTCTGAGCGTACCAGAGTCGCGTTCTTCAAACGCCCCGACTTCCTCTGTTACTGCGGGCTCTGGTGGCTCAGAAGGGGCACTACAGCTGGCCAGGCTGCCAGCAAGAGACAGCCCACAGAGTAAATAAATTAGAAATTTGCTCATTTCACCTAATTGGGCAGGATATCGATCACGTGTAGAATCACTCGGGTCAGCGGGTTAGGCCTCCCCCGTTTAGAGTCTTGAGAAACTGTGCCAGGTTTTGAAAGACCGTGCCAGCCTTCGTAGCAATAAGCGTATCGTTTTTCCCATCTTAGAATTCTTCAGCGGTTCTTTACAAAGCAGACGATAGTTTGCTCCTGACATCGCCCACTGATCAAGAAACCTTAATTGGTAGATGCACCCTGATGTCCTCCCCAGTTTTACCAACTGGGGATTTTTTTTGCTTATTTTTAGAGGGTTAGATCTGCTGGTGAACATGCCAAACGCTTGTATACAAAAGCTTGAGCGGTATATAAACTTACTTTTTATAAGCTTCATCGCCGGGCAAGAGGCTTTTTGCCCTGATCGCCCCCGATTTAACAGAAGATTTAACTGGTAGATGCACCCTGAATTTTTCCTCGGCCTTACCCGCCGGGGATTTTTTTTACGTTTTTTCCTGATCGCCCCCGATTTGACAGAAGACTTAACTGGTAGATGCACCCTGAATTTTTCCTCGGCCTTACCCGCCGAGGTTTTTTTTGCCTAATTTTTGCCTGATGCCCATCAGGGGGTCGTCATCAAAGCAAAGCTTCTAAGTGTCGTAAGAAAACTTATATGAACTCGGTAGGTCAAAACTTTATCCGTGAAAATGCCTGTTTTTCCCTGATATCAATCTAAAAAAACAGAACAGTTAACTGGTAGATGCACCCTGATGTCTTCCCCAGCTCACCCGCTGGGGATTTTTCTTTTTAAAGAAACTCAAAATGCACCCACCGTTAGGGCAGGTGCATTTTAATGTTATGGGGTGCGATCGCACCCCAACGAGGCCGCGATCACTTCACGATTCGGCAGAGGTCTCAGCAGTTGACTCTGCTGGCTCAGCGGTTGACTCAGCGGTGACGACCTCAGCAGCAGACGAGGAGGCTTCTTCAGAGGGGGCCTCAGGCGCTTCAGGCGCTGTTTCAGTCACTTCAAGGGCTGCTTCGGCAGTTGTTTCCTCAGGGGCCGTTTCCTCAGGGGCCGTTTCCTCAGAGACCGTTTCCTCAGGGGCCGTTTCCTCAGAGACCGTTTCCTCAGGGGCCGTTTCTGTTGGAGTCGCTCCCTCAGGGGCCGTTTCCTCAGAGACCGTTTCCGTTAGGGGCGTTTCCTCAGGGGGTGTTTCCTCGGGCTCAACTTTC
>JBCBZL010000117.1:0-13088 GCA_039815385.1 Cyanobacteria bacterium P01_A01_bin.114
GGTTGGTAACACTGTTCATAGACGACTGAGGTTAGTTGTGTTTCCTCAGCTTCGTCTATGGAGCGATCTGGCTCAAGGGCTGATCGCTCTCTCAACATTTTTTGTCTAAACTCCAGTCACTGAGCCACAGGTCTCCACCTTCGCGTTGTAAGCGGCTTGCTTTAGCCCATCTGGGGAAACAAACGCCAGTCGAACTTCGGCCCAGTCGGGCTGGGTGTTTTGAGCCTCAGTGTCTTGGGCAATCACCTGGGCAGATTTGTGATAGCTGAGCCACTCCCAGCCGTGCTGCATCCAGAGCTCACGCTCTACAATTTGCTCAAACTTGCCGAGTCCGCTCCAGCCGCGATAAAACGGACGGAGTTCTGTTACGGGGCGGTTTCGCTGCACCAAGGCCTCTAGTATCTGCGGCTCTAGATGGCCCCATACCTGCCCAGTCGGAAAATCTACCAAAGTTGGAGCAAACTGATGCCCGCCGAAATGAGAACAGCGCCAAACCCGCAGGGATGAGTTCGCGTATTCTTTTCGCAGCATTTGGTAGATGGGTTGGCCAAAGCGAGCACAGGCAACATCGACGTTGCCGTGGGTGCAAATCATTAACTCTCGAAGCGAAGCGATCGGTTGTCGATACGATTCAAAGTTAGGCAGCTCAGCGGGCTCAACCACAAGCGCTTTGACTAATTGAGCGATTCGCTCAGGCGGCAGCAAAAACTCCTGTCTTTCAAACTGGGCAAAGGCAGTGGCTGGACGCTGGTAGTAGGCAACCCGGCTCAGCTCTGGGGTAGAGTAGTCGCGATCGCACACAATCCCCATCGGCACAACTCGAATGCCTTGGGCATACAGCGCGTGGAACAGATCATGCACAGGTTTGAGAATCGGGTCTGAGTCAAAGCGGTCGTCTGTCCAGGGGAGGGGCAGCTCCATCACCATCCACCCTTCACAGGGTTGAGCGCTACCAATTGGATCTTCGCCGTTGGTTTTGGAGATGACCGAACAAAATTGGCAATCTGACATCTGGATTTTCATAAGACTTCCCTTGGGGTCGTGAAAGCGATTGTCTCAGTCCTTTCGAAGGATGGGAGCAGGTGCGGGGCTGGTCTGGTCATCGCGGCTGGGGTTGAATCGCTGGACGATGACTATCAAGCAGCCCAGCATCAGCAAACTGCCCAGCACAAAGACCCCCTGATAGCCGATGACGGTTGCTAAGACGCCGCTCAGGGCTGCCGATAAAATGCCGCCCAGGGCAATCAAAGACGTTTGAAGCGTATAGTCAGTCCCCGCCGTCTCAGGTCGGCTGTTATCCATCATAATGGTGAAACAGGTTGTCCCCACCATGCCCAATGAGAAAAAGGTCAGGCTGACAATGCCATAGAGCACGGGCATTTGGGTCAGGCCGAAGGTGGGTAGCAGATAAGAGACCGTCCCCATGAGCGCCAGACTATTGGCGGTCAAGAGGGTTCGCTTGCGCCCCCAGCGAGAGATGAAAACCCCGGCGAGCAGCGTTCCTAAGATAGTCGTGCTGGTGCCAAAAATGCCGAGCAATGAGCCAATCTCTGAGAGCGAGAACCCCAAATCTACCAGCAAGGGGCGAAACATGGTTGCCGATAGATTGTGAGCCGCCGCATATAGTCCTAAAACGATTAGCCACAGCGTCATCCCAGGCTGCTGACAAAACTGTAGAAAGATCTGGAAATAGGCGAGCAGCCCAACCGATCGGGCCTCCGCAGGTGCAGCCAAAGGCGGGGACATGCGTTGGCGTCTGGGCTCACGGTAGGCCAGCAGTGGCAACAGCGCCAGCAGCATCGTGGCCGCTAAAATCAGCAGGCTCGGTGTCCATCCCCAGCGATTCAACAAAATCAGCAGGCCGCCGCCGCCAATCAACCGACCAATTGCCCCGCCAACCCCCTGAACAGCGTTGCCAATACCGCGCTCTTGCGGGTCGAGCAGATGCACTGCCAGGGCGTCGGTGGCAATATCTTGGCTAGCGCAGCTCGTGCCCATCAGGGCCAACCCTAGCAAGATCAGCGGCAGCTGGCTTTCTAACGTCAGCAGGCTGCAAACTAGCGTAATCGCCACCACACAAAGCTGAAAGAGAATAATCCAAAAGCGATAATGCCCCCAGCGGCTCCAGCTATAGCGGTCAATCAGGGGCGACCAGAGAAATTTGAAGGAGACCGCAACTGTGACCAAGGGCAATAACCCAATCGCACTGAGAGACATTCCCTGCTGCCGCAGTAACACTGGCAAGGCCTGGTATAAAAACCAGAACGGCATAAACTGAGACAGATACAAACTGCCTAGCAAGCCAAATTTCTTGAGAGAAAATCTTGAGGCCATATTTTATAGAATTCAAAACTCAAAATTCAAAACTTAAAAGAGACAGATCCCACGACTGTAAAAGGCTCACCTAGCTCTATCCCTCTAATCCTGGAAATGGGGATGCCTTGGATGTAGTTGGTATCGAAAATGTTTTTGAAATTAAGCGCTAGTCGCAAGTTGTCGCGTCCATAAAAAATGGGGTTAATCTGATCTTGTAAAAAGATGTTCTAGCCGGTAGCCACCGCTAAAAAAGCTGCTTTCTGCAACATCGTCGGGTTCGCCTGCGATGCGATCGCGCGGCACATCAATCACGCCATCTCCAAACGCGAGCAAACCTGAATCAAGGGGGCGCTCATCACTCAAGTACTCTAGATCGAGCGATAGATCGGTGCGTTCTCCAATCTCCCAGGCTAGCACCGGGGCAACAAACTCTCGATTGATCTCTTGGTCAAAGTCACGAAAGCTATTGCCTCGCTGCAATAGAGCATTTAAGCGATAGCGAACCCGACCGTCTGGGGTGACTCGGTCAGAGAGGTCAACCTGAGGCCGAAAGAAACTCTCGCTACCGACCTGCAAAGCAACTTCATATAAAGGATCCGCCGTAGGTTGCTCGGTGACCAAATTGATCACGCCACCGGGCTGAATTTCACCATACAGGATCGAGGCTGGCCCCTTCAGGACTTCGATTTGCTCAATATTGGCAACCTCTGGCAGCGTCAAAAGACCGGTGTTTGATAGCGCATCTGACGCAGATAGGCTAAACCCATCGCGCAAGAGCCGGGCTCCTTGAACCCCCCTCAGCCCAAACTGAAAGCCAGCCCCCTCTGAGCCATCGACAACCACGCCGCTGACGTTGCGTAGGGCGTCATCTAATTCGACCACCTGCCGGTCTTCTAACACCTGCTGTGGAATCACCTGAATTGCCTGGGGCACATCTAGTAGGGGGGTCTCTGTCCGAGTGGCGGTGCTGGCAGTGGGGATGAAGTAGTCGCTGCCAGCCGCCTCTCCTGTGACGACAATCCGCAGCGGGTCGCCCGAGCCCGCCGACCCATCTGGCCGCTCAGGCGGGGAGACTGGCATATCTGCTTGGGCAGTTGCGCCTTGAACCTGGAACGTTAGGCCGCCCTCACGGCTGACCAGCTCACCCGAGGGAGCCGCTGTCATGCCCACAGCCGTTACTCGAATGCGGTTGGCGTCTAACGGTCTAACTGAGACAAACTCTATCCCGGTGGCCGCGTCGGTTTGCTCAAAGATAGCCGCCTCTGGTAGCTGCGCCGTTGCGATGTCAGCTATCCAGGTATTCCCCTCCTGGGAGACTATCACTTCAGGGGCGACAGCGTGATCTTCTCCAGCTATCTCCAGAATGATTTCAATTCCGGTTTCGGTTGGGTTTACTCTGACTTGAGTGACCCGCACCGTGTTTGCTTGCGCGGGTGAGGCGGTGAGTGCAACGTGACAAGCGAGTATGGGTGCGATCGCACCCATACTCATTCTCCCCAGCCTTCCCCAGCTTCTGTATTCTGTTGACGTTCTCAAAACTCCTTTCCCATTCAAATGTTATTGAGAACCATACGCAATAAGCAGATCTGGCTTCAACTCTGAAACGGAGTTTTTTTGACACCAAGCCGGAGTCTCTTAACCCCGATTTAATCTCTTGTAGTCTTTGGGAGAATGCCCAAACCTTCGTTTGAAGGCGGCTGAGAACTGGCTAGGGTTAGCATAGCCAACCGTTTGAGCCACCTGAACCACCCGCAGATTTTGAGTTTCTAGCAGCTGTCTCGCCTGCTCCATACGATATTGGTAGAGACAGCCAAAGACAGTGGTGCCAAAGACCTGACGAAACCCGCGCTTGAGTTTGAAATCATTCATTCCCACCTGTCGTGCCAGGGCCGTTAGCGAGGGGGGGCGTTCAATATCTCGCAGTAAGATATCTTTGGCTTGATAAAGACGAGTAATATCGTCTGACTTAAGGCGGATTTTAGGCGCAGACGTTCTCTCAAGCTGCTGGACCTGCTCTAGTTTAAGGGCGACCAGCTCCAGCGCCTTGCTCTCTAGATAGAGCTTTTTAATTTCGCCTTCATAAGGGCAGTTGAGAATCTGTTGGATCGCTGTCAGCATCGTGGGGGTTGTCCATCCAAGCGTGCCCAACATTTTGACCTGAGTGGTGTGAACCTCAATACTCTGACCCAAATGCAAGTCTTGTAAGCAGTCGGGCAGAATGTCACAAAAGCGGGCCGAGTCGATATTAATTGTCAGAATTGAGATCGGACAGTGGGCAGCATACTCCGTGGTGGACTTGACATCCCCTTGAGCAAAGCTTGAAAAGTTTCTGCCTGGGCTAGCAGGTAAGGCGGTAGACGAGCGTTCAAACTGTCCCTGAAATTGCCCTGTGATGCAAAAGCTCAGCTCAAAAGCAGCATAATTTTGGGCCTCTGACACGACCCTGAGCGGCTCTTGGAGGTGCCATTGACTCATCAGCAGTGCCAACCCATCACGAAGCCGAATATGCCGGTAGGTCAGATTCCCGAAGGGCTGCGCCAGGGTATAAACAGATTCAACCGGCCCAGCTTGATACTTCGCACCGGTTTGATGCTGGGCTTCGGTCAGCCTTTCACTAAAGGTCTTCTTCGAAAAGTTAAGGGCGATATCTGCCATAAGACTTGAATCGTTTCTGACCCTGCCTTTTTGAGACCCACTTTTTTTGAGGCGCATAGCACCAGCGCCAAGACAGCCACAGCCCCCACGCTGAGACGATTAAAAAACAAGCAATGAATAGCCAGTGATTCCAGCGACCTATGTCAAATTCAGGCCCATTCAATACGTAATTTTTGAGTGAATTCATCGCTGAGTAAGCCTCTATTCATCAGGTGCATTAACGGGGGCAGGTTGGGGCGCAGGCTGAGGTGCTGGTCGAGGCGCAGGTTCGGGCGCGGGCTGAGTCACAGGTTCGGGCGCAGGTTGGGGTGCAGGTTCTGACACGGGCTGAGGCGCAGGTTCTGGGGCGGGCTGTGGGGCAGGTTTTGCTGCCGGAGCGGGCTCTTCCGCCGGGGCGGCGGGTTCTGGCACAGCTGGTGCAGGGGGCGCTGGTTCACTATCAGATTCGGCTGGGTCAGATTCGGCTGAGTTAGACGCCGGGGTAGCCGCTTCAGAGCTAGAACGGTTGCCCCCACCTGCGGCTGGGAACACGTCTGCTTCCTGGAGATTTTCTGAAGGCGTATCTGCCACGTCAGAGGATTCTTCAGCCGCTGTACCAGGACTGGCTGCATTGGGACTCTCTGATCCCGCAGCTGGCGTTTCCTCTTCAGAAACAGCGGTCTCTGGTGCAGGATTACGGGCTGCCGGGGGGGCGCTATCCCGATTGGTTGCCGCTGGAGCCTCGCGATTGGGCACCTCGATCGAGCGCCGTTCACCCCGCCGTCGGGCTTCTCGGTGTCGGCGAGATCCTTCAACCGCAAAGTCCATTTCGATAGAAACGTTGCCGCTCTGCCCGCCGGTATCAAATTCGTAGTCTCTAGCAGCCTCCATCGCAGCCCGATCAAGGGCGGCATTGCCGCTAGAGCGCACTAGCGTTGCCCCCACCGCATTCCCGTTTGCGTCATACTGAACCCGGACTTCGGGGTTGCCTTCAACCCCTTCTTCGAGCGCCTCTTCGGGATAAGCGGGTCGATTACAGCGCCGACAGCTAACGGTGCTCGCCCCCCCTGATCCTCGACCCGACTCGCTATCGCCAGTCTCACTGCCCCCAGAGGCAGATCCCCGCTCCGGGCCTGATCGGGCAGCCACCGGTTCTCCCTCGTCTGAGTTTCCCGTAGAGGGCGCGGCAGCAGAACCATTTGTCTCCGAGCTAGCATTTTCCGCATTAGCGTCGGCAGTACCACGACGATTGCGGTTAAACAGTCGGCCCAGCAAATTGCGTCGATCGTTGTTGGCCGTCTCAGCTTCTGCGGTCTCAGCTTCTGTGGTCTCTGTTGCTACGACCTCTGTTTCTTCATCTGTATCAGCTACTTCGTCTTCCTCATCGTCCTGATCAGGCAGCTCTGACTCAACCTCAGTGTCAGGAACCTCCACCTCCTCTGTCACTGGGACAGGGATATCCTCTGGCTCAGGAGTTTCTGGCTCGGGGGTTTCTGGTTCAGCGATCTCTGGCTCAGATGCCTGAGGGGTAGGAATACTGGTCGGTGACGGCTTGACGGCTTGAATCGCAGCAGGTGCATTAGCCACCTCATCCAGGGTCGCAGGTTGAGGGACGTCTTCGATTTCAGGCTCGACTGGCTCGGGCAGATCGGGCTCTTCTACAGGCTGCGTGACCACTAGCTCAATTCGGTCTTCGGTCAGCTGGGTGACGGCTTCGACCGGAAACCATTGAACCGTTAGCCAGAATAAGCCATGCAAACCAGCCGCACCCACCAAGCCCAAGCTGAGCAGGCGTTGGGTCAGGGCAGACTCTTTGGCATGTTGAGCCAGACAGGTATCAGACAAACTCATCGAGTGACTCTCCGGGGGCTTGCATCGAGCGTTAAACGGGGGTGTAAAAATCGAGCGTGCAATGGGATACCCAAGGGGTAGCTGTGACAGACTATTGAAACTAATTCTTACACAATTATTGCGGGTTTCTCTCAGTAAGAAATGGTTCTCAGAATTATGACACAATCGCCGTAGAGATCCCAGATGTCAGTCAAAATAGAATTTATGGCCCATTGAGGCAGGTCAATAGTAGTGCCCTCAAAACTGCAAACAAAACCTTGCTATCTTTTATTACTTGACAGGAATTCTCAATTAATAATAGCCTTCTATTCAGATTAGAATTTGTTCGCGCAAACCAGCGATCCTGGCGTCTCCCTATCTCCGCGTCAGTCTGGCTTAAAATTTTGAGCTTGATAGACCCCTAGGTCGGCGCTGCTCTTTTTTGCGATCGCAAACAGATTCGTTAAGTCCTAATTCACCTGAGGTGCTGATGTCTATCTCGGAACTTTTTGCGGCAGGCGGCGTGGTGATGTGGCCGCTGCTGCTGTTTTCATTCCTGACGATTGCGATCGCGATTGAGCGGTCGCTGTTTTGGCTGCGGGTCAATCGTCGCCAGCAGCAGGTGGTCAAAGATATCCTGCGAACCTATCGTCAGGCCCCGGTGGATGTTTTTACCAAGCTCAAACAAAATATTCACCTGCCTGCGGCCCGCATCTTTTTAGAGGCTCTGGAGTTAGACGGGGCGTCTCCTAATCAGTTTCGGTTAGCGCTAGAGAGTGCCACCCAGGCTGAGCTGCCGTTGTTAAAGCGATTTGGGACTGTTTTGCAGACGGTGATTGCGGTGTCTCCGCTGCTGGGTTTACTGGGCACCATTCTCGGCCTGATCCGCTCTTTTGGCGCAATCCAGCTAGGCGAGATCGGCGGCAATACTGACGTCGTCACCGGGGGCATTAGCGAAGCGCTGGTGTCTACGGCGACAGGCCTGGTGGTGGCCATTGTGGCGCTGCTGTTTGCCAATTTGTTTCGCGGCATCTATCGGCGTCAGGTGGCGCTACTGCAAGAGTACGGCGGTCAGTTAGAGATTTTGTACGAATGGCATTACGAAGCAGTTAAGCGAGGAGAGGCAGCCTATGCGAGTGCTCGATAATGAGGCAGAAGATCCGCTAGAGATTAACATCGTGCCGATGATCGATGTGATCTTTGCCATTCTGGCGTTTTTTATTCTCTCAACATTGTTTTTAACCCGAGCAGAAGGGCTGCCGGTCAATTTACCCAATGCTGAGACGGCAGAGCCCCAACAGAGCGCCGATTTTACGGTGACGATGCAGGAAAGCGGTCAGATGTTTCTCAATCGCGACCCGATTCAGCTCGGTCAGTTGAACTCAGCCATTGAAGCAGAGTTGTCCCCTGGGCAGACCGCCTTGATTACCGTCCAGGCCGATCGGCGGATTGAGCATGGTGAGGTGATCGAGGTGATGGATGCCCTCCGAACCATTGAGGGGGCACGGTTGGGCATGGCGACCGAGCCACGTCGATCTGATCAGGGAGACTCTGATCAGGGAGAAGCCGAGTGAATCTCGGGGTCGCTCAGAACCCGCAGGGAAAGCCGGTTCCGTCCAAGGGCCGTTTTCGCTTGCTATGGGTTGGCGGGCTGTTGAGCCTGGGTCTGTTGGGGATGGTGGGGCTGTCGCTCTCGGTTGGCTCGGTCGCCCTTAGCGGTGCAGAGATGTGGGCGGCGCTCTGGCATCAGGGGGATGCGATCGCACAAACCATCGTCTGGGATCTGCGGCTGCCCCGAGTCATCGCCGCCATCATCGTAGGCTCAGCCTTAGGCGTCTCTGGGGCACTGCTGCAGGGGATGTTGCGAAGTGGGTTAGCCAGTCCGTTTTTGCTGGGGATCTCGGCGGGGGCAGGTCTGGCCGCCGTGCTGATCGTGGGCCTGGGTATCTGGCGCATCTGGCTGCCGCTGGGGGCTTGGCTAGGGGCGGTTTTGTCGATGCTGATCGTGTTTGGGCTGGCGCGCACCCAGAGCACGATTTCGGTAGAACGCTTGATTTTGGGCGGCGTGGCCGTGAGTACGCTATTTGCGGCTTTGCAAACCATGCTGCTGCTGCTGTCGCCGGATGGTCAAGTGCAGGCGGCGCTGACCTGGCTGACCGGGAGTCTGAACGGGCGGGGTTGGCAGGAGGTTATCGTGGTTGGCCCCAGCGTCTTAGTGGCGCTGGTCGCCGGTTGCCTGCTCGCGCGTCAGGTTAATTTGTTGAACCTGGGGGACGATTTGGCGGTGGGGTTAGGGACGTCGTTGGTGCGATCTCGACTTCTGATCGGCGCAGTCGCCACCCTGCTGACCGCCGGGGCCGTCAGCATTGCTGGTCTGGTCGGTTTTGTGGGGCTGATCGTGCCTCACGGCGTGCGGTTGCTGGTGGGCAACGACTATCGGATCGTGCTGCCCTTCTCGGCGCTGGGCGGAGCCTTGGTGCTTGCGATCTCAGACCTGGTGGCGCGACTGGGGCCAACTGAGCTGCCGGTGGGCATTGTCACCGCAATTCTCGGCGCGCCCGTTTTCCTCTGGCTGCTGTATCGCCGGAGTGCTGTCATTACGCGGGTGTAGCCATGACTTTAGACGCGCGCTTAGAAGCCCAAAATCTGCACGGAGGCTATGGACAGCAGGCGGTAGTAGAGGCAATTTCTCTTACCCTGCAACCAGGAGAGTGGCTGAGTTTGCTAGGGGCAAACGGTTCCGGTAAATCAACCCTGCTGCGGCTGCTGAGCCGAATTTTGACGCCCCAACAAGGGGCCGTATTTTTAAGCGGGCGAGAAATGCACACCCTCTCGCCGACTGAGGTGGCCCGGCGGCTGGCGCTGCTACCCCAGCAGCAGACCGTGCCCGCTGGGATTACCGTCTATCAGCTAGTGAATTTGGGGCGTGCCCCCCACCAGCCCTGGTGGCAATGGGAGCCTAGCCCCACCGATCGGCTACAGGTCGAAATGGCCCTCCAGTGGACCGAGATGACCGCTTATCGCGATTACCCGGTGGCTACTCTCTCGGGGGGCGAACGTCAGCGAGCCTTCTTGGCCCTGGCTTTAGCCCAAAACCCTAAAATTTTACTCTTGGATGAGCCCACCACCTATTTAGATATCCACTATCAGCTACAGCTGCTGGCGCTCCTGAAGCGACTCAATCGGCAGCAAGATCTCTCTATCATCACGGTGCTTCACGATATTAATCTGGCAGCTCGCTACAGCGACCGGCTAGCGCTGCTACGGCAAGGGCGGCTGTGGGCGCTCGGCTCGGTTTCAACCGTCTTGACACCCAAAAACCTCCTGGAGGTCTTTTCAGTTGAGGTCTCTATCCTCAAGACACCCGTAGGGCCACAAATTTGCCCCCTGGCGGCGAGCCGCACAGGTGAGCTATCCGAAATCCGTCAATGAAGCCCCAATTTACTCAGGCCTCACTCCATTGAGTTGACTACAGCGGTTCCTAGTTGAGATGAATACATTTCGATGATTAGGGGGAAAAGGTGAAAGGGGAAGGGTTAAGGGAGATGTATTCAATACAATTGAAAACCGCTATACCCAACTCACCCCTTACCCTTTACCCCTTACCCACTCACCCTGTTGTTCCCTTTGAATAAAATCGTTGACCATGAATCATTTTTTATTATTGCGAATTTTTCTTTTTTGCGCGCCCATTCTACTGATGGGAACGGCCTCTGCTAGTCTGGCAAGTGGACATGAATTTAATGAATCTTCAGTGCACGCTGGTCAAGATAGGCCGGTTTCTATTTCCTCAGTAAATGACAAAAAATCCTATTTAATAAAGCCAGCGGTGAGGCTGTATCCCACCTTAGGCAGAGCGACCGTGCGGGACTATTGGCTGGCACAGCTCACTGATGCAGATACGTCGGAGGAGACGTCGGAGGAGGATAGCGAAAATGAGGGTTCACCAGAATCAGAAGCAGAGGGCGACCTGCTGCGCATTACCGTGACTGGCACACGCACGCCGCGCACCGTGCAATCGGCCCCCGCCACAACGACGGTGTTTGACGCTGAGGATATTGATCGCCTGCTGATTCGCGACATTGGCGACCTGATTCGTTACGAGCCGGGGGTGTCGGTGCAAAATAACCAGCAGTTTGGTCTGCAAGATTTTAATATTCGCGGCATTGACGGCAATCGGGTGCTCATCCAGGTAGACGGTATTCGGTTGCCCTCAGCGTTTCAATCAGGAGATGAGGTGGTTGCGGGGCAAGGGTTCAACCTGGGCCGCGACTACTTTGATTTAGAAATTTTGCAAACCGCTGAAATCATTCGCGGGCCTGCCTCGACGCTATACGGCAGCGATGCCCTGGGCGGCGCGGTCAGCTACTTTACCCTCACCCCAGGCTCCTTGCTCGATGCTGCCGAGCGAGATGCGGTTACGGCGGTCTCCACCAATTTTGATACTCAAAATAGCGGCTTTGCCAGCACGGTGGTTCAGGCCAGCCGTTTTAATGACCTAGAGCTGCTGCTGGCCTACACCCGCCGAGATAGTTCTGAGGCGGAGAATCTCAGGGACGATCAGGATAACGATCGCAATAATTTCTTGGGTCGGCTGGTCTATCAGCTTAGCGAGACCAGTGCGGTCAATTTCACCGCAGAGATCTTTGACAATACGACAGATACGCTCACCGCTGACGAAAATTTGGCCCTAATTACCGGCACCACCACCCGGTTCGAAGAAACCATTGATACTAATCGGACCCGCCTTAGCCTGGGTTATGAGTATGACAATCCAGACAGTGCTTCCTTTCTCGACTTTGCCCAGGCGCAGATTTATGTTCAAGATGCCCGCACCCGTGAGGAAAACGAGCGAGAACTGCTGGGCTTTGATTTCAGGACATTTCAAGCGTTTCCAGCGCTGCGGGTGGGTGAAAATCGATTTCGCGATCGCGTCTTCGGCGGCAACCTACAGCTGCGCAGCGATTTTGACTGGGGGGCCACCGCCCATCGGCTGACCTACGGCTTCGATATTTCGAATACGTTTAACTCCAGGCCGCGCGATCGCACTCAGACCAACCTGATTACCGACACAATCACTCAAGATGCCATTCCCGATAACTTTCCGACCAAAGACTTCCCAGACTCCGACACGTTTCGAGTCGGGGTGTACGTGCAGGATGAAATTGAGCTTGGCCGGTTTAGCCTGATTCCAGGGCTGCGCTTTGACTACTACGACCTCAGCGTTGACTCAGACGCAGACTTTGAACGTAACGGGGCCATCGCCGCCGAGTTTAGCGACAGCGCCTTTTCGCCCAATATTGCCCTGGTCTATCAGCCCTCTGATCAAATCAGCCTCTATGGCCGCTACTCTCGCGGCTTTCGCGCACCGCTCTATAACGAAGTCAACAGCGGTTTTACCAACCAAATTTTTGGCTACCGCACCGAGCCCAACCCAGACCTGGATGCCGAGACCAGCAACAGCTTTGAGGTCGGGGTGCGCGGCAACTTCCCTCAGCTCAACTTTAGCCTGGCCGGGTTTTATAACCGCTACAACGACTTCATCGACTTTCAGCTGATAGACACCGAGTTTGTCGGTGGTCGCCCCTTCAGCGTCTTTCAAAATGTCAACATCGACAAAGCCGAAACCTACGGCGTCGAAGCCAAAGCCGAATACCGGTTTAGCCCTGGCCTCGACGGCTTTAGTCTGCTAGGAGCCCTCTCGTGGACCATTGGCAATAACCTCACAACCGATGAACCCCTAACCACGGTAGACCCCATCGAAGCAGTCCTCGGTCTCAGATACCGTGCCCCTGAAGATCGCTGGGGGGCCGAGCTAATCACCACCCTGGTCGGCCAAGCCCGAGGCGAAGGCTTTGACCCCGAACCCGGCCAAGATCCCTTCGTGGCAGACGGGTTCTCCGTGTGGGATTTGATCGGATACTACCGAGTCAGCCCCAGTCTCACCTTCAACGCGGGCCTGTTTAACCTGTTTGACACCGACTACGTAACCTACAGCGACACCCGCTTTTTAGACCGCAACGAATCGCTATTCCCGCTGCGACGCAATCGCTTTGAGCAGCCGGGGTTGAACGCCAGTATTGGGCTGAGCTGGCAGTTTTGAGGGGGAGAGGGGAGAGGGGAGAGGGGAGAGGGTAATGGGTAATGGGTAAATGGGTAATGGGTAGTCCTCTATCACCAATCACCAATCACCAATCACCAATCACCAATCACCAATCACCAATCACCAATCACCAATCACCAATCACCAATCACCAATCACCAATCACCAATCATTTCAACTAAAGGAAATCCACCATGCAAAAACA
>JBCBZL010000054.1:0-18387 GCA_039815385.1 Cyanobacteria bacterium P01_A01_bin.114
CGGCTCTAGCAGGGCGGGGGCGCACTTGGGCAGGCCCGTCTGCATGGCGATGCGAGCGGCTTGCTTAAAAGCCTGGTCGGAGCTATCGACGCTGTGGTAAGACCCGTGGGTGAGGGTAACAGCGACATCGACGACGGGAAAGCCCAGCGGCCCGTGGGATAAAAATTCGCGAACACCGTGCTCAACGCTGGGGATATATTGCTTAGGCACCACGCCGCCAACAATAGTGTCATTAAAGTGAAAACCTTCGCCGCGATTGAGGGGCTGAATGTCGATGTAGATATCGCCAAACTGTCCATGACCGCCGCTTTGATGCTTATAGCGTCCATGTACCGAGGTGGTCGGTTTGCGAATGGTTTCTTTGTAGGCAACCTGGGGCATGTGGGTGCTCATGGGCACGTTATATTTGCGACTCAGGCGGTCCATCGCAATTTGCAGATGGACATCACCCTGCCCCCATAGGATTACCTCGTGGGTGTCGCCGTGCTGCTCCCAATGGAGGGCAGGGTCTTCTTGGATAAGCTTGTTGAGGGCTCCGCTGAGTTTGACCTCATCGCTGCGTTTTTCGGCGGTAATGGCCAGGGCATAGACGGCAGGTAGCTCAGCAGCACGGGGCAGTGGAGGCTCAACGGGGTCGAGGCTAAGGGTATCGCCAGTGCGGGCGTTTTCTAAGCGTGCGATCGCAACAATAGCGCCAGCAGACGCTTCGGTCAGGGACTGCTGCTGCGCCCCAAATAGGGTATACAGACCGCCCATGCGATCTGAGCCAAGGGTGCTGCCATCTTTAAGGGTGCCACACCATAGGCGGGCCAATGAGAGCTTTCCTCCTTGGGGGGTGTAGTAGGTTTTGAGCACCTGGGCCAGGGGTTTATCCGTTTTGCAATCGATGCCGCGACGCTCAGCAGTGACTTGGGGCTCTGGCGCTTCCCGCACTAGCGCATCGAGTAGCGGACGCACCCCATAGTCGCTACCAGCAACCCCGACAAAAACAGGAACGACCAAGTCGGCCCCAAGCTCCATTTTGAGATCCTTAACGATTTCTTCCTGGGGGGGCTC
The DNA here is from genome assembly GCA_039815385.1 of Cyanobacteria bacterium P01_A01_bin.114. GTDB lineage: Bacteria > Cyanobacteriota > Cyanobacteriia > Phormidesmidales > Phormidesmidaceae > SIO4C1. The sequence continues at coordinate 1,057 of JBCBZL010000054.1, forward strand.
AATGTCTTCGATCAGTTCCTCAAGGAGATGATCGTCAAAGTCAGCCAGGGTTTCGAGCATTTCAGTGCGGGCAGCTTTCTCCTCAGCCGCAAGTTCCTCGGGCAGGACAACCGGGTCGGCAGGGGCACCGGGATGATAGTGATAAGCCTGCTCGCTGACTAGATCGATGAAGCCGACCAAGCCTTCACCATAGCCAATGGGGTACTGATGGGGCACTAAAGGCCGACTTGAAACTGATTTGAGGGCTTCTAAAACTTCTAAAAATGAGGCGTTGGCCCGATCCATTTTGTTGAGCCACACCAAATGGGGAATTTCCCACTCATCTAAAAACTGCAATAAAGGAGAGACGGTGAGCACGCGGCTGGGGTCTGGTTCGCAGACAACAATTGCGGCATCAACGCCAATCAGCGCATTGTAGGTCTCTTGCAGCAGCTCAACAGACCCGGGGCAGTCTATGAACGTAAAATAAATGCCGCCATGATCGGTGCTGGCGGCATTTATTTCCAAAGTCATTTGGCGATTGCGAGCTTCAGGGGAACTGTCTCCGACCGTATTGCCCTCTGGGATAGCGCCTTTACGGCTGATAGCGCCAGTCACCGACAGAATGCTCTCTAAAAGCGTGGTTTTACCGCTCGAATAAGGCCCTACGATAGCGACGTTTCGTGAGCCTGATAATACTTTACGGGTCATAAAATCACCTCTTTTCTAGTTGTGAAGGTGAAACAGGCAATGACCGACAAGAAGCAATGTAAGGTGACTGAGAGAGGCCGATCTCGCCTGCTTTGTTATTTAGGCTACCGCGCTAGAACACCCACACAGCAAGGGAGTTGGAAAAATTTATAAGGTGAAGAAAGGTAACCGTAGTTTAAGATATTCAGCTGTTGAATGTAGGTTTGAAGGCGAGGGCGGGGTAATCGGTCATAAGTGGTCGGTCATTTGATTAGCCAAGCACCAGCTACCCATCACGAATTACCAATTTCATTACATCCTCTTATTTCATTACATCCTCTTATTAACGTCGCTGAGATTGCTAAAGAGCATCCAGAATCCGCCCGCTAAAAAAAGCAGGGCGAAGGTAATTAAAATCCAATCGTAGGCAGCGGAGCTTTCCATAGCGGTGTTCAAGAAATATGTTTTCAGAATTAGGCTGACAGTTGCCCTCTAAAATTACCGTATGCCGAGTCAAAATAATGAGTCAAAAAATGAGTCTACTGGTTTTGACACCTATCGGCCCATCGCCTATCCGCCGTGAGTCTGACCTATGAGCTTTGCGATTTTGACAATTGTCCTGGCGATCAGTCTGGTGCTCTGTTCAATTTTGGATGGGCTTCCCAATTTCTTGCTCAGCTGGGCAATCCCTCCTCGCTGGCTGTTTTTAGCAGCGGGGCTACTCGTTTTGGCTTGGGTGACGGGTGATAGATAGGCCTGGTTTCATCAAGGCCTCCCAGGTTTAAGCCAGCCAAATTCAAGCTAGCCAAATTCAAGTGAGATTGACAAGCGTGTAAAAACCTAGTGAAGTTGGCGCTATTTATCAGTTTTGGAAGGTACTTTGGATACTCTAGTATGGCGAATAGCTAAGTTGTTCATCCCCTACGGATATGACCCCGACGATGACCGATCCAATTTTTGACTGGAATCAGCTGGCACAGCTCGCTGGTGGCGATGCTGAGTTTGAGCAAGAGTTGCTGGGTCTGTTTATTGGCGATGTGGAAGATAGCCTAATTCAGCTCGTTGAGGCAGCAGATCGAGCCGATGTTTCCAAAGTTGAGCATCTGGCCCACTATATAAAAGGCGCTAGTGCCAATGTGGGGGCCACTGCGCTGGCTCATGTGGCGGGGCAACTCGAACAGGAGGCTCAGAAGAGCAAACTAAATCAGGCTTCGTCTCTGATCGAGACCCTAAAGGTCCGCTGTCAGGAGACCAAGCACGCCATCGAAATCCGCTATTGAGAAATTCGCTATTGAGAAGGACGTCATTGACCAGGGTAACTGGCCGCGCTGTTGACTGACGAGCTATTAGGGACTATCTCCTATTAGGCCCAGCCAAGATTTAGCCAGAGACTTCAACAGATTCGACCGTGCCGTAAAGCTCTGGAATATCACGGGAAGGGGGCAGAGATTTTGCATCTCGAGTTTCGATATAGCCAGTGTAATAAGCACCGGGCTCAATTTCTAGGGAGCCTGCAACCACATCGCCCTCAAGGCGAGCGGTGCTGCTAAGCGTCAGCTTGCCTTCGGCAAACACCCGGGCTTTGAGAGTGCCCTGGAGCGAAACGTTTCGGGCGTGAAGCTCCGCACCTTCTACTAAACCTGTGGGGGAGATTTCAATATCACCTCGAACCTCTACGGTGCCATGGACAACGCCATCGATACGCAACATGCCTTCGGCTCGAATATTGCCTTCGATTTCACAACCTTGACTTAAAAAAGTAAAGGTCCGCGGGGGGGTGGACTTTCGTTTAAACATAAACACGGTTAACCTACACCGAACGGTTGATCAGGAACAAACAAGCGTCAATCAGTCGTTGATGGCCGATGTTTCGAGGCGATTTGCGATTTGATCACCGGACCTCTTAACAGGCTAGAGAGATTTAACAGACTGGGAATATCTGAGTTTAGAACGTCTTAAAAACTTTACCACTGGTTATATTGCCACGAGGGTAACGTCCGTAGCTGTTTTACCCACGACCTTGATCGACGTATCGAGATGCTGATGCCCTAATTTGCAAAAATTTTGAAGAAATGCAGCGCCTACACCCGCCCATTATCCTCGCTGAAAACCGATTAAATTTGGACATAGTCAGTTTGTTTTTTATGTGAACTTTTTTACAGCTGGCGCTGCCCCACTAGCTCTCCAAACTGTGTGTGACCCCATCCGCACCTGTCGTTTGCCCTACGGGAAAATCTCAGGTTTTCGAGCTGGCTGTGGTTTAAAGCCACAGTAAATTTAGGCCAAAAGCGAGCGCCGCAGCTCCAATGGGTACGCTTAAGTTGTCGATCCCTAGTTTGGAAAAGGCTTCGAGAATGGTGGCTGCGATCGCGACGCAGCCAGACACCGCCCAGGTTTGCCAGATACTGCCTTGGATCGGGATCAGCACAGCCGCCGTGACACCGAAGCTAATGATCAGCATAGTTAAACTGCCTTCCCAGCTCTTTTTTTCACTCAGTAGCTGATAGGGATGACGCCCCCAGCGCTGACCTATCAAGGCAGCCAGGCCATCGCCCCAGCACATAATTAAAATCCCGATGACGCCGTAAAAAGGCTGATGTAGCGGCCAAAACCAGCCGATTACTAGCCCAATGCTGAGGGCGTAAAAAAAGGTTCCTAGACTTTTGCGTCCGACACTGTTAATGCCGGGTAAAATCGGGAGTCGATAAGAGGCCAGGGCAATGCCCGCAAACAGCACCGAGGCTAGCAGCCCTATCCACATAGGAATAGCCAGCCACCAGGCAAACAAGATGACGTGGCCTGCCCCAATGTGTACAATCTTGCGAGTGATTTCTGGCGAGTAGCCCAGGCGTCGTGCCCCTTCTGAGAGGCCTCCGACCAGAAGTAGCCACAGGGCAACGAGGCCTGTGTGCCAGGCGATTTCTAGGGAAGCGTTCATCATGAAGCGTTTATCATAATGATGGGTTTGGCTGAAGGGTAGCCCTAGATATATCCAGGTGGTGTTATGACCACCCTACGGGTCTCGGCTGATCGGGGTCAATCCCATCTCCCTATCCCTGCCCGTCTCTCCCTTCCCCTCTGAATCTTTGAATTGCGCATTTTGACTGATTTTTTCGTGACTGAGCTGCATTGGACTGCTATCTTGAGTGGGGGAATGCACTTGAGCATGGTGATTGCATGGGGAATACCTATACACGGGTACTGCTAAAGCTTAGCGGTGAGGCGCTGATGGGCGATTTGGCCTACGGCATCGATCCGGCTATTGTGGATGCGATCGCGCAGGAAGTTGCCGAGGTCGCGACCCAAGACATTGAAGTCGCCATCGTGGTGGGTGGCGGCAACATTTTTCGAGGGGTCAAGGGGGCTTCAGCCGGGATGGATCGAGCCTCCGCCGACTACATCGGCATGCTGGCAACGGTGATGAATGCAATGACGCTGCAGGATGCGCTAGAGCGTATTCAGGTGCCTACTCGGGTACAGACAGCCATCTCAATGCAAGAAATGGCAGAGCCTTATATTCGGCGTCGGGCCATTCGCCACCTTGAAAAAAAGCGGGTGGTTATTTTTGGGGCGGGGTCAGGCAACCCATTTTTTACCACTGACACCACAGCTGCTTTAAGGGCAGCTGAAATCAACGCCGAGGTTTTGCTAAAGGCCACTAAGGTTGACGGTGTTTATGACTCTGACCCTAAGACTAATCCAAACGCCAAGCGCTATAAGAGCTTGACCTATAGCCATGTTTTAGCGAAAGATCTAAAAGTAATGGATGGCACAGCGATTGCGTTGTGTAAAGATAACAACATCCCCATTAAGGTTTTCGACTTGTCCGTTGAGGGCAATATTCGCCGGGCCATGATGGGAGAATCTATTGGCACGATAGTGGGAGGGGCCTGTGAAGTTAGCTGATATGGGTGAGATCGAACAAGCGATGCAAAAAGCAGTGGAGGCTGCCCAACGCTCGTTTAATACGATTCGGACGGGGCGCGCCAATGCTTCTCTATTGGATCGCATCATGGTCGACTACTACGGGAGCGCTACCCCACTAAAGTCGCTGGCGAATATTAGTACGCCTGACTCCAGTACGATTATGGTACAGCCCTACGACGCCAGCTCAGTCTCCTCGATTGAGAAAGCCATTTCGCTGTCTGATGTGGGTCTAACCCCCAATAGCGACGGCACCTTGATTCGGCTCAATATTCCGCCATTGACCAGCGAACGCCGCAAAGATTTTGTCAAGATCGCTTCAAAATATGCCGAGGAAGCTCGAGTTGCGGTGCGAAACGTGCGTCGGGATGGCATTGATCTGTTTCGCAAACAAGAAAAGAGCAGCGAGATCTCAGAAGATGAGTCTCGGGATTTGCAAGATCAGGTTCAAAAGCTAACTGACAAGTATATCGAGAAGATCGACGAGACGTTGGCGGCTAAAGAAAAAGACATTATGACCGTTTAGGCCCATTTGGCCGTATGTTTGGCCGTATGTTTGATTGCATAGTTGTCGGCGCAGGCCCGGCGGGTAGTACAGCCGCTTACCAACTGGCCAAGGCGGGGCGTTCGGTGCTGCTGCTCGAAAAAGCGAGTTTGCCACGCTATAAGCCTTGCAGCGGTGCTGTTTCTCCCAGCATTGCGAAATGGTTTGACTTTGATTTTGAGCCTGCCATCGATCTAAAGGTTCGTCGGGTTCGATATACCTGGAAGCTGGGAGATACTGTGGATGCTGAGCTACAAACTTCGGAGCCTATTTGGATGGTCAGGCGGGAGGTTTTTGACCAATTTTTAGTCACCCAGGCTCAGCAGCAGGGGGCTGAACTCAAGGATGCTGCTGCGGTCACGGGAATTGAGTTTCAGGGCGATAGCTGGCTAGTGAAGACAGCGTTGGAGCACTTTAGCGGACGGTATTTAGTGGCTGCAGACGGGGCCGAAGGGCCGATGGCGAGCTGGCTCGGGTTTAAGTCATATAAACTTCGCCGGGCCGCTGTCTTAGAAGTAAAGACAGCTGAGCCTACGACAGATAGTGCCATCAGTTTTGAGTTTGGTTTAGTCAAAAACGGCTGTCTATGGAGTTTTCCAAAGGCCCAGGGCTACTCAATTGGGGCCAGCGCTTTTTTGGGGAGCGATCTTAAGGATAGCCGTCAACCCCTGTCTCAGTATGTGCCCAGTTTTGGAGTGAGCCTGGAACAAGGGCAGCTTTATCACCACGCACTTAATCTGTGGGAGAGGCCTCGTCCCCTCCACACTCAGCGGGCTGTGCTTGCGGGTGAGGCAGCGGCGATGGTTGATCCGCTTTCGGCTGAGGGCATTCGGCCAGCTATCTTAAGCGGCCTCAAAGCGGCTGAGGCGACCGATCGGGCGCTCTCAGGAGATAGCGGTGCCCTGGCTGATTACACTGCGCTTCTGCAGACCGAATGGGGGGCCGATATGCAGTGGGCACAGCGAATTGCGAGCGTCTTTTTTCGAGTCCCCAGTATTGGCTATCGAGTCGGGATCAAGCGGCCTTCTGCGACTGAGCGGCTTGGGCAGCTATTGGCTGGCGACATCCAATATAGCGATATTGCTAATCGAGTGATCAAGCGGATTACAGTCGGCCTGATCCCAGGGCGGGGGGGTTAAACGGAGCGAAAGCCAATGTTTAGGGTGGCCCAGGTTGAGACGTCCAGGGTATAGGCGTCAGAGATCGTAGGGGTGAGATCAGATGGATGGCTAAGGTCGTTCAGCAGCGCCTGTATCACCTCTAGGGCATTATCGGCCAGATTAATGCGTTGGCCAGCGCTTCTGCCTGCTAGGGGTAGCAGGGTTTTAATGGTTTCAGTCAGTGGAAGCTGACTAAAAATAGCGTAGGTATCAACGCTACCGGCAGGTTCTTCGATGCTCCAGGTGGTGCCTGTTTGAGGAACGTTGACTGACTGCCCCGGTAGAATCGTCAGATTTTCCTGGGTAGCGGTTGCCATGGCTTCCTGGCTGTCATTGCCCGATAAGGCTGGGAAAAAGGCATTAGGGCGATCCTGACCATCCAGACTAATCAGCATGAAGTAAAGTGGGGTTTGGCCAAAGTTAAACAGGCGATATCGAACTCGGTTGCCCAGGTTGAGGCTGAGGGGACGTTCTTGTTTACTCATCAGCCCGGCCAAGCGACTTTGGGGTAGAGACGTGGACGACCGGAGGGTTTCACGCTGCTGCAAGAGTTTCTCTTGAGGGGTCACCATTTCTAGGTTGATGCGTACGGGCATTCGGGATGAAGACTGATTTTCGGTCAGGCGCAGCAGTTTCATCGCCAGCATCGTCTGTAGCTTAGGCGTTAGACGAGTAATGGCGGCTTTGATGGCTTCGTCTTGCTTGATCAAGGTGCCTGGAATGAGCTGATGAGTGGGCAAAAATAAGCCATAGGCTTCCTCTAAAGGCGAGGCCTGGGCTGTGGTGGCAAGGCTAGCTGTGAGGGCGGTTTCTTGAGCATCCAGGGCTTTGCCAAACAGACAGTCTGCGGGTTGCTCTGCGGTGCTCAAAGAACTCACAAACGGCAGAGAAGATAGGGCACTGGTGGCGTCAACTCGCTCAATACGCTCCAGACTGTTGTCTAGGGCGACCACTAAGCTGACATTCTTGGGGAGTATCCGCGTGGCTTCGCAGAGGCGCTGACCGATAAACCAGCCGCCGTTGGCCCCCTCTGGCCAGCGCGCTTTGGCCCTGAGTCCATCGCGCGATCGCAGCTGTACCTTAGGGCCTTTGCCCCCAGACGAATCATAGGCCTGCATCCAGGTCTGGTTGTCGGTATATTGCACAATCTCTGCAGAAAGGCCCCCTAGCCAGATGTTAGCAGTGCGACCATCGGATGCGATCTCGCTAACCACCGCATCGGCGGGGTTGCCAGTGAGTACAGCGCCGTCATAGAGTTTGTCGACCTCTGGCTGGCGCTTACCTGTGCTCACCGGCAACTGCTCTGGTACCCATTGGCTGACGGTCTCTCGGGTGCGACCCAGGATAGTGTAAATCTTGGTGGCGGGGGTTGCTGACCACAGATACCGGGTCAGCGCATAGGTAAACAGCCCGGCGCTAAATTCATCCCAGGCCCGCTCTACGACAGGCTGCTCTGGTCTAGCTGCCTGCAGGAGGAGACCTGGAAACAAGGACGGTACATCTGGCTTGCCCACCTGCTCAAAAAAATCTGTCAGCAAGGGTAGGGGGTGAGGCGCTGACCCGGTGGGGATCACCGGACGGGCACGTGAGTGAAAACTGGCTGCTAGCCCACCCGCCGCGTCGCTAAAGCCTGCATCCAGAACGGTGGTTAGCTGACGCGTTTTGATCAGTCTCAGTAACTGCTTTAAATCGACTTCAAGCAGGTCGTTAAAAGCGGGTTTAGATTCAGTGGGTAAAGTCCCGTCGACCGGCACCCAGCTCATCACCGGTGACTGGGCTTGACCAGTGGCACTATCCTCCAGGCGCAGCTGGCTACCGTAACCACTGAAGTGCAATATGACCGTATCCCCTGCCTCGGCCTGCCGATAGAGATGCTCAATAAAGGCCTGAATAATTCCCTGGCGGGTCGCCTGGGCGTTGGTAAGGGTCAAAATATCAGCGGGCTCAAACCCAAATCGATGGATTAATAGCTCTTTTTGTAGGGCCACATCTGTTGTGCAGCCGTTTAAGGGGGCTCTAACGCCTGGCGTATCAATCACGGCATCGGGGTACTGGTCAATGCCAATCAGCAAGGCGAGTTTTCGACGGGTTGGCTGGGCCAGCGCTTGTTGGTAGCGGCTAGCCCAGTCAAGCAAACCCGTTTCGCTAACGCCTAAGGCCGTTAAAATTAGCCCGGTTTGCGCTAAAAAATCTCGTCGCTTCACACCCCGACTCCGTGTTGTTTTAATAGGCTCGGGTGATTAACCCTTTGCCTGCATTGCCTTTGCTAATTCAGCAGCGACTTCAGGACGAGAAAACTGCGGTGGGGGGAGCTCACCCCGGCGCAGCATTTCCCTGACTTTGGTACCCGAGAGATGGATTCGATCTTCTGGACCACTGGGGCTGGTTTTAGTCGTTGCCATGGTGCTCGTGCGCTTACAGTAAAACGCGTGCTCGAACTTCATCGGGGTAATGCCCAACTCACCCGGCTCAAACTCATCAAAAATGTGTTGAGCGTCATAGGTGCCATAGTAGTCGCCAACGCCAGCGTGATCACGGCCCACAATAAAGTGAGTACAGCCATAATTTTTACGAATCAAGGCGTGAAAGATCGCCTCCCGAGGGCCAGCATATCGCATTGCCGAGGGATTGATAGCCAAAATTACCCGATCTTTCGGGAAATAGTGCTCCATCATGATTTCATAGCAGCGCATCCGTACATCTGCCGGGATGTCGTCGCTCTTGGTAGCCCCCACCAAGGGGTGTAAGAACAGGCCGTCTACGGTCTCTAGCGCGCACTTTTGAATATATTCGTGGGCTCGATGGATGGGATTGCGGGTCTGGAAACCGACAACAGTTTTCCAGCCTTTTTCCTGAAACATGGCCCGAGACGCGGCGGGATCAATCTGATAGCTGGGAAACAGAGGATGGGGATCGCGCTCTAGGAGCCAAACTGGGCCAGCCAGATTGACGGCACCCTGGTCATAAATCACCTTGACGCCGGGGTGCTTTTCTTCGTCGGTACGATAGACGTTAATCGCCTCTTTTTGCTTGTCGTAGGTGTACTTTTCAGTCAGTTCGAGGACGCCGATAAAGCGACCGCTGCTATCGTCTAAACGAACCAAGTTACCTTCTTGCAGCGGGGCTGCGACGTCTTCGGAGACCGACAGGGTGACTGGAACTGACCAAGGCAAACCGCTGGCCAGGCGCATGTCGGTGACCACAGGCTCGTAGTCAGCTTTGCTCATAAATCCATCAATGGGGCTAAATCCACCGATGGCAATCATGACCAGGTCAGAAGCGGCCCGGTCATCTAAGGTGACGCGGGGTAAATGGTCGGCTTTATCTAAAAACAGGGCCTTTTGCTCAGGCGAGGCTAAACGATCGATTAAGGTGCCCCCATGGGCCGCAATCCCGTTTTGTACAAAAGTCAAGATACTTTCCTCTCTCTATAGAAATTCAAAAATCCAACCCTGCAGGGTTTAATACCTGCAGGCTGTTAAACCCTGCGTCAGTTGTGTTTGGCGGTGGCAGGCTCAATCAGCCCACCGCCGAGCACCCGCCCGTCATCGTCGTACCAGACAGCCGCTTGCCCTGGGGTTACGCCAAACTGCGGTTGGTCAAATATCAGATTGACCCGCAGTGGGTCAGCGGTTATCGGTATCACCGTTGCCTTGACGGCTGGTGAACGATAACGGATTTGTACCATCACCGAACGGGGCTCAAGCGGCGGTGCGATCGAGACCCAGTTCACTCGCTGTACGGTGCAGTCTGGCTGATGAACGCTGTCACGCTCACCGACAACTACCTGGTTGCGAGCCACGTCTAGGGCAACGACGTACAAAGGGTTTGGGGCGGCAATGCCCAGCCCTTTGCGCTGCCCAATCGTGTAGTGATGGATACCGGTATGCTGCCCAAGAACCCGACCGGATGTATCGACAATGTTGCCGGGTTTAGGCGCTAAATACTTGTCTAAAAATGTTTGCATGGAGCCGTGCTGCTCAATCAGGCAAAGATCTTGGCTCTCGGGCTTTTCTGCTGTGTGCAGCCCTAGATCTGCCGCAATCTGACGAGTCTGAGCTTTGGTTTGCTCCCCGAGGGGAAACAAGGTAGCGGCGAGCTGCTCCTGGGTCAGGTCGTATAAAAAATAGGACTGATCTTTGCTGCGGTCAACGGCGCGGCGCAGCTCGTACCGCCCGGTAGCCGCGTTGTGGGTAATCCGAGCGTAGTGACCGGTGGCAATATGATCTGCGGTCATTTCATGGCGGGCGTAGTCTAACATGGGGCCAAATTTGACCGTACGATTGCACTGGGAGCAGGGCAAGGGGGTAATGCCCTGACCGTAGCCCGAGACTAGATAATCGACAATATTGCGCTCAAATACCTCGCGAGTATCTACCACGCTATAGGGAATATCTAGCTGTTCACAGAGCTGAGCGGCGTCTACCATCCCCTCTGAACAACACTGCCCTTTACCTTTCATCAACCAAAGGGTGAGACCAATAACTTCATGCCCTTGCTGGTGAAGCGTTGCGGCTGCAACAGAGCTATCTACACCACCTGAGAGACCGACCACAATTTTGCCCATGACCCTGCTAAATCAGTATTTTGCACGCGCATACCCGCCCGCACTGTGCCTCCAGCATGTCTACGGTAGGCCGCAGTAAACTAGCGGATTAAGCCAGCGGTATGCCCATGTTCACTCTCTAGGCTAGCACCCCCAGAATACTTCAGAATTCTGGGTGAACTGACAAAGTATTCGTAGTGAAATAAGGGTGATTCCGGAGAGATTTTGAAGTCTACATAAAGAAAATGGAAACTGAGATGACCCATCGACAGGCCCAGCTAGAAACCTACTCAGTGACCGCTGAGCAAATGAGGCAAATTGAGTCGCGGATATTTGCGGCGGGGATGCCTGTGGCGGCTCTGATGGAGAAAGTGGCAGGGCTGATTGTGCAGCGGGTTGAGCAGTTACTGAGGTCAGCGCATGAGTCAGGGCGGCGAGTAGGGATTTTAGTGGGGCCGGGGCACAACGGTGGCGACGCCCTGGTTGTGGCACGAGAACTGTGGCTAAAAGGTCACAAGGTGATGATTTATCATCCGTTTTCCAAGCGTAAGCCGCTAACCGAAAGCCATGGAAACTATGTTCGAAGTTTAGGGGTGCCTTGGCAAACCTCCGTCGAGAAGCTAGTTCGATGGACGGAAGACTGCGACTACTTAATTGACGGTTTATTCGGCTTTGGGTTAGCGCGTCCTATAGAAGGAGACCTGGCAGCTGCGATCGCAGCCCTCAATCAAACCAACCGGCCCATTATCAGCCTCGATCTGCCATCAGGAATTCACACCGACACGGGGCAGGTTTTGGGGGCAGCCATAAAAGCCACCCACACGCTGTGTCTGGGTCTCTGGAAGCAGGCTTTTGTGCAAGAGGCTGCCCTAGCCTATATGGGAAACGCTCAGCTGATTGATTTTGGCATCCCGCTGGCTGATATTCAGGCCGTGCTGGGAACACCTCGGGTGCAGCGGCTCACTCCCCCGAGAGCACTCAAGGGTCTGCCGCTCTACCGTTCGGCCACAGCCCATAAATATCAGGCCGGTCAGCTGCTGCTGATCGCAGGATCTCGCCAGTATGCGGGGGCGGCTTTGCTCGCAGGGCAGGGGGCGGTCGCGAGCGGTGTAGGGATGCTCACTCTGATGGTGCCTGACTCACTGCGACTATGGCTGGTCGGTCAGCTGCCTGGGGCACTGGTGGTGGGTTGTACCGAAGGCCCCCAAGGAGAAATTACCGCCCTTCCCGCAGATATCAGACTTAATCAGTACGATGTAATTGCCTGCGGTCCTGGCCTTACCCAGCAGGCAACCGCCGCCGTGGCTGCTGTTCTCAATAGCGACCGCCTCCTCATCCTAGATGCCGATGGGTTGAATATTCTCGCCACCCGCTCACCGCGAGAGACACTGAATCATCGATCAGCCCCTACAGCAATTACCCCTCACCCCGGTGAATTTAGACGGCTGTTTCCGGAGATATCTGCTACGGATACAGGGCTTGCCGCCCAGCAGGCGGCTGAGCTGAGCGGGGCAACGGTCGTTTTGAAAGGGGCACGCAGCGCGATCTCATCTCCCCAAGGCCAGCTCTGGATGAATACGATCGGCACGCCTGCCCTAGCGCGAGGGGGCAGCGGCGATGTCTTGACTGGCCTACTGGGGGGAATCGCCGCCCAAAAAGTGGCTGGGCAAGAACCTGAGCATTGGCCTCAAGCCCTGACTGAGGCAGCACTCGGCAGCGTGTGGTGGCATGCTCAAACCGGCGTACAGCTAGCCAGCCAGCGTTCCATTTTAGGTGTCGATCCGACGACCTTGGCAAAAGGACTAGACAAGGTGATTGGGGCTTATGCAGTAAAAGACCAGAGGCGCTATACCCGATACCGCAAGGCATAAAAGTCTACGCCCCTAGCAGCCTCCAATTTTGAATTGGGGATGCTTCATTCAGATTTGGTATATACGCCCTTCGCCCTGTCCCCTTCCCCCTCTCAAGGCTCACGCCGTGAAGGGCGACTTTGTCGAGCGCGCTGAGACTGCCAGGTCATTAAAGACAGCGCTATAGCAGTCAGGGGAACAATCACAAACTTAAGCACGCTGCCCAAGGTCTGAGAACTGCCATGGTTGGTGACATCTAGAAAGAGATAGAGCGTATAGGCAACGTAGTAGCTCAGCAGTAGTGCCCCTTCTCCGCGACTGACCAGGTTGCCTGAGAAGAAAATTGGAAAACACATCACTGAGACGGCCACCATTACAGGAATATCGAAGCTGAGGGCCGCTGATGAAATCTGAATACCGTCGGGTGAAATCGCACTGGTTGCCCCAAGCACAACCAGAATATTGAAGATGTTGCTACCCACAACGTTACCAACGGCGATGTCGCGTTCGCCACGAAAGCTGGCCACCATAGAGGTGGCTAGCTCGGGCAGCGATGTGCCAATGGCCACAATGGTGAGGCCAATGACCAGCGCGCTGGCCCCCATCGCCGTAGCGATATCGACCGCCCCCTTAACCAGCAACTGAGACCCGAATACCAAGACGATGACCCCCACTATAGATAGGCAGATATTAATCACCGCCTGCCTCCAAGAATATGGCCTGGGGCCATATTCTTGGGCGTATTCATCCTGGACGCCCTGATCTTTCTCTCGGCGACTCTGAACCAATAGAAAAAGGGTATAGACCACCCCGCCGACAAATAAAATGACCCCGTCGCTGGAGCTGATCATGCCGTCTAGCCCAAAAAGCAGCATCAGCCCAGAGACCCCGATCATGATTGGAACGTCTAACCGCACCAGCTGCTGAGCGACCACCAGGGGGGCTACCAGAGAAGACGCGCCTAAGATCAATAGAACGTTGCAAATATTGCTGCCCACCACGTTGCCGAGGGCTAAGTCTGCTTGCCCACCAAAGGCAGCACGAATACTGACGGCCAGCTCGGGGGCACTGGTGCCAAAGGCGACAATGGTCAGGCCAATGATTAGTGGTGAAACCCCCAGCATCGAAGCAAATCGGGAGGCCCCCCTGACTAAACACTCTGCCCCTACAACCAGCAGCACTACGCCTAGCACAACTAACGTGACAGCGGTGATAGTCATGGAAAATTTAATTGCAATGGGTCACAATGATGCAGCGTCTCACCCCATACGATAACCTAAAATAGCCCCATGTCCTTTGCTCCCTGGCGCGCTTCTCTGGCGGGCGCTTTACATCGCAACCGCACCCATCCCTACGCACGCTATTTTCAGCTAGCAACGGTTCGCCCTGATGGTACTCCGGCGAACCGAACCGTTGTGTTTCGCGGCTTTAAAGGTGACACCCACATCCTGAAGATCATTACAGACAGGCGCAGCGAAAAAATTGGGCACCTAGCCCAGTCCCCCTGGGCAGAAGCCTGCTGGTATTTCACAAAGACGCGGGAACAGTTTCGCCTAACTGGTAAACTGAGCTGCCTCGATGCGGCGAACCCCGATCAAAAACCTTGTCGTTTGAGCGCCTGGCAGTCAATCTCAGACGGAGCGCGATCGCAATTTTACTGGCCCCAGCCTGGCCAGCCCCGCACTGATCAATCTGCTTTTGACGCCAGTGCGATTGACCCAAACGCCCCCCCAGATAGCTTTTGCCTACTGCTGCTAACCCCCATCCGGGTCGATCATCTCAAACTGCGAGGCACCCCTCAGAATCGGTATTGCTATCAGCAAGCGGATGATGGCGGGTGGTCAGCTGTGGAGATCAACCCCTAGCTGCGTCAGCCTCAAGTTTTCGAAGATACTGGATCTGAAGCTGGTATTTAGAGACCTGATCCACCTAAGAAATCGTCGCCTGATCCACCTAGAAATTCTTCGATAGCCCGGTCTTCAAGTCGGCAGCAGGGGCTGCTGCGTTTGCTATCCGTATCTGTGCCATCTGTATCTATCTGACCATTCAGTTTGAGGTTGTGGGCCAGATTGACACTGCTGCCCGCTCCCCCAACCGCTGCTAGCATTCGACTTTGCTGTGGCTCTGGAGACGGGGTTAATTGGGACTGCATGACCGCTAGCTGCTGCTCTAAGCTTTCGATGCGATCAACTAGGGTCCGAATGACTTCGGCTTCCGAATCAGGCAGCCGACCATGCTCAAGGGGGTCAACGCGTTCACCTGAGCGATAGACGATCCGCCCCGGAACGCCGACGACGGTGCAGTCAGGCGGTACCTCTCGCAGCACAACAGAGCCTGCGCCAATGCGCACATTATCACCGATCTGAATATTGCCGAGCACCTTGGCCCCAGCACCGACAACGACGTGATTGCCGAGGGTAGGGTGACGCTTGCCACTTTCTTTTCCGGTGCCGCCCAGGGTGACCCCCTGGTAAATTAGAACATCGTCTCCCACGATCGCCGTTTCACCCATGACCACACCCATGCCGTGGTCAATAAACACCCCCTGGCCGATTGTGGCCCCAGGATGGATCTCGATGCCCGTTAAAAACCGAGCCAGATGGGAAATGAATCGCGGCACAAAGGGAAGCCCCAAATGCCATAGCCAGTGAGCTATCCGATGCAATAGGAGCGCCTGCAAGCCAGGGTAGCAAAAAAGAACTTCTAACCAGTTGCGAGCAGCCGGATCGCGCTCAAAGATGATCCGAAAGTCGGCAAACAAAGATTTCAACACGCGTAGGCTTCCTTAAACGAAGGACTTAAGTCCGACTTTGACGGTTAATTTGCCACTCATATCTTAGCGCTAGCTGTTCCCTCGGGGAGCTGAGAAATTCAGAGATCAAGATCATCACAGAGCAGCTCAACCCGCTTGGGATCGTTGCAGGTGGATCTACCTGGGACAGAATAGACCCCTGACAGCGGTAATGAATCGCTGTAGACAAATCTGGTTTCGGTGGGGGCATCAAAAAAGTCAACATCAGCCTCTGGCAGCGGAGCCTCACCGCCGACGCTCAGATCTTCAACCGTCAGAGTACGGACTTGCTGAGGCCCCAAGTCTTGAGCTGAACGGGATGCATTGCTCAAATCTTCAAAATCTGAATTTGTTTGCGCCACAGCCGCTGAACTCGCCATCAGCGAGCCCACCATCAGGACAGATAAACTGACAAGACCCAAATTTCGCATAGCACTTAACCCAACGCTGCAATTACTTTTCCTGCAATTACCATTCATAGTAACGAGCAATCCTGAAGGGCAGATTAGTTTTCTGAGAAAAAATCAGCCGCAGATGGGCCGTGCAGAAAGTAAAAAGGGAGGACTCAGGCACAGCTGCTGGCAGCCTGTAGATATCGATGCTAAACGGATATAGGCTAACGCCGACAATCTACCCAGCTGCCTGCCGAGATGTCAGAGCATGCCTACAATTTAGTCGCACAGCCATCATCCGATTCCCAATCGTCCGGCTAAACTGGGCGTCAGCGGCAGCAGCGTTGCCAACATCATAAATAAAATGAGCAGTGCTAACCCTGCTCGGGCATCATCGGGCTCGCTTAAGTCATCCAGACAGGGCCTTTCTAAATCTCGCTGCAAAAACAAAATCAGGGCTGCCCAGTACAGCGCCAGCGGATTGACCAGAGAAACCAGCGCTAACAAAATTAGGGTGACGACCGTGGCTCGCCCCGCAACCCTGCGCCCGTAAATTGACTGGACGATACGGCCCCCGTCTAACTGCCCCGCAGGCATAACGTTTAAGGCGGTGATTACCAGCCCCAACCAACCCACAATGGTTAATGGATGAATGTCGATAATGTCAGCCTGGAGTGCGCTACCCAAGACAATGCGGGCCAATGCCCCCACCAGTACTGACCCCTGAAAAAATTCCGCTGGAATTTGAAACTGGCTACCCGGATGGGACATGACGAGACCCGCCAGCAGCAAAATTACAGATAAGATACCGCCAAAGGCAGGGCCTGCAAAGGCGATATCAAAAAGTATCGAACGATTGGGGAGTAGGGATTCAAATCGAGTAAACGCGCCAAATGACCCTAGCTGCCAGGCGGGTAAAAAGAAGGGCCAGCTCAGCTTGATCTGGTGGCGCTGAGCCTGCCAGCGATGCCCTATCTCATGGGCCACCAAGACAGCGGTAACCCCCAGAGCGACAGGCAGGGTCTCACGCCAACGGTCAAGATTTTGAAAAAAGTCAAACCCTTGTAAAATGCCGCCAGTCTCTAGGCTGGTTGCCAGGGTTGCGATCGCAAGCGCCACTGCCAACACCTTCTGGGGGCGGGTAGCCGGTTTAGGGTCGTCACGGCTAGGCAACGCTACCATCACAGGCTTGCCTTCTGGCCCCTCAATTAAAAATAATCGATACCGATCGCCCAGGCGAGACTCCAGAGCCGCATTTAACTGCTCGACCGTCTCTGCTGGCTGCCCCCGCAAATTGCCTCGAAAAAAGGCCCCGGATTGGTACGGCGTCGTTTCGGTACGAAAAAAGGTATCGATCCCAAAAACGCCTTCAATGGCAGCCAGATCATCGGCTGAAATGGGTGTGAAGCCGGGTTCAGTGGCGGGGGGCACTGGCTCGGTGGGAGACTGGGTTGC
>JBCBZL010000163.1:0-10680 GCA_039815385.1 Cyanobacteria bacterium P01_A01_bin.114
CGACGGGCTCCCACAATCCATCGATCGTCAGCTCGTCGTCCGCGTAAGTTACCGGCCCGCTGCAGAGAAACACGCCGATGCTGGGGTCTGCGTGGGGGATGCCGTAGGGCATTTCACCGTAGTCGCCGTTCATGTGGGCAAAGAAAACAGGAAAGGTGCCGGGTTCAAAGCTGGCAGGGGGATCGGGCTGGTAAAACCCAAGCTGGCAGGGCATGATCTTGAGCGGCAGGTCGATGCCCTGGTCTGCTAGCAGACCTTTGGCCCAGCTGCCTGTGGTGAGGATGATGCGATCGCACCTAAACACCTCCCTATCTGTTTGCACCTCAACCCCGCTGGCGCTAGGTGTCACTTTAACCACAGGGGTTTGATCTATAATCGTTGCGCCCCGCGCTTGGGCCAATCTCTGATGAGCCAACACACAGCGAGAGGTTCGCAACAGCCCCGAATCAGCATGGAACAAACCCTCCATGCCGTCTTTTAGGGTGAACTGAGGATATCGCTCGCGAATCTCGTCCTGGGTAAGGTGCTCGTAGTCTAGCTGGGCGATATCCATGGCAGACTTAAGCGCCTGGAACGTATCCACTTCGGGGAAGCCAAAGTCCAGCCCGCCCGTTTTGACATAGAGCTGCTCCCCGGCTTCTTCTTGCAGCGTAAACCAGAGGGGATAGGCAGCCCGCATCAGGTCGATATAAATCGGGTCATCGTAGGTATAGCGAATGACGCGGGAGTAGCCGTAGGAGCTGCCGTTTTGGTGGTTGAGCTCAAACTGTTCAAGCAAGAGGACGCGCTGCCCAGCTTTAGAGAGATAGTAGGCAGCGGCACTGCCCACACCGCCTGCCCCGATCACAATGACGTCAAACTGTTGAGCCATAGATACCTCCTAGGGAAGAGGCCTTAGAAACCGGTTTTTCAAAAAACCGGGTTTCTAAGGCACGATTGCTTCTTCGGTCAGCGCTTCAGCCGCGAGACCTTCGGCAACAAGTCCTTCTGTAGCCTGTAGGGCCTTGCCCTCAATCATGGCAAGCTCCTGACTTAGGCCCTGATAGAGGCTGTAGCACATCACCAACAGCACCACTGCAAAGGGCAGCCCGGTGGTAATAGAAGCCGTCTGCAACGCTTGCAGGCCCCCGCCTAACAACAAAGCAGCTGCCACCACACCTTCTGTGACGGCCCAAAAGACGCGCTGAGGCACCGGAGAATCTAGCTTGCCGCCGGAGGTGAGACTATCAACCACCAGTGAGCCCGAATCAGAAGAGGTCACAAAGAAAACCACCACCAGCAAAATCCCCACAAAGGAGGTAATCCCGGTCAGGGGGAGCTGTTGCAGCATCACAAAGAGCGCGGTTGCCACATTATCGGCAACAGCATCACCGATAACTCCCTGAGCATCTCCCAGCTCCATGAACATAGCTGTCCCGCCAAAGACCGACATCCAAAGAAAGGTCAGCATCGTGGGCAGCAGCAAGACCCCCAGAACAAATTCGCGAACGGTGCGACCTTTGGAAACACGGGCGATAAAAATCCCAACAAAAGGAGACCAGGAAATCCACCAGCCCCAGTAGAAGACGGTCCAGCTATTCTGCCAGGTTGTGCCCTCAAACGTCTCGGTCCAAAAGCTCAGGGTTGGCAAAGAGGCAGCATAGTACCCCACAACCTGCACAAAAGACCCCAAGATGAACAGAGTAGGCCCCACCAGTAACACAAACGTCATGAAAACCGCCGCCAGCATCATGTTGAGCTCACTCAGGCGGCGCACTCCCCCATCTAAGCCCGACACCACAGAAGCGGTGGCAAATCCAGTAATGATGGCGATCAACCCCACCTGAATCGGGACACTAATCGGCAACCCGACCAGAAAGTTAAACCCAGCATTGACCTGCTGAACGCCAAACCCCAAAGACGTGGCCAGACCAAACAAAGTGGAGGCGACGGCCAAAATATCAATCACGTTGCCAGCCCAGCCGTAGATGCGCTCACCTAAGATGGGATAAAACACCGAGCGAATGGTCAGCGGTAAGCCCCAGTTATAGGCAAAGAACCCCAGCGAGAGACCCACAATCGCGTAAACCCCCCAGGCATGGAGACCCCAGTGAAAAAAGGTAATCCCCAACGCCTGCTGAGCCGCATCCTGAGACAGGGGCTCGATCGTTCCGATAAAAGCAGGCGGATCCTGGAAATGATAGATCGGCTCAGCCACACTCCAGAACATGAGACCAATCCCCATACCCGCGCTGATCAGCATGGCAATCCAGGCAAACGTGGGGAACTCGGGTTTGGCGTTTTGCCCGCCTAGGCGGATCTTGCCAAATTTGCTGAAGGCCAACAGGACAGCAAACCCAAGAAAAATGCTGACAGACAGGATCAGAAACCACCCCATCGCATCGGCGATAAACGCTTGAATGGCCCCAAATGCGTTTTCAGCAGGCTCTTGAAAGACCAGCGTCACAATCACAAATAAAATAATCAGCCCGGCAGAGACTAAAAATACTTCTGGGTGAAAGTCAAAACCGCGACCTTTAATGTTGCGATCGCCCGGTCGGCGGCTGCTGCGGAAACGCTGATCGGGTGGATGAAAGGCTTCTTGCCCCTGGGGGTTTGGATCTTGAGTAGTCATGGCTGATGTTTACTCCACGGACAACTTAAAGCAAAAATAGGCCGAATAAAAATGTGCTTCTGTCTCCTGATATACGGTTGTTAATACAAGTCTTGAATCTCATCATCTCATGATATTGAGTTTATTATTCAAACGGACAAAAAAGTTCTCATATACCTTGACAGGTATCCCAACTAGAGATGTCTGTGCACTGAAAATCAAAGCTTTCAGCATCCATTCAGCTTGCCAAAGCAGCTTCAGCCTCGCATCGCGCAAGTGCTTAAGAAGCCTTGGGAAAATGATTGAAACCCTTGACCTGAGAAAGAGTTCGCTTCATTCATCCGGCGTTTTTTCAAAAAAATCAAAACTGTCAAACAGGAAACATTATTAAACGAATACTAGCCCTTACTATCTGGTTTTATAACTTGTAATTACAAGTTGAAAAAGTTTGCAATTACAAGTAGTTAGGTTCACGACCCGTGAGGCGGTGTATGACCCAGAAAAATGCAGTGACCACTCGTTCTAATGTGTCCCTAGTCAATAATCCAGTTAGTCTCGGGCCGACCAGTCTTGGGGCCTCAAGTCCCCACGTGAAATCTCGCCCTGGCCAGCCAGATTTCCACCAACAGCGCGGTTTGCCAGCCGACGCCTATACCAGCCCCGACTATCTAGGCCGCGAGCATCAGACAGTCTTTAGCCAGCATTGGGTCTGCGTTGGTTTGGCATCAGACGTGTCTAACCCCGGTGATATTTACCCCACCGAGGTGGCAGGGATGCCGATTGTGCTGGTGAGAGAGGGGTCTCGATCTTCCCAAGCGCACGGTGCGCCTAAATTACGGGCCTTTCATAACATTTGCAGACATCGGGGGCTGCAGCTCGTTGAGCAGCCGTGCCGTCTGCAGAGCCATCTCCGCTGCCCCTACCATTCCTGGACGTACAGACTAGACGGCACGCTCAAAAGCACGCCTCACTTCGGCGGCTATTACAAAGACGCCTACGACGGGTTTGATCGAGCCAACAAGGGGCTGATTCCCATTCGTTGCGAGCAGTGGTTAGATCTCGTTTTTGTAAATCTGTCTGGGGATGCGCCCCCCTTAGAAGAGTATTTACAACCCGTGATCAAGCGATGGTCAAGCTACGACCTCAGTTTGTTGCGCCGTGAACCCCGAGAGATCCGATTAAACTGCAATGCCAACTGGAAACTGGCCGTAGAAAACTTTTCTGAAAGCTATCATCTGAGCTGGGTGCATCCCGCTTTAAACCAGTGCTCTCGCATGGAAGACCACTTTGCGTTTGAGGTGGGCGATATCCACGTCGGTCAGGGCAGTTTGCTCTATAAGGGCGGTGTTTTAGAAGGGCGATCTCTGCCGATTTTCCCCAATTTGGACGCCCTGAAAAAACAAACCGTCGCCGAATACATCACCGTTTTCCCTAACCTGATGCTAGGCGTCCACCCCGACTACTTCCTAGTGTTTACGGTGAATCCCCTGCGTCCAGATCAATCGGCAGAACGGATGGTGTTTTATTTCATTGGCGATGAAGCCATGACCCCAGAACATGAAGCCCTGCGTCACCTACCGATCGATTTGTGGAAAGTCACCAATGACGAAGATATCAAGATGATTGAGCGCATGCAGCTGGGCCGAAAGTCCCCCGGCTTTGACGGCGGCTGCTTTTCACCTGCCCTAGAGCAGCCGGTTTATCGGTTTCAGCAGAAGATTGCTGAGGTGGTGGGGCAGGGGTAGAGGGTAGAGAGTAGAGGGTAGAGAGTAGAGGGCGACAGACAGAAGACGAAACATTAGAAGACAGAAACCCATTACCCACTACCCACTACCCACTACCCATTACCCTCTTACCCACTACCCACTACCCATCACCCTCTTACCCACTACCCACTACCCACCACCCACCACCCACCACCCACTACTCGGAGAACCGATCCATGAAAACCGACGCGACTGTTGTTGTGATTGGTGCGGGCATTGTCGGCTGTAGCACCACCTATCACCTGGCTAAACTCGGCTGGAAGAATATCGTGGTGGTAGAGCAGGGGCCGCTGTTTGCCACAGGCGGCTCTACCTCCCATGCACCGGGGCTGGTGTTTCAGACGAATCCGTCTAAGACCATGACCCAGCTAGCCAAGTACACCGTCGAGCTATATAGCCAGCTGAGCACGGATGAGGGGCCTGCCTTCTACTCAGTGGGGGGCATTGAGGTCGCCTACACCGAGGCTCGGATGCAGGAGCTGAGGCGTAAGCTGGGCTGGGCGAAGTCTTGGGGAATTGAGGGGGCTTGCTTGCTGACCCCAGTAGAGGTGAAGGATAAGGTGCCCTTGATCGATGAGACTAAGATTATGGGAGCTTACTACGTGCCGACGGACGGCATTGCCAAGGCGCTGCGGGCGGCTGAGGCGATGGCAGCCGGTGCGGCCGGAGCGGCCGATTTTTACGGGCAGACCACCGTGATGGATATTGAGGTGGTGGACGGTCAGGTGAGAGCAGTGCTGACCGATAAAGGCCGGATCGAAACTGAGCAGGTGCTGGTGTGTGCGGGTATTTGGGGGCCGCGCGTGGGGCAGATGGTGGGGGAGGTTATTCCGCTGACGCCGGTGCAGCATCAGTATGTCAAGACTGGCCCCATCGCAGCGCTGGCAGGGGCTGCTGACGAGGTAGTGCAGCCGATCGTGCGCCACCAGGATCACGCCATGTATTTTCGGCAACATGGGGACTGCTGGGGCATCGGATCGTATCAGCATGAGCCGCTGCTTGTAGACCCGAATAATATTTTGCCCTTTGCAGAGGCTCCGGTGATGCCTTCAGTTAAGCCATTTACTGAAGAACATTTCTCTGCCGCTTGGGAATCCACTAAAGAATTGTTCCCGGCGCTAGCCGATGCGGAGCTGCCCTACAAGATTAATGGCATGTTCTCGTTTACCCCCGATAGCGGCTCGGTGATTGGAGAATCGCCTAAAGCAAAGGGCTTCTGGGTGGCAGAGGCGGTATGGGTGACCCACGGGGGCGGGGTTGGCAAGGTAGTGGCAGATCTGATGACGACGGGGGTCTCTAGTTTTGATCTGCATGAAATGGATATTCATCGTTTCCCAGACGTTTGCAAAAGCGCTGACTACGTTCTCAAGGCTGGAGCCCAGCAGTATGACGAGGTGTACGACATTATTCACCCGCTAGATCAGCAGACTCACTCTCGGGAGCTGCGAGTGAGCCCGTTTTACCCTCGTTTGCAAGCGCTGGGCGCTAAGTTTGCCTTTAGCGCGGGCTGGGAACGTCCCCAGTGGTTTAAGGCAAATGTCGAGCTGCTAGAAGACTACACCGTTCCCCAGCGGGAGGGCTGGGCGGCTAAAAACTGGTCACCCATTCAAGGCGCAGAGCACCTGGCCACGCGGGAGAAGGTGGCTCTTTACGACCTGACGCCCTTTGCTAAATTTGAGATAACCGGCCCTGGGGTCGTGGCCTATCTGCAAAGTCTCTGCGCCAACGACGTTGACAAACCGGTTGGCAAGGTGATCTACACCGCCATGTTAGATACCCGTGCTGGCATCATGTGTGACCTGACGGTGAGCCGGTTAGGGCCTGAGAAATATTGGATTGTGACCGGCGGGTCGGTGCAGGGTCATGATTTGGCCTGGCTAAAGTCTCATCTGCCCACCGATGGCTCAGTCCGCATTGATGATGTGTCATCTAGCTACTGCTGTGTGGGGTTATGGGGGCCTAAGGCCCCGGCTGTGCTGCAGTCTGTGACGCAGACGGATGTCTCGAAAACGGCCTTTAAGTTCTTCTCTCATCAAAAGTTCTACATTGGTAATATTCCTGTGCTGGCCTCGCGTGTCTCCTACGTGGGCGAAGCCGGGTGGGAAATTTATGCGCCCACAGAGTCAGGGCTAAAGCTGTGGGATCTGCTGTGGGCAGCGGGCCAAGAGCACGGCATGATTGCGGCCGGCATGGGAGCCTTTGAGACGCTACGCCTGGAAAAAGGCTTTTTGCTGTGGGGCACGGATATTCACACTGAGTACGATCCTTACGAGGCGGGCCTGGGCTTTGCGGTCAGACCCCATAAAGGAGACTTTATCGGCAAGCAAGCTCTGCTGCATCGGCAGGAATATGCCAGCCGCAAGCTTTGTTTTTTGACCCTGGACGACCCGACCGCAGTGGTGATGGGCAAAGAGCCGGTGCTGGCCAAGGATGGCAAGGTGCTGGGCTACGTGACCAGTGCAGGCTACGGCTATAGCCTGGGGCGCTGTGTTGTCTATGCTTACTTGCCGTTGGCCTATGCCACATCCGGTACCCAGGTCGAGGTGGAGTATTTTGGTCAGCCCCTTGCTGCCACCGTTGTGGAGAAACTACTGTAGAAGGCAAATCTTCCCCAACTCCCCTATGTCTACCAGCGTCTTTGACATCTTCAAGATTGGCATTGGCCCCTCCAGCTCTCATACCGTAGGGCCGATGAAGGCCGCGCTCTGGTTTGCTCAGGGTTTAGCAACAGAAAACCGGCTACCCCAGATTAAACGCATCCAGATTGACCTGCACGGCTCACTGGGGGCAACGGGGCGAGGTCACGGCAGCGATCGGGCTGTTCTTTTGGGCTTAGAAGGCGAGGCCCCCGAATCGGTGAATCCTGATCTGGTAGACGGGCATTTGCAACGGATTCGGCTAACGCGATCGCTGTGGGTGTTGAGACGGCATGCGATCGCATTCAACCTCACAACCGATCTGCACTTTCACTGGCAGCCGCTGCCCTTTCATCCCAACGGGATGGTGTTTACTGCGTTTGGGGAGAAGGGGGAGCGTCTCGAACAGCGTACCTACTATTCTGTGGGGGGCGGATTTGTGGTGGATGAGACGGCGGCCAAAACAGATCGGTTGCGGTTACATACCGCTTCTGTTCCCTATCCCTTCAAAAATTGTGGGGAGGTGCTGGCCTTTTGCCAGCGCGATCGCATCTCTATCAGTCAGCTGATGTTTGAGAATGAGAAAGTGTGGCGCTCGGAATCGGAGATTCGCGCAGGGCTGCTGCGGCTGTGGGCGGTTATGCAAGCCTGCGTAGAGCGAGGCTGCCGCACCGAAGGGGTTCTGCCCGGTGGGCTAAACGTGAAACGTCGAGCCGCAGCGCTCTATCGGTCGCTCAGCCACCGTCCTCAATCCGCGCCGGGTGCCCTCCTATCTGCCCCCCTGAGTGACCCCCTGTCTATTTTGGACTGGGTAAACCTGTATGCGATCGCAGTTAATGAGGAAAACGCCGCCGGGGGACGCCTGGTGACTGCCCCGACCAACGGGGCGGCGGGCATTATCCCAGCGGTGCTGCACTACTACAGACGATTTTGTCACGGGGCCTGTGAGGAGGGCACCGTGCGGTTTTTGCTGGTGGCGGGTGCGATCGCCATTCTCTACAAAGAAAACGCTTCGATCTCGGGGGCAGATGTCGGCTGTCAGGGCGAAGTCGGCGTCGCCTGCTCAATGGCCGCAGGGGCCCTGACCGAAGTCCTCGGCGGCACCCCTGAACAGGTAGAGAACGCCGCTGAAATTGGCATGGAACATAACCTTGGCCTGACCTGCGATCCGGTCGGGGGGCTCGTACAAGTGCCCTGCATTGAACGAAATGCGATGGGGGCGATCAAAGCCATTAACGCCGCCAGAATGGCCCTCAAGGGAAATGGACAGCACTGCGTTCATTTAGATAAGGTCATTAAAACCATGCGAGACACTGGCGCAGATATGCACGAAAAGTATAAAGAGACCGCTAGGGGAGGCCTGGCGGTAAATGTGATTGAGTGTTGATTGAGGTGATGGGTTAAAATTTCACAATTTTCTCTGTTTCCATGGCTGGATGTCTAGAGGCGAGAACCACATTTGCTCCTTCGATGACCAAACGTTGAGCAAACTCCTGCGCCATACCCGAAGAAGCCCCCGTCACAACAGCGACCTTACCTTCATGTTTTTTAGAGGAAATTTTCCTTGTAGTAGGGTTGGGGGCAACCTGTATCTGGAGACATGGGTTTAATGTCCCAACATTTGCAGTTTATACAAACTTGCGTATAACCCATTCATGGCTAATAGCTCATCGTGACTGCCCTGCTCAACCAGGGTGCCCTGCTTGAGCACCAAGATCCGATCGACATTGCGAATGGTCGATAGACGGTGGGCGATGATGATCGCTGTGCGGTCTTCTAATAGAGTATTCAACGCCGATTGAATCGTGGCTTCGGTGCCGACATCCAGGTTGGCGGTGGCTTCGTCTAGCACCAAAATGCCAGGGTTGCGGATGGCGGCGCGGGCAAAGGCAAGAAGTTGTTTTTGGCCACCGGAGAGATTGGTGCCGCGTTCTCGCAGCTGGGTCTCATAGCCCTGGGGCAGGGCTTCGATAAAAGGGGCAATATTAGTGCGTTCGGCGGCGCGTTTGACATCTTCAGCAGAATAGGGCTCGCCCAGGGTAATGTTGCTGTTGATATCGCCTGAGAAGAGAAAGCCATCTTGCAAAATGATCGCCATGCGCTGGCGCAGATCGGTTTGGGTGAGGTCGCGAATATCGACACCGTCTAGTAAAATTTGGCCTTTGCTGACTTCGTACAGGCGACAGAGCAGTCGAATAATCGAGCTTTTGCCTGCACCAGTAGGGCCAACCAGGGCAACTTTTTCGCCCGGTCGAATGGTGAAGTCGAGATTTTTGAGGACGTATTCGTCAGGCTTGTAGCCAAACCAAACCTGGTTAAAACAAATCTCGCCCGGCAGCAGGTCACCCTGCCGATTGGTCGCAGGCGGTAGGGCGACGGGCTTAGCCGGGTCGCGAATCTCGACGGGCTCATCGAGCAGATCGTTAATGCGCTCAATGGCGGTGAGCCCTGCCTGAATAGCGGTAAATTTGTCAGCGAACTGCCGCAGGGGCTCAAACAAACGCTGGGCAAACAAGATAAAGGTGGTAAGGATACCAATCTCGAGGGCATTACCGACGACGAGATAGCCGCCAACGCCGAGGACGCCTGCGATCGCAACCAGCGCAATCCACTCCAGGGTGGCTGACACCGCCGAGTCATAAAAGATAGTCGTGTCGATCGCATCCACATACTTTTGATTGGTGTTGCGAAACAGCTCGGCATTAAAGCGCTCACGGCGAAACAGCTGCACGACATCGATACCCGCAATATTCTCTTGCAGGTTGGCATTAAGCACGGATAGCTGCTCTCTAGCCTGGTAGTTGGCCTTACGGTACTGCTGTTGAAAATAAACAATCAGCGCCGACACCGGCAGCAGCAAAAAGATCAGCAATAGCCCCAAGCGCCACTCGATCAGCAGCATCGTCACCGCCGACACCATCAGCGTAAAAAAGTCACTGATAATGCCCACCGCCCCGGTTGAAAACACATCCCCCAGCGCATTGACGTCACTAGTCAGACGGGTGATCAGCTTACCCACCGGGGTACGGTCAAAAAACCGCATCGACAGAGCCGTCACATGGGCAAACAAGTCATTGCGAATTGACCAGGTGATACGCTGTCCGACTTTTTGCACCAAAAAGCTCTGAACCCCGTCCAGGCTCAGACGAATGCCGATGGTTAGCAACAGCAAACAAATCAGAATATTGAGGCCGCCCTGTAGGGTCATGCCCTGCAGCAGCGGCCAGATACCCGACTCTTGACGAATGAGTGAAATCGCCTGCCCAATCAGAACCGGCTGAAAGGCTTGGGCCAGAGCCAACGGCACTAACAAAAGTAAGGGCAAAATTAGCTGCTGCCGATTATCCAACAGGTAGGGCAGCATCTGCTTAAACAGTCGCCAGTCACTCTGTCGATCTGACGAACGGCTGCGATCGCGGCTTGATTTTGAAGCAAAAGTCATTAGGCAGCGACCAGCACCTGCTGGCGAATTTTCTCAACCTGGTCACAGACCCCGTCGGCATTGAGGCGATAGCTAAGGGGATGGGCCACCAGCCGTGCCGTACTCTGGTAGAGCACTTCTAGCTCAATCAGGTTGTTTTCTTTTAGCGTGCGCCCCGACGACACCAGGTCAACGATCGCCTCAGACATGCCCGTAATCGGGCCAAGCTCGACCGAGCCGTAAAGGGGCACAATCTCAACCGGC
>JBCBZL010000304.1:0-5942 GCA_039815385.1 Cyanobacteria bacterium P01_A01_bin.114
ACCAGGTAAAGCACCTGCCGCGCCCGCTCAGCAATCTGCGCCCCAATCGGTGTCAGGGTCGCCCCGTAGCGCCCCCGTGAAAACAGCATTACGCCCAGCTCTTCTTCTAAGCTGGCGATGGTGTAGCTAATCGCCGATTGCGATAGCTGTAGCTGCAACGCCGCTTCGCTAAAGCTGCCACAGTCTGCCACGATCAGCAGCACCTGCAGCTGAGCAGGCTTCAGCTGGTTAGACCGTTCGAGCCCCATCGCCTCAGTGCCCCCTTAATGAATGCCTTCAATTCTGGCAGGTAACCTGGGGTCGCATCCATCAACTTCCCTGATGGATGCAATACAATCCCCTGTTTGCGGGTCTAATGTTCACTGATTAGGGTAGGGGTCATGGAAACAGGCTCGAGCTATGCAACCCCAATACCGCTATACCCAGTTTCATCTAATCTCTGCTGAGGAACTCCAAGAACAGCGTCATTTACAGCCCTTCAAACAGCGGCTAAAAAAACTGACCCAAAACGCCGTGACGTGGATACGAGCACAGCTTTTTCAATCGTCAGACATTCAGGTCTGGCATACCTCAACCGCCAACGGCACCCCTGTCTGGAATGCCCAGGATCCCAAGACCCAGCGCGCCATCTATGGCGTTTCAGAAGCAGACATACGGCGCTGGATTGAACAGAGCCATCGGACTTAGTAGCCGCTACGGTACGAGCCCTTCGGGAAACTCTGCGATCGCAACCGCTTCTTCATTCGCTGTCAAACGCTCAACCCCCAGACTAACCTGGTTGGTTAGTAAATGGGCCCCTGTCAAACGGTGCCCAATCAAACTTGAAGTGACCACCCTAGAATGACTCAGCTGTTGAGCCACCGCAGGGTTAAATTGAGAGACTGACTGACGACCACTCATCTGAGGAGGCGACTCTAACCGCAGCAGTTGTACTGAAGAGAGCTGCTGTGTTACAGGGGTTGACTCATCAACCGGGGGAGAGCTAATCCCAATACCCAAAATAATTAGAACACCCACTAACCCCAGAGCCAGTTGCTTAGCGGTCTGTCTGAAAAAACGACGAATTGTCAGACGAATGAAATAAAACAACGAGTCCGGTTCTGCCGCGTCCTCTAGCACGATCAATGCACTCCTAATCGACATACTTACCAGGGCTTATCGCTACAAAACCGCCGTATTCCTCAAAGAAGCAGCTGAGCTGTAACAAAACGCCCCAGAATATTACATAACTTTATATTTCATTACTTTATCAGACAAATCAGCTCAGCTCATCAGCCATTTGAGTGAATTCACTAATACCGAATCCTCGGGTCAATATAGGCATTCAAAATATCGATGGCGATGCTCACCAGCGCCACAATGCCCGCAAAAAAGACCATCAGCCCCTGCACCACCGGATAGTCCCGTTCCGAGATTGCCAGATACAGCCGATTGGCCAACCCCGGCCATGAAAACGTCACCTCTGTCAGCACCGCACCGCCTAGCATCGAGGCAAACGTTAGCCCCAAGATTGTAATCACTGGAATCAGCGCATTCTTGAGCGCATGCGCCATCACGATCCGCACCTCAGGAATCCCCCGCGCCCGTGCCGCCTCCACATAGTCAGCCCGCAGGGTTTGCTTCAGATTGACCCGCACCATGCGCTCAAAGATGCCGCTGATCAAAATTCCCAGGGTCAAGCTGGGCAGAGCCAGATGATATAGGGTCGTACCAAACTGGCTGAAATTAAAGTGCAGCAAGCTATCAAGCAGGTAAAGCCCGGTCGGTCCCTCCGGGGGCGTCGCACTGAGGGGAAACCGCGTACCAATCGGAAACCAACGTAGCTGCACCGCCAGCACCAGCTGCAAAATCATCCCAAACCAATACATCGGTGTGGCATAGGTAATGATGCCAAATAGTCGCCCGCTAGCATCTAAGGGCGTATTGGGAAACGACGCTGCCAGCGAACCTACGGTGACACCCACCACCACAGCCACAAGCATCCCACACAGGGTTAGCTCTACCGTGGCGGGGAAATGTGCGCCAATAATTTGCCAGACGGTTTGCCCCTGGCTACCTAGAGAGCTTCCCAAGTCGAGCTTCAACAAATTGCCTAAGTAACTGAGGTATTGCAGAATGAGCGGCTGGTTGAGGCCCAGCTGCGATCGCAGTGCCTCCTTAGCTGCCTCCGGAGCCCGTGCCCCCAGCAATGCATCTACCGGATCCCCCGGCGTCGCCCGCAGCAGCAAAAACACCACGGTCGTAATCGTCCAAATCATCAGCGGCGCTAGCAGCAGCCGAGAAATGACGTAATAGCGCAGGGCATGAGAACGAGAGGACATTATTTCTCAATCTGCCAGAGCAAAAACTGCTGATTTGGCTCGATCGCTACCCCATTAATCCCATCCTGGGCAAATACATAGTCTTTGTTTTGCCACAGTGGAATGTAGGGCACATCGTCCACCATCACCTGCTGTAGGTCTTTGAAAAGTCCATTCCGAACCGTGTCATCCAGCTCTGCGCTTTGCTTAGACAGAAGATCGTTCGCCTTGTCGCTGTAGTAAAACGAGCCGTTGCCCTGGGTGGCCCCCTGCTCACAAAGACTTTCTGCTGAGCCCTGGTCGCAGCTCAAAAACGGCTGCACAAAATTGTCCGGGTCAAAATAATCGGGATACCAGTTCGATAAAACACTGGGATAAACCCCTTTCTCGACATTACCCCATAGGGTCGCCGCTTCAGCCGTGCTGACGTTCACCGTCACCAGGCCGGGCAAATTCGTTTCGATAGCCTCTTTAAGCGTATTCGCCACCACACTGCGCGTGGTCGAAGCCGACGGATACCAAATCTCAAACGCCAAAGGGTTAGCTTCAGTAATACCCGCTTCGGCTAAATATGTCTTCGCCTGCTCGTAGTCACCGTCACCGTAGGCCGTCTCAAACACCGGCTCATGCACGTCAAAGCTCTTAGGAATCAAACTGTAGAGGGGCTCTGCCTGTCCTTGAAACGCCCGCTCATTAATCAGATTGCGATCTACCATTGAGGCCACCGCCTTACGCACATTCAGATCGTTAAACGGTTCGATCTTCTGATTGAGCGACATGTAGTTGACCACCGTTGAGCCCGCCTCAATCACCTGCCAGCTGTTTGAGTCTGCTTCGCGCTCTAGAGCAGCAATTTGATCTGGATCTAGTGTCTGATAAGCCACATCTAGCCCGCCCGAGCGGAACGTATTGTAGAGGTTCGCTGGGCTGGTAAACACTTGAATATCGATACCCTGATTCTCGGGAACCTCACCCCAATAGTCTTCATTCACATCCAGCTTGATCACATCGCCAGTAGACGACGCCAGCCGATAAGGCCCAGAGCCAATAAACTCATTGGGCTTAAACTGACCTTCCCCCACCGAGTATGCCTCTGGCGAGATCGGCGTCACCCCCCAAAACGTCAGCAGCGGAGTAAACGCTGCAAACGGCTGCTTAAGCCGGATAGTCAGCTCAAGATCGCCGGTCGCCTCGACCGACTCAATCTTTTCAGATAGCAAGAAGGCCGGACGCCCCCCATTCTCCATAAATCGCTGAATGGAAAACGCCATTACCTCAGCATTGAAGGGCGTCCCGTCATGCAGCGTCACCCCCTCTCGCAGCGGAATCGTATAGGTCAAGCCGTCCTCGCTCACGGTGGGTAGCTCCGTCGCCAGCTGGGGAACCAGCTCAGTTGTGCCGGGACTATAGGTATAAAGCCGGTCACCCAGGTTGTAGAGCAAAATACCCGGAAAAATTTCGTAGGCATCCGCCGGGTCCAGCGTCCGCGCGCTCAGCGTGGTGCCTATACTTACCCGTCCGCCCGGGTCGGTGCCGTCTGCCCCAGCCGTTGAGGGGGTATCTGACTGTTGACCCTGGCCACAGCCCACTGCCAGCAAAAAGCAGAGACTAAACAGCCCTAAAAACTGAGCAGTTTTTGAACGGCGCAGTTGCCTACCTAATCTTGAGACATGACCCATAGCTAACCCATCGATGAATGGCATGTGACCAGGGTTTATTATTACCATTCATAGGGGTTTCAAGCAATTATCCAGTAGCTCCCTCCGATGGGGATTGGGAGGTAGAGTGGGGAGTCGCTTGAGGGGTGACAAACTTCTGATAAATCCAGGTGGTCAGAATGTGGGACAGCAGCCCCATCGGCCCGGCAAATAGGCACAGCGCCAGGGAGTGACGGGTAAACATCCCGGTTTCTTGACCCTTCAAATAGATGTAGCGCCCCACAAATAAATCCATCACCAAAAAATGTACCCAGCCAGTAGCCGTCACTCGCTCATCGGCAAATAGCGCCGCCAGCGCAGACAGGGTGGGGTTGGCAAAAGCCTCGATCGAGTCAGGATCAAGGCTGTTGATAAAACAGTAAACATACAGCACCGCCAGCACCGCAAAGGGAATATAGGAGGCCATCACCCGACGGGTTACCCCCCAGTTAGGCACCAAGACCATTAGCGCCCAAAAGGGTAAGACAAACAAATTGCCAAAGTTAAAAATGTATTCCAGCAGCACGATCACCGTCTCATACGAATGCCTATGACGCTATCATATGACGCTCTTATATTTGCTCGCTTGCCACTTGCTTAATGTCTGCCAACCTCATGTCTGCAACCTAATGCCTGGCAAGCACCTGCCGTAAGCGTACCGGGTCGTCGGTAATGAAATAAGCTAGGCTGCGGGCAGCCAAATCGCGAACGAGGTCTAGCTCTTGCTCAGCTGCGATCGCACCCCCAACCATTTAGAATTTTGGGAAAAGACCGTCCAAGCACCGATCGCCCCGAGGATAGGTGCGCTCTAGCCAGATCATCGGCCAAAAGTTAAACGAGATCACAAATACATCTGATTCGACCCCCATGCGCCGAATCAAATTGGCAACCGCAGTCCTAATGTGACGTTGACCAAAATCGAGACGATAGGCCTTAATCAGGCATTCATGTAATCGGGCTCTAGCGTAGCTAAGCTCAGTGCAACTCAGCACGGTGCAATCAGACTGTAGTTTGGCTATACTTGGAGCTAGTTCCTTTGAAACACAAAAGGAGGCCATTATGGCAGAGTCGGTAACCGCAGCAACATCTGAATCCGTAGAGGATTGACCGTCTGCTTAGGCAATTTCTTTTAGCATCAATCTTAAGCGTTGAGCAATTTGGGGTTTGGCATCGCCAAAGTCTGGATTGTGATTGGCAATCCTCTAACCATCCATTCCAGATCTTGTTTAGAGGATTTTTCCAATGCAGTTGACAGAATTTGGCTGGGGGCCGTTTCAGGCTCGCAGTTTTAAAGCGTATGCTGGCGAGAAGAGCCAAGACTACGCGGCTGGACGAGTTATGCTGGCATATCGAGAGCGTTACCAGCTATTGACAACACAGGGGGAGGTAACCGGCACGCTAGCAGGTAAGCTTAGACACCAAACTACTGATAGTACTGAGCTGCCAACGGTCGGTGACTGGGTGATTATCCAGCGATTTGACAGTGATCAACAGGCCGTTATCTGTGGAGTGCTGCCTCGAAAAAGCCAGTTTTTACGAAAAGCGCCAGGCAGCCGTACCGCAGCCCAAGTGATCGCGGCTAACCTTGATACTCTTTTTCTAGTCTGTGGGCTCGATGGTGACTTCAACCTGCGGCGCATTGAGCGATATCTGGTGATGGCTTGGGAGAGCGGGGCCAGCCCTATTGTGTTGCTCAATAAGGCAGATCTCTGTGACGATCTAGATGTCAAACTGTTGGAGGTAGCCGCGATCGCACCCGGCGTTCCAATTATCTCTCTCAGCGCCCTGTACCCAGACAATCTCGATGCCCTAACCCCCTATCTGCAACCGGGTCAAACCATTGCCCTACTTGGCTCCTCAGGGGTTGGCAAATCAACCCTAACCAACCAGCTGATGGGACGCTCGGTGCAGGCCACTCAGGCTGTAAGGGCGGATGACAGCAAAG
>JBCBZL010000396.1:0-3505 GCA_039815385.1 Cyanobacteria bacterium P01_A01_bin.114
GATGGCGGTGTTTATCCCGGTGGCGTTTTTTCCGGGTACGACGGGGGCGCTCTACCGACAGTTTGCGCTGACGATTGCGTTTGCGATCGCAATCTCCACCTTCAACGCCCTCACTCTGACTCCGATGCTGTGCGGCCTGCTGCTGCGTCGTAAAACCGCTAGCAGCGGCTGGCTGGGCCGACTGTTTGAAAAATTTAATCAGGGGCTGGGCTGGATCGAAGACCGCTATGACCACTCGCTGCGGTGGCTAGTGGGGCTTAAATACTGGGTGATCGGCCTGTTTGTGGTGATGCTGGCCGCCACCGCCTGGCTCTATACGGTGGTGCCCTCGGCCTTTTTGCCCGACGAAGATCAGGGCTATTTTATTACCATCGTGCAGGGGCCAGAGGGCGTCTCGCTCAACTACACCAGCGACGTCATGGCCCAGGCCGAAGAGATCTTGCTGGCCCAGCCCGAGACGCGCACCACCTTTGCCATTGGCGGCTTTGGCTTTAGCGGCAGCACCGCCAACAACGGCCTGATTTTTACCACCCTGCAGCCCTGGAGTGAGCGCGATCGCACCGCCCTAGACATGATTGCTGATTTGCAGGGCGAGCTTGGCAGCATTACCGACTCTCGGATTTTCCCGGTCAATCCGCCGTCGATTCAGGGGCTCGGCTCGTTTGGCGGCTTTACCTTTCAGCTCGAAGATCAGCGCGGCAACCTGGAGCTGGATCAGTTTGTGGGCTATATGCAAGACCTGATCGGCGAAGCCAACCAGCACCCTGACTTGCAGCAGGTATTTAGTACCTATGCAGCGGGCGCGCCCAAGCTCCAGATCGAGGTGGATCGCGAGCGAGCTGAGTCGCTCCAGGTGCCCCCATCCAGCGTTTTCAACGCGCTGCAATCCTACATTGGCTCGCAGTATGTCAACGACTTTAACCTGGGCCGACGCACCTATCGGGTTTATCTACAGGCCGACCCTCAGTTCCGCGCCGAGCCAGACGACATCAACCAGATCTACGTCCGCTCTAACCTGGGAGAGATGATTCCCCTGGGTAATCTGGTCAGCTCAACCCCAACCACTGGCGCGCAAACCATCAACCACTACAATCTCTTTCGCTCGATTGAGATTACCGGCTCCCCGGCAGAGGGGGCCAGTTCGGGTGAGGCGCTCACCGCTATGGAAACACTGGCTGCCGAAGTCTTGCCGCCGGGTATGGGCTATGAATGGTCAGGCACCTCACTAGAAGAAAAACAGTCGGGGGGCCAGGCTCCCATCATCTTTGGCTTTGGTCTGATCCTGGTGTTTTTGGTGCTCTCGGCCCAGTACGAGAGTTTTGTCGACCCCACAATTATTATGCTGTCGGTGCCGCTGGCGGTAATGGGGGCGCTGCTGGCCCAGTCGGTGCGGGGCCTGCCCAACGATGTTTACTGTCAGATCGGCCTGGTGATGCTGATCGGCCTAGCCAGTAAAAACGCCATTTTGATCGTCGAATTTGCCAACCAGATTCGCGAAGAGCAGTGCGTTTCATTTACAAAAGCGGCCTTAGAAGCGTCTAAGCAGCGGATGCGACCGATCATTATGACGGCGATCTCGACGCTCAGCAGTATCTTTCCCCTGGCGATCGCGACTGGGGCCGGGGCCGGCAGCCGCCAATCTCTCGGCACTGCGGTCTTTGGCGGTATGCTGGTAGCCACCTTTTTGAGTTTGTTTGTGGTGCCGATTCTTTACGTGGTAATTAAGCCGGTGGTGGCTAGGCTGATGCCCCGTGATGAAGATGATGAAGACTGCGTGCCACCGGGCAATCAAATTATGAATGCGGGTCGAGATCGCGAGGCCCGGAGTTTGCAGAATACAACCGGCGGCTAGGAGACTCCCTTACAAGACGAGCTATCCACCTTGAACAATTTAAGTAGGTAAACAAAATTATTTCGGTATCACTTTCTGGCTAAGATCCCCCCAGCCCCCCTTATCAAGTTACTGTGTACACACATCTAGAAGAAAATACCGAAAAGTACCGCTATGTCATGGATTGGCCCTCACCCTAAATCCCTCTACCAGGTTTGGGAGAGGGACTGTGAGCAGAGCGAACCTTTACCTAAAAAAAGAACTCTACAGCAGCTGGAATTCCCTGCCAAAAAGGCTTTGCTCCCCTTCTCCCAGATTTGGGAGAAGGGGCTGGGGGATGAGGGCTTTCGGGATGTGGCTATGTTCTCCGACTTGTGTGTACACGGTAGCCTTATCAAGGGGGGTAGCGCAGCCGGGGGGATCCCCCGGAAACGTGAAGCAAGGAGTCATTATTATTGATGAGGTACTCATACACTTGGCAAGAAGAAACAATCGAAACGGCTCAGCTTCGTCTACGAGTCTTCAAAGAAGCTCCCGTTGACGGCGTAACCTGGCAGTCTGGCGTCAGCCATCCTTATGTCGCCATCAACCTTAACGCTCAAATTCAGCACTTTGACGTGACCGTAGACAGCAGCATCCACTATGCTGGCCCCGTTGTTCCAGGTGACTTCTCATTTGTTCCGCCTCACACCGAGTTTGCAGGGTTCTATCAAGGCCATACTTTTAGCTATGCCTGCCTCACGTTTCCATCCGTCACAAACTCACCACTTTTGAACAGCAGACCGTTTGTGATGCGCTCAGATCCCTTTCTCAAGGCGTCTGTTCAAGCTCTCCGCGCTCAGCGCTTTCGAGACGACCCCGACGCTTTACTGTACCGAGAAAATCTGTCGGACGCGATCATTTCACATTTGCAGCTGGTTCACCTTAAAGCGCCTCCAGAAAAGAATCTTGGCGCTGATCTCGATCGACTAGAGCAATACGTGCAAGAAAACTTAGGTCAAAAGCTAACTGTTTCAGAACTTGCCACGCTGTTAAACCTGACGCCAAGAGCCCTACAGCGAACCGTGCAGAGAAAGTTGGGTAAATCTGTGTATGACTGGATTACAGCACTGCGACTAGAGCGCTCTTTACAGCTGGTTCGCAACAGCCATCTCAGCCTTGTAGAGATTGCCATCCAGTGTGGTTTTGCCAATCAGTCTCACTGGACTCGCCTGTTTCGTCGCAAGTTTGGCATTACCCCTGGGAGTCTGCGACGGTAGCCTGCTCAATGATGCTACGCAGCGTCCCGATTGTGATAGACGCGCCGGATGATTTAGCTGTCTAATGCCTGATGTCTGTGTATTCCCGCTGCGCATTTCTCGTTAAACGGTTGAAACCGAAGCTGATCTATCAGGAAAAACTAACGCTATGACAAATTCAGTTAAAAACAAAGTTGCACTGGTGACCGGGGCGTCCTGAGGGCTGGGCCATGAGCTGGCGCATCAGCTTTTAGCCAAAGGCGCAATCGTTGAGGGCTGTTTCCGTAAGCCAGAGCATGCCAAAGCGTTTGAAGCGGCTCACCCTAACCAGGCAATCGGCGTAGTCATGGACGTGACCGACAGTGGCGCAGTGACGGCGGGCGTTCAGACGGTGGTTGACCGCCTCAATCGCATCGATATCCTGGCGAACTGTGCA
>JBCBZL010000418.1:0-2812 GCA_039815385.1 Cyanobacteria bacterium P01_A01_bin.114
GACGTGCTTGTCTTAGGAGTGCCTTGGGAGGTCACCGTCTCTTACGGAGCCGGGACTGCCCAAGGCCCCCAGGCACTGCTAGACGCGTCTCCTCAGCTCGATTTTTTTGACCTCGACAACCCCACAGGCTGGCATCAGGGGATCTTTATGATGCCAATTTCATCTGACCTGATTGTGCAAAACGCTGACCTGCGCGGTAAAGCGGCCCAGGTCATTGCTGGGCAAGAGCAGGGGATAACGCCCCAGCAAGACGCAACGCTAAGTGAGTATTTGGCTGAGGTCAATCAGGGTTGCGAACTGATGAACCAATGGGTGCGTGAACAGAGCCGAGATGCGATCGCACAGGGCAAAAAAGTCGCTGTGGTCGGCGGCGATCACAGCGTTCCTCTAGGCTATCTGCAAGCGCTGGCAGACGTTCACACCGACTTTGGCATTCTCCATATTGATGCCCATGCCGATCTGCGTGACGCCTATGAGGGGTTTACCTTTTCCCACGCCTCGATCATGTACAACGCGCTCAAGCTGCCGCAGATTTCTAAGCTGGTGCAGGTCGGCATTCGGGATGTTTCTTCGACAGAAGTGGATTTGGCAAATCGCTCAGCGGGGCGAATCGTGATGCATTTTGACTCAGTGCTTAAGCAAAAAGGGTATGGGGGAACCCCCTGGCTGGAGACCGTTCAAGCAATCGTCACCGATCTGCCTCAGCAGGTTTACATCAGTTTTGATGTCGATGGTCTAGACCCGAATTTGTGTCCTGGGACGGGAACCCCTGTGCCAGGGGGGCTGGCGCTGGAAGAAGCCTATTGTCTGCTGCGGGAGGTGGTCACCAGCGGGCGAGAGATTATTGGGTTTGATCTATGCGAGGTAGGGCCGAGTGAATGGGATGGCAATGTGGGGGCGCGGATTGTTTATAAATTATTTAATTTGATGGGGATGGCACGGGTAGACACGCGATAAATCGCGTTTGTACAGGGGGCAATGGGTTCTGAATCTATAGCCATTTTGTCATTAGGGCGCGATCG
Organism: Cyanobacteria bacterium P01_A01_bin.114; assembly: GCA_039815385.1. Taxonomy (GTDB): domain Bacteria; phylum Cyanobacteriota; class Cyanobacteriia; order Phormidesmidales; family Phormidesmidaceae; genus SIO4C1. Next base: position 1,023 of record JBCBZL010000418.1, read on the forward strand.
TGCAGTTCGTAGCCGGTTTTCTTGTAAAATTTTTGGGCTTTTAGGTTGCGGTGTTCGACTTCTAGGTGCAGGGCGCGAATCCTGCGGGCTCGGCAGGTGGCTTCTGCGAAGGCGATTGCCTGGGTGCCGATGCCCTGGCGGCGATAGCTGGGTTGAAGATAGAGTTCGTCAAGAAAGGCGTCTGGGCCTTTGTATTCCAAACTGTAGCCAATGCAGAGGGCAAGATAGCCAATAGTTTGCCCGGCGTGTTGCCCCTCGCGTGGCCCTGCGTTTTGGATGAGCCAAATGCCGCCGTAATGGGGGGTCTGGATGAGCGCTATGAGGGTGGCTTGGGCGTCAGCTGCATCAAAAGGAAGCTGTTCGCCGCTGTAGAAATCGGCCATTAGGGTGACTACGGTCTCAAGGTCGGATAGCTGAGCGGGTCGAAATTGAATCGCCATGGCGTATGGTTCCTGTTTCTCTGAATTTTCCGTTTCTCTAAATCAGAGTTATCCTGTCAACTGTTGGCTAGGTTTGCGCTAATTTAATGCTAAGCAATCAACAATGCTAAGCGATCAGCAGCCCATTACTCGATGCTTTGTTTTACTATGCCTTTGCACAGCGGCAGGGGTGCTGGTGTTCGAATGGTCAGATCCGCTGGCTTTAAAGAAAGAGACAGTGGTGGTCACGTCGCTGGCCCCACTGTCGGTGATCGCGACTGACCCCGCCGTTGATAAGGTCTCAGCTAAGGCCGCTGCCGTGGTCGAGACGGCGGTTTCGGTCGAGACGGGGGTTTCGGTCGAGGCGACAAAGCAGCAGCCAGCCGATCGGTCAGTAGCTGGTCAAGCTGGCTTAGCGGAGAAAATACCGGGGCGATCGCAACCACCCACGACGGCGATACCGTCTGAAAAGCGCGGGTTTTCACCCTCGACTGGCCGACGACCGGTTGTCGTGCAAAAAGTTGTGCCAGAGCCCTCAGCAGCTGTTTCTGAGCTGCCTGAGATTGAGGTAAGAGTCAAGCTGGCGGTACGGCAGGTGGAACTCTATAAAGATGGCGAACTGATTGAGCAATATCCGGTGGCGATTGGCCAAGATGACTGGCAAACCCCCGCCGGTACCTTTGAAGTGTTGCAGATGCAGCAGCAGCCGGCCTGGCAGCATCCGATTACCCAAGAGGTGATTGAGCCTGGTCCCGATAACCCCCTTGGGACGCACTGGATTGGGTTTTGGACTGATGGCACCAGCCAGATTGGCTTTCATGGTACCAATCAGGAAGAGCTAATTGGTCAAGCGGTTTCCCACGGCTGTATTCGGATGCGCAACCAGGATATTCAAAAGCTATATGGCTACCTGGCCTTGGGAAGTCGGGTAGTTGTGGAATCGTGAACGGGGTCAAGACGTGAACTCGGCCAAGACTAGATAAAAATTAGGCATAAAAAAGCTGCTGAAGGGTCTCAGCAGCTTATGCACAGAGGAAAATCAAATACGGCAAAACACAAAATCCGCAAGACAAAATCTGCAAGGCAAAGTCTGCGCTGTTAGGCGACGTCTGCCTGCATCTCAAACTTGTGGGCATAGTCTTTGAGCAGATCGTTCATTTGCCCCAAGAAACTACCTTCGCCAGCGGTGCGTTTGATGGTCTGACGCTCGGGAAAGAAATCGGGGCGGTTGAGGTTGTTTGCGATCGCATCTTGTACCTGACCTGTGATCATGTCAGCTAGCTCAATCCGAGCTTTCTCACGCTGGTAGTTTGCCCCCTCTTCGGTAGTGGCATAGAGAGGCGGCAGACGATTGAGCGCATAGGCTGCTAC
>JBCBZL010000369.1:0-4337 GCA_039815385.1 Cyanobacteria bacterium P01_A01_bin.114
CCCTGGCACTGCGCTTTATCCCGCTGGTGTTAGAAGAAGTGCAAAATCTGATCCGCTCTGTGCGCACTCGAGCCATCAACTGGCGAAAACTGGGGCTGAGACGGGCCTTTCAAATCTGGCTGATGGTAGCAGAGCGGCTGCTCGAAAATCTGTTGCTACGGGCAGAACAAATTGCCAGTGCCATGCATGTGCGCGGGTTTACCAGCCCTAATCAGCATCAGGTGAAATGGCATCAGCTACGGCTGCGCTGGTGGGACTGGTCAATATTGCTGATTTTAGGTCTATTTTGGTGGGGGCGTCTCGCCGTGGGGGGCACCGTTTGACCACGCCGCGATACTGGTGTTGTCTAGATCTTAAGCAGCGCACAGGGTCAGACGTGTTTGCTAGCTTAGTGCAAACCGTATGGGGGCAGCCTGCGATCGCAACTTTGCTAGAAAGTCCTTCGAGCGTTTGTCCCGCAAATTCATCGGCTTCCCAGCCTTCTTTTCCCCTGGCCTGGCCTGCTAGCCCCCCGTCTGAAAAAGCCAGCAGCGACCCATCCGCCAATGCCCAATACTCGATTTGTGCAGGCCCCCCCAACGCTGTGCCAACCGGGCAGCAACAACTTTGGACGCCGCCCCTCGGTCAGATTTTGCCCCTGCTGCGCCAGCGATTACGAGATCTTAGCCCCGATCAGGGGGTCTCACCCGCGTCAGAGATACGCCCCAACCCCGCGCTTCCCTTTTGGGGAGGCTGGCTGGGCTGGCTGGGCTACGACACCGCCTGGGAAATTGAAAAACTCCCCTACAAAAATCCCGATCCTTTACCGTTTCCGGTAGCGTTTTGGTATGAGCCCGCTAGCTTTGCTGTTTTGGATCACGCTCAGCAGCAGCTTTGGCTGGCAGCCCCCAACCCAGACACACTCGCCCTGATGCGACAGTCGCAGTGTCAGCCAGGCCCGCCCAAAGATATCAAAAACACCCCGAGCCCTGAGCGCTGGGCTCGCCCTCAGACGCAGCAGCTGACCTTCGGTATGCGACAAGCTGAATTTGAGCAGGCGGTCAAGGCGGCTAAGCAACACATTCAAGCGGGGGATGTATTTCAGGTCAACTTATCCCTACGGTTTCAGGCTGAGACCACCCTGTCTCCTTGGCAGGTGTATCGAGCCTTGCAGCAGATCAACCCGTCTCCCTTTGCTAGCTACTGGCAAACCCCCTGGGGCTCAGTAATCAGCAGCTCTCCCGAAAGATTGGTAAAACTGCGTGGAACTACCGCCCAAACTCGACCCATTGCGGGTACTCGCCCCCGCGGTCTGACCCCCGAACAAGATCGGCACCTGGCCCAAGAGCTGCTCAGCAATCGCAAAGAAAATGCGGAACATATCATGCTAGTTGACCTAGAACGCAATGATTTGGGCCGCGTTAGTGAATGGGGATCAGTACATGTAGACGAGCTGCTTGTGATTGAACGCTATAGCCATGTTATGCATCTGGTCAGCAACGTGGTGGGTCAACTGCATCCGGCCTGCAATGCGATTGACCTGATTGCGGCCATGTTTCCGGGGGGCACCATTAGCGGTTGTCCAAAAGTTCGCTGTATGGAAATTATTGAATCGCTAGAGCCCTTACGACGCAGCTTGTTTTATGGCTCCTGCGGCTATCTCGACAGTCGCGGCTATCTCGATCTCAACATTCTGATTCGCACCCTGCTGATGGGGGGCTGGCGCGGTCATCAACAAACCGTATGGGGACAGGTGGGGGCTGGCATTGTTGCCGACAGCGATCCTGAGCGGGAGTGGCACGAATCTTTGCAAAAGGCGAAGGCCCAACTGTTGGCGCTGGGGCTATGAATGATCAAATTTTGCCCACCCCTGCTTTGGCAACCATCGGCCTCAGATGCAATAGCCGGGGCTGATGATTGCTAACCGCGATGGGCAGACTAAAGCAGGGGTGGTGGCTAGTTGCCGAACGCGTAGACCTGAACTGTGTAGAATTTGCAAAAACGCTGTAAACTCTAGCAATGTTTAAACATAGATAAGATAAAGCATTTTGTCAGGGGTGTGAGGCTAGATTCAAAAGTTGTAGCCGAGCCTAAAATTTCGGACTTATTCAGACTGCCCTTTAAGTATTTCTTAAATTTCCGTTTCAGATTCAGATCCATTTATCTGCTTTTATCAGATCTATTTAGATCTATATACTCATCGCCCGCCCTCCTGAAATGAGCCCTGAAACCTACATCAATCATCCCAATTTTGGCTTGCTCTTTAGGATTTGCTTGGTTGAAGAGAACAAGGAACTATTCGCAACCCTGTACGCGCAGCGACTGTTTTTTTTGGTGAGTACCGACTTGAGCGCGGGGTTTTCCTTTGACCCGATTGGTCGCAGCGAAGCCCGTATGCTGCTGGAGGGGCGTCTGAGGATTCTCCGCCGGGCCGGGCAGTATTCGGAGTACGATCGGCTGCAGAAGACTTATAAACAGACATTTCAATGAGTGATGCGGTGAGTGATGCGGTGAGTGATGTGGTAAACGGCGGGGCCCAAGAAGACGCTAATGACAAGCTGATTGCCCACATTCAACACATTCGCCAATCTATTCCACCGTCGGTTCGTTTGATTGCGGTCACTAAAACGTTTCCAGCCAGCGCTGTGCGGGCAGCCTATGCGGCCGGTATTCGCGATTTTGGCGAAAGTAAAGTGCAAGAAGCAGCGGCAAAGCAGGCAGAGCTAGGCGATCTGGCCGATATTACCTGGCATCTGATCGGTCATTTACAAACCAATAAAGCTCGGAAAGCTCTTCAGCAGTTTGATTGGATTCACGCTGTTGATAGCCTCAAGCTGGCCCAAAGGCTCAGCCAGCTATCAACTCAACTCAACTGCCAACCGGCCTGCTGTCTTCAGGTCAAACTGCTCGACGATCCGCAGAAATATGGGTTTTCTGTAGAGGCGCTCAAGGCGGCGCTGCCCCATCTAAATCAGCTGCCGCATCTCAGAATTAAGGGCTTGATGGCGATCCCGCCCTATGGGCTGCCGGCCACAGCGATCAAATCTGTCTTTGAGCAGACGCGCGAACTGGCCAACGAGATTAATCGCATGGGCTTCTCTCAAGTTCAAATTGAGCAATTGTCGATGGGAATGTCCGGGGATTTTCAGATTGCGATCGCGGCGGGCTCGACTATGATTCGGTTAGGAACTATTCTCTTTGGGCACCGTGGCTAGGCAGCTTCTGGCCTGACTAAAAAACCTAGAAGCGCTGCTGTTTACACCCAATTTTAGAGTTTCAAAAGTTTCATTTAGTAACAAGGTCGCATTTTTCAAGATTTCGTGTATACTGTGGCTCATCGTTCCCTATAAGCGGGATTCATTAGGGTGTTCAAGACTTAAGTCAAATTTTAGTTTTTGGATTAGTCTTGCGAGCCAATAAAACACTCCCGATCCTCACACAGGACTCTCACCTTCAGCGTTAGTCCGATCAAAGGGTTGAAGTTTTTAAAAGTGCCCTAAGCTGAACCTTGATCTTATCCAGCTTTGTCGTTTGCCCTGCGGGAAAAACCAAAGTTTTCAGTCTGGATACGGTTTTGTTCTCAATTTCCTCTATAGTCTTTGAGGATAACTTTGCCAAGTTAGTAATTTGTCGTGATGGAGTGTAAGCCGTGAGCACTATCTTTTCGAAGCTACGTGATTTTGTGGGTCTCAACGATCCAGCGGATTACGAATACGAATATGACGAAATGGATGGTGAGGACTATCAGAACCTCTACGAAGAGGAGAATGTTCAACCCCAACCCCAACCTCAGCCGACGGTGATTCCGCAGGAAGAACCTCGCCCCGCCCGTCGTCGCGTCCGTGAGCGGGTAATGTCCTCTGATACTGGTATGGTCTCTATGAATAATGTGATTGGTATGCCCGGTGCAATGAATGGTGTTTCAGAAGTGGTGGTAATGGAGCCTCGCTCCTTTGAAGAAATGCCCCAGGCAATTCAGGCGCTGCGTGAGCGCAAGTCTGTTGTGCTCAACCTGACGATAATGGATCCTGACCAGGCCCAGCGCGCTGTTGACTTTGTCGCGGGCGGCACCTACGCCATGGACGGTCACCAAGAGCGGATCGGCGAGAGCATCTTCTTGTTCACGCCTAACTGTGTTCAGGTCAGCATGCCAACTGAAAGCGAAGATGGCTTTGTCGATCAAACGCCGATGAGTGCCCCTCGTCAGGCCGCACCTACGCCTGCATGGGCGACTGAGCAGATCGCTCGCATGGCCTAGGGGAGTTCGCTTTAAGCTGCTCAGAGCTAATGGGTCCATTACGGTAATATCTGGGTCCTTGTTAAGCGGCTACGAAGTAGCACTTAAGAATGCTTGATCG
>JBCBZL010000108.1:0-14066 GCA_039815385.1 Cyanobacteria bacterium P01_A01_bin.114
AGTAATGATTACTGACGAGGTACCTATGCTGACCGATTCGACCTCAAACAGCCCGCCTCACGATTCATCAGAATTGCAGCAGCAGGTCGAAAATTTGACCGAGACGATTGAATCTCTCAAGCATAGCAACCAAACCCTGCAAGAGAAATTACATACCCTGGAAGGGGCAGTCGTTCCACTCTATGAGAACAAAATTGCCAGCTATGAAGCCGGTCATCCAGTCTTTCAAAACTATCGAAAGCTGCTGGTTGAAAATTTTGAAGGGGCCGTAATCGAGCGAATTTTCAACTCAGATCATTTTGTTAAACGGCTATTTTCCTCCCTGCGCGGGCATCTGCTAAACGTCCGGGGTATCTTAACCGTCTTGGGGGTAGGCACGCTGGGGGCATTTGGCCTGAGTACCCTGATTGAAAGTACCGCCAAGGCCGTGTTTGAAGACCGAATTGAGGTGGAATATCCGCAGCTGATCGATCGGCTTGAGCGCGATCGCAACACCCTGATGCTGCTGATCCTCGATCTCAACTCCCAAGATCGGCCCAATATGCAGATTGTGCGATCGCAGGATCTAGAAATCGCCAAAGTACGCGAAGCCTATCTCGAAAACAACCCCAACTATCGCGAACTGCTGGTTGATTTTCTCAAAGGAGAAGATGACGACAGTATTTTTGCAGGCATTTTTAAGAACGACAGCCGCTACAAAGCGATTCAGCGGTTTTACGCCCTCAACTACGTCTTGCAGGTTGACCCCGTCCCCGAATTTAGAGACGTCTTTTACGAAATTTTGCAGGACGAAGATATCGATCGCACCCAGGCAGGGCAGGGGCCAGCTTTGGATGTGCATAATCAAATTTTGGCCGCCCAGGCGCTGAGACGCTATAAAAATCAGTTCGATAATCTGAAAGACGTGCTCCTTGGCAAGCATCAAAATCAATTTGATGCCAACTTTTGGCAAGGGTTTCTCAACGATCTGATCTTTACCCCGGTTGACGACACTGATATTGCCCTCCTATCCGACTTGCTTGAGGTGCCGGTGGTGCAAGAAAATCAACAGCGATTTGCCAGCACAATGCTGGTGCTATACAGCTTGTATCCCCAACTGTGTGAAGATGACGCCTGTATTGAGACCTGGTTCAAGGCGGCTCAGTCGCCTCAATTAAACCGTCCAACCGAGGGAGATAGCAAGGAGGGGGGCAGCCAGCCAGCCGATGCGTCAAACGCAGCTTGTCTAGATGCGCTCACGACAGAAGACTACAAAGCGCTGCTTGCATACCGTCGCGATCAGCGCGCCGAGCCCAGTCAGCTGGCTGGGCTGATCAATACCCTGAGCTGCACCTTGCAAACCTATCTCAAAAGTCGTCAGAATTTCACTTTTTATCAGGACGCCTCGCTGTTTTCCCCAGGCGAGACTGCCCTGGGGCAGCAAAATCTGTCTTCGCTACAAAAAGACTTGAGCACCCTACAGTGGAAACTCGTTGAGCAGGGCCAGATCGATGAAAATTGGTCATTTGGTAGCGCGGTCTATTTCTACCAAACGCTCCTGTCCGAGGTCTCTTCTGAGACAAACGGCGACGCATTCTACTCAGATACCGAAGACGATTTTTACATGCGCCTGCTGTCTCGCACCAATGATGATTATTCAAGCTGGATGCTGCAGCAGCTCTATCGCCGGGTTGACAGCGAACGGGTCACTCAAGAAGCCTTTGCAAACTTCAAAGAAGAGCAGAGTATTACCGAAATCAACCCAGCCGATCCGTGGATCTTGGATGAGTTTTTCCGAAATGCGTTTTGGGATGAAGAAGAGAAACGCTATATCTATGTGAAAGGCGAAGCCTACGAAAAGTTCTCAATTTATCGGCTGCAAAGCGGCAAAGGGTTCAGATACTATCTGCAATTAATGAGCACAGGGTACTATCCTGAAGAGACCTGGCTATCAGATATTTATCCCTATTTCAAAGATAGCTGGGCGGCGGTGGTCGCCTTTGATCAGCAGCGCGGTGACGAAAGTTATTTCAAAGACTTGGATGCCCAGGCTGAGGTGACCGGGGCAAACCATGAACAAGACGCCCTCTGGAAATGGATAGAGGCCCACTCTGACCAATTAGCGTTTAAGAATGGGCGCTGGCAGCTCAGCGAGGCTCCGGCAGTTAGCCAATCTGAAGAGTAATGAAATCAGCTCAGCCCTCAATTAGAGCTGATTTTATCCACCAGGATACGCCGGTCAAGCTCTTCGAGAAAGGTTTGCTCGGTGCAGACGATATCTGCTGAGCGCGATCGCAACTCAGCCTGATAAAGAGCTAAGGCGAATGCACGTTAATAAAAGCCCACCAAAACTGTTCAAGAATCTCAACATGGCACGAAGAGAGTTCACCATTGTGAACATCATCGACCGCGTAGGTTTCGTTGTATCGATAGCGGCCTCCTTTGGGATCTTGCAAATAGGTATCGTTCCAATTTGCGGTTAGTTCGCGTCTTTGTCTGAGTTTTGGGGTCTGTGCAAGTGATGTCAAACCGAATGCAGAGCCAGCCCGTTTAAGTCAGCCCGTTTAAGCCAGGTTATTAAACAAAGTCCATAAGATTTCGTTGGTCTCTGATATAGACCGACCTGATCGTGAGAGCAAGATGTCTCGACACACCTCCCGAAAGTCAGGATCTGCTGTAGAGATATGAATTTTATTTTGTTGGCAGACTTCGGCAATCATCAACCCAGGGCGCAGGCTAGAGGAAGTATCAGGAGAAATCTGCTGCAAAAATTGCTGAGTCAGCTGCACAATCAAGAGCGAGGCAGGTGCATCTAAGCCAATTTTTTGGACTAAAATCTGCTGCTGGGTAAGCTCGTCAAATCCGGGCAGGTGAAGGGTGATCAAGCGATCGATTAGCGCGTCTTGGGTGGCATGAATGCCGCAGTATTCCTCAGGATTGGAGGTAAAAATCACCCGAAAATCAGGACTGACTCGAACATAGTCTTGCCGATAGCCGTTGGGGGGAAGTACCAAGAGTCTTTCTTCGAGGGCCGATAGAAAAAGGTTGTTGACCTCAGGGCGAGAGCGATTAAATTCGTCATAGACCAGGGTAAAACCTTCTCGGCAGGCCTGATTTAGCTGTGAGTCGACCCAGCATTTGCTCAGGTCGTTGGTCACTAGAGGGTGAAGATCTTTACCGATGACTTTCTCGTGGGCACAGCCAGCAGCATGACCGATCAGATCGGCGGCTTTGAAATCATCGTCGCCAAATAGCAGGGTCGTCGGTCGCCCGAGGAGATCGGCTAGATGCATGGCCAGAGTAGTTTTACCGCTGCCAGCCGGGCCCTTGAGATGCACCGAGTAGCCTGCTCGCAAATACCGCAGGGCTCGCGCCGAGAGTCGAGCAATGGCGGGTGTCTTTACAAACGGCTGGGTATGGACTGGGCGGTGTGGATGGACCGGTAGGAGAGTAGTCACGAGATAGCTTCCTATTGCTCTATTCAAAATGTTCTGTATGGCTAAAGCGTTCTGTATACCTAAAGCGTTCTGTATACCTAAAGCTCTCTTTATTTCTATCGCTTCTATAAAGAGAGGATTTCTATTGCTTCTATAAAGAGAGGGCTAACGGTGCCGAGCTAGCCGACAGCGGCGGCAAGTGCCGAGCGCAGATTTAAACGGGACGATTCTCAGAATTTTGGCCTAGTATTCCCGGTCGCTGATAGGTGATCTCAGGAAAGAATAAGGGTGGATAGCTGGCTGCAGCGAGGGATGAAATCGTTTAGGTTGTAAGTATGGACAAAACCCGTATTCATCAGCTTTTGGCAGACCTCAAAGATGAGGAGTCGGCCGTGCGTGAGCGTGCAACGGCAGAGTTTTGGCACATGTGGTTTCATCAAAAAGGAGCCTATGGTGCTGAGCAGCTGCTGCGTAGTCAGGCACTGCTCCAGGCAGGCAAACCCGATGAAGCTTGTGCCCTGCTAGACGAGCTGATTTTAGCCCAGCCCGACTTCGCTGAGGCTTGGAACCGCCGGGCCGTCTTTTATTATCTACAGCAGCAATATCGAACTGCGATCGCAGACTGCGAGCAGGTGATTGCCCTGATTCCCCATCATTTTGGCGCGCTGCACGGGTTGGGGCTTTGCCAAGCTTGCATCGGCGACTACCAAACCGCAATTAAATCTTTTCGACAGGCGCTAGCCATCCAGCCGTTTGAGCTGATCAATCAGCGCATGATTTTGGAATGCACAGCGAAGCTTTAAACTTTTCAACGTATCGCAAATTACATCCTGTTTGAAAACTTTCCAGGTGAGCATCTCGACCCCCTAGAATAGTTACAACTGTGACCAACTGTACCAAACCGATTTCTAAATTCTGGGTTTACGGCGTATGCAAACTCTGACTTCTCTCCCCTCTGCTTCTGCAACCAGCGATGCCTCGGTCGAAACCACCATTGTGCGCCGTAAGACTCGCCCGGTCGCAGTGGGCAATGTGATCATTGGCGGCGGGCATCCGGTGGTGGTGCAGTCGATGATTAACGAAGACACCCTAGATATTGACGGCTCAGTGGCTGCGATCCGCCGATTGCACGAAATTGGGTGCGAAATTGTGCGCGTGACCGTGCCCAGCATGGCCCATGCCAAAGCTCTGGCCGATATTAAAGCCAAGCTAGCTGACACTTACGGCAAGGTACCCCTGGTGGCAGATGTCCATCACAACGGCATGAAAATTGCCCTAGAGGTCGCCAAGCATGTCGATAAGGTGCGCATTAATCCGGGGCTCTATGTCTTTGAAAAAGCAAAGGACGATCGCACTGAATACGGCCAAACCGAGTTCGACGAAATTGGTGACAAAATTCGTCAGACCCTCGAGCCGCTTGTCGTTTCCCTACGCGATCAAAATAAAGCGATGCGGATTGGGGTCAACCATGGCTCCCTGGCTGAGCGCATGCTTTTCACCTATGGCGATACTCCCGAAGGCATGGTGGAGTCAGCCCTAGAGTTTATCCGGATCTGTGAATCGTTAGATTTTCACAATCTAGTCATTTCCCTCAAGGCTTCGCGGGTGCCCGTGATGCTCGCGGCCTATCGCCTGATGGCTAAGCGCATGGATGAGCTGGGCATGGCCTATCCGCTACACCTCGGCGTCACCGAAGCAGGCGATGGCGAATATGGACGAATTAAATCAACCGCAGGCATTGGCACGCTCCTGGCTGATGGCATTGGTGACACCATTCGCGTCTCACTCACCGAGGCCCCTGAAAAAGAAATCCCGGTTTGCTACAGCATTTTGCAGGCCCTGGGGCTGCGCAAAACCATGGTGGAGTATGTGGCCTGCCCCTCCTGCGGTCGCACCTTGTTTAACCTAGAAGACGTACTCCACCAGGTACGAGAGGCCACGAGTCACCTGACCGGTCTCGACATTGCCGTAATGGGCTGCATCGTCAACGGCCCCGGCGAGATGGCTGACGCTGACTATGGCTATGTGGGCAAACAGCCCGGTTACATTGCCCTCTATCGCGGTCGCGAAGAAATCAAACGGGTACCCGAAGCGCAGGGGGTTCAAGAATTGATTAACTTGATCAAAGCCGACGGTCGCTGGGTTGAGCCTGAGCCCCTGGTGTAGTCCCAATTCTCACCAGACAAGCCGTTCCAGATATATCCCATCAAAGACATCAGAACTTTACGGAAAGCTTCCTCCTGTGTTTGAAATCTAAATTCATAGCTTTGATGCCTGGCTGATTATTGAAAGATCAGTTTACGATAGTCGAATACGTGGGAAATTGCTAAGCTTCAATGAAAGGTTCAGCATTTTATCTATACCTGGTCTAGACTAAATTTCTCCTCCAGAAGGTCTTTATTTTTATGGCAATTAAGAATCGTGGCCTCGTACTTGGTGCAACCACACTCGCCAGCGTAGCACTGGTGGTGACGGGGGCCGGTATTCATCTGTCTCAGGGGCAGGCGTTCTTTCGCGAAAGTCCTAAGGAGCTAATTGATGAAGTCTGGCAGCTGATCGATCACGAGTTTGTAGACGACACGTTCAACGCTCAAGATTGGCAGGCCGTCCGCACCGACTACCTCAATCGTGAATATGAGAGCAGCGAAGATGCCTACGTGGCAATTCGTGAAATGCTTGAGCAGCTTGATGACCCATATACCCGCTTCATGGATCCTCAAGAGTTTCAAAATATGCAGATCGACACCTCGGGTGAGCTCACCGGGGTCGGCATTCAGATCTCTCAGGACGAAGATACCGATGACATTGTAGTGGTTTCTCCGATTGAGCAGACGCCTGCGTTTGAGGCAGGGGTTCGCTCTGGCGACATCATTCGCGCCATTGACGGTCAATCAACCGAGGGCATGGAGCTCAACGATGCGGTCAATCTGATTCGGGGGCCAGTCAACTCCGAGGTCACCCTGACCCTCGAGCGTGAAGCAGAACCCATGGACTTCACCCTGACCCGTGCCCGCATCGAGATTCATCCAGTACGCTACACCTATGAAACGGGTGAAGAGGGCGGCGTGGGCTATATTCGCCTGACCCAGTTTAGCGCCAATGCGTCGGCAGAGATGCGCGAAGCGATCCAAGAGCTAGAAGATAGAGATGTAACCGGGTATGTGTTAGACCTGCGTTCTAACCCCGGTGGGCTGCTTTATTCCAGCATTGACATTGCCCAAATGTGGCTGAATGAAGGCACCATTGTCTCAACGGTGAACCGTCAGGGTGTAGTCGATGAAAATGCGGCGAGCAGTAACCGGTCACTGACTGATAAGCCGGTCGTGGTTCTGGTAGACGGCGGCTCAGCCAGCGCAAGTGAGATTTTATCTGGGGCGTTGCAAGATAACGACCGGGCCGTCTTGGTCGGGACTAAGACGTTTGGCAAGGGCCTAGTGCAGTCGGTGCGCGGCTTGGCTGACGGGTCTGGCGTGGCGGTGACCATTGCGAAGTATCTAACCCCCAGCGGGCGTGACATCAACGAGTACGGCATTGAGCCAGACTTTGTGGTAGAGCTCTCTGAAGAAGAGCGCGAAGCCCTCGGCAGCGATCGCGAAAAGATCGGAACCCTGGAAGATCCGCAGTATGCCAAGGCGCTTGAAGTCCTCAGCGATATGATTCGAGGAGAACGCGAATCGGCGGCCCTGCCAAGCGATTTCTAAAAGCGATCTTTAAACCGGTTTGCACTTACCCGCCCGAATGAGGCCCACGCGACGTGCGATGGCCTCATTTTGGTCTTTAAAGGGCCCCCAGGCCGCTTGCTTCTGATCGTCGGCAAGCTGAGCTAGCTCAGCTTGGGTCACGATCTTGCACTGGCCTGAGCCATCCTGGGCAATGTGCCACTGGGCTGGCTCAGTGGCATGGGTAGATTGGGTGGAAGGGGTTTCAGCCATTTGAGAATTTTTCGTAAGACATCTCTAGCCAAATCAGGAAGGCTAATCGTGACTAGCCTACCGTCTATCCGGCTACAATAGGATGCATCCAGTATCTTTGATAGATCATGACAGCTGCGGCCCCTGCAAAAACTGAGCTTGCAAACACTAACTACGAAGCCGTAATCGGTTTAGAAACTCATTGCCAGCTCAGCACCGCGACCAAAATTTTTACGCCTAGTTCCACCGAGTTTGGCGCTGACCCGAATACCCACGTTGACCCGATTGTCTTGGGGATGCCAGGGGTACTACCGGTGCTCAACGAAAAAGTGCTGGAATATGCGGTGAAAGCAGGGCTGGCCCTCAACTGCAAAATTGCCCCCTATAGCAAGTTTGACCGCAAGCAGTATTTTTATCCAGACCTGCCGAAAAACTACCAGATTTCGCAGTTTGATCTGCCGATTGCCGAGCACGGCTGGATCGAGGTTGATATTGTCGAAGACGGCAGTGCCGAGCGCAAAAAAATCGGCATTACTCGCTTACATATGGAAGAAGACGCAGGCAAGCTAGTCCATGCGGGCAGCGATCGTCTAGCGGGCTCTGCCTATTCTCTGGTGGACTATAACCGAGCGGGTGTGGCGCTGGTAGAAATTGTTTCAGAGCCCGATATGCGAACCGGGAAAGAAGCGGCTGAATACGCCCAAGAAATCAGGCGAATTGTGCGCTATCTAGGCGTTAGCGATGGCAACATGCAAGAAGGGTCGCTGCGCTGTGATGTCAACATTTCCGTACGTCCTGTTGGCCAGCAGGCATTTGGCACGAAGGTAGAGATCAAAAATATGAACTCCTTCAATGCGATTCAGCGGGCCATCGACCATGAGATTGAACGCCAGATCGCAGCGATTGAAGCGGGCGAACCGATCGTACAAGAAACGCGACTTTGGGAAGAGAATTCGCAGCGCACCATCAGTATGCGCTCTAAGGAAGGGTCTAGCGACTATCGATACTTCCCAGAGCCTGATCTGCCCCCCATCGAGGTATCTAAGGCTCAGCTGGCGGCCTGGCAAGCTGAGCTGCCAGAGCTGCCTGCTAAAAAACGTCACCGCTATGAAGCAGCCCTGGGCCTCTCTGCCTACGATGCACGGGTGCTAACCGACGACCGTAGCGTGGCTGAGTATTTTGAAGCAGCGGTGGCGGCGGGGGCAGATGCCAAAGCAGCTGTCAACTTGATCATGGGCGACATCACAGGCTACTTAAATGCCGAGAAATTGAGCATTAGTGACATCGGGCTCGACCCAGTCGGCCTAGCAGAGATGACACAGCTCATTGATCAGGGTACGATTAGCAGCAAGATTGCTAAGGATATTTTGCCCACGCTGCTCAAAGACGGGGGCTCGCCAAAAGCTCTGGTTGAGAAGCAAGGTCTGATCCAAATTTCGGATCCGGCTGAGCTTGAGGGCATTATTGATGAGGTGATCAAGGCCCACCCTGATGAGCTTGCCAAATATCGGGCAGGCAAGAAAAAATTGCAGGGCTTTTTTGTTGGTCAAGTGATGAAGCGCACCAGCGGTCGAGCTGATCCAAAGTTGACCAACCAGCTGCTTGGCAAGAAACTCAACGGATAGGATTCAGCTCTCTAATCTACGCAACTTGGCTGAGATTCTAGAAAAAGTACACGAAATACAATCACAGGGGGTGACACCCCCCACCCCCATAGGGTACAACTGTGTTATGTAGATGCACCCTGATGGTAGGGAGAGCTTTCGCGGCTCTCCTTTTTTTTTGGATATTTTTGACCCTATCCGGCCCATCTAGCTCCGCAGTTCGTGTTCAGTTAAAAACTCAGGTTTTTAAGCGGCACGGGGCTTGGTTTGTTCATATCCATTCATGACATTGATGTTTGGGGGTGAATTGCCTTGATATAATCGCGCTTGACTCACTGCAAATAGGGCGATGAAGGCAATGGCAGATTGGCAGACGATCGAGGGGGGCGTGACTGCCCCCAAGGGATTTCGGGCGGCGGGTACCGTCGCGGGGCTCAAGGCTTCGGGGGCACCTGATTTGGCATTGATTGTGTCTGATGTCGACGCGATCGCAGCCGGGGTTTTTACCACCACCCAAGTACGTGCCGCTTGCGTCGACTACTGCCACGAGCGCCTCGACGCTAGAGCCACCGCCCGCGCCTTGCTCTGCAACGCAGGGCAGGCCAATGCCTGTACGGGGCAGCAGGGTTGGGAAGATGCAATGGCCAGCGCTAACGCCGTTGCCCAGGCCTTGAACATTTCTCCAGATCAGGTACTAGTGGCCTCAACTGGCGTGATTGGTCAGCGCATCAAGATCAACAAGCTGCTTTCGGGGGTGCCAACTTTGGTCGATCAGCTTTCGCCAGACGGCTCTGAGGCAGCTGCCCAGGCCATCGTGACCACCGACCTCGTCACCAAATCCTTTGCGCTTGAAACCCACATAGGCGATCGCCCGGTGCGCATTGGCGGCATTGCCAAAGGGTCAGGCATGATTCACCCCAACATGGCCACAATGCTGGCCTTTGTCACCTGCGATGCGGCGGTGTCGCCCCCCCTGTGGCAGGCCATGGTGCGCCGGGCCGCCAGCCAAAGCTTTAACCAAATTACGGTGGATGGTGACACCAGCACCAACGATTCTCTGATTGCCCTGGCTAACGGTGAGTCGCGCACGCCAGCCATTACCGAACCCGGCCCCGATGCCGATAGGCTAGAAGCCATGCTCACTGAGGTGTGCATTTATCTGGCGAAGTGCATTGCCCGAGACGGAGAGGGGGCGACCTGTTTGCTTGAGATCTCTGTAAAAGGCGCGCCAACTGACGCTGCCGCCCGTCAGGTAGCCCGAACAATTGCAGGGTCGTCTTTGGTCAAATCTGCCATCTTTGGCCGTGACCCTAACTGGGGTCGGATTGCTGGGGCCGCGGGTCGAGCCGGGGTGCCGTTTGACCAAGACCAGCTCCGCATTCAGCTGGGGGATACGCTGCTGATGGAACAGGGGCAGCCCCAGCCCTTTGATCGTATGGTTGCACACCATTACCTCAAGCACCAGGCCGACACCAGCTCGCAGGCGATGGCCCCCCAGATTGTGCAGAGTACCGACCAGGGAAATGATTTAGTCATGGGTGGCCGACCCGCGATGGCCCCCGCAGCCTTAGCGCACCCGGTGCAAATTGCCGTATCGATTGGGGCAGGGCCGGGCCAGGGCGTCGCCTGGGGCTGCGATTTAAGCTACGACTATGTGAAGATCAACGCGGAGTATACAACTTAGGCGGTATCTGTTTAGCTTACTGGCATCACCTTTACCTAGAGGCGGGTTGAGGCCCAACTCAAAGTCCCCCTTTCCCAAAGGGGATTTAGGGGGATCTAGACGAGTTCAACGGGTAGGAGATCCCCCCTACCCCCCCTTGGAAAAAGGGGGGAACTAGAGGTGGTTCTGACGCTAAACATGGGCTGGCCCATAATAGATAAAATCACGGTAGAGTTTGTTACGAGTAGACCTTGTCAGCATGTGTGGACGCTATACTCAAACCCAGTCTGGTAAGGCCATCGCTGCTGCCTTTGGGCTAAGCAAGGAGCCCCAGCCTCAGCCCCGGTACAACATTGCCCCCTCCCAGCCTGTGTCAGCCATTGCCCAACCGGGTACTACGCGAGAGTATAGAATTTTTCAATGGGGATTAGTGCCCTCGTGGTCAAAAGATCCTAGTATTGGCAGTCGTATGATCAATGCCAGGGCTGAGACTGCGGCTGAAAAGCCTTCCTTTAGGGCGGCGTTTAAGCGACGGCGCTGTTTGATTGTGGCCGATGGCTTTTACGAGTGGCAGAAGTCGGGTGGGTCAGTGGGTAAACAAAAGCAGCCTTACTATATCCAGTTAGAGGATCAGTCTCTATTTGGATTTGCGGGGCTTTGGGAGCAGTGGGAGAGCGGCGACGGCAGCTATCTAGAAACCTGTACGATTCTGACCACCGAGCCCAACGATCTGATGCAAACGATCCACAATCGCATGCCGGTGATTTTGCATCCTCAGGATTACGACACCTGGCTAGATCCTGATTTACAGACGGGGCGCAGCCTTCAGCCTTTACTACGACCCTATGAGGCGGCCGCAATGCAGGCTTATCCGGTGAGTACGATGGTCAACAGCCCTCGCAATGAAACCCCTGCCTGCATTGAGCCGCTGCCGTCATAGACCCCGACAAAAAAAACTCCTCGTCCATCGGAACGAGGAGTGCACACCTGTTTGTCAATCACCACTGGAATCTCAAGCATCGTATAGCCTGATGATTTCCAATACACTTAGTGTGGCTGATAGGTTGTCTGTGCGGCAGTACCCACGCGGGTAATCTTGATGATAGAGCGCAAAACTATGGGCCAATCTGCCAGCGATATTATTCGGGCGATGTACGATGCCATTAACCGTCGAGATGTGGAGGGTGCGATCGCATTCATCGACGACAACTGCATTTACCAAGATTTTAATTTTTCTCGTCCCTTTCAGGGCAAAGCCGCAGTTCGCGACCTGTTCAAAGACAGCTGTGAGAAGGTACCTAAAACGCTACGATTTGTTATCGACGACATCACCACGGGCGACCCTCTGGCAGCGGGTCTTACGTGGCACGTTGAGCTTGACGGCATTCCTTTTCCTAACGGACGTGGCACCAGCTTCTATCGCCTATCTGAAACCACCGGAAAAGTGATTTTTGCTCGGGACACTGTGGAGCCGCCCCTCAAGCCAGGACAAATCGCGTTTTCAATCATTCGGCTGGTGTCACCCCTGGTGCGAAAGTTTTTGAAGCATGGGTAGAAGAAGATGGAGCAGCGGGAGATCGGGGAGATGAGGAAGACGGCCATAGGGGGAATGGGATGCCTAGCCATGCTGGTTGGGCTAATCAGCTGTAGAAGTGCGATCGCGCAGAGCGAGGATCATTCACAAACATTTGACACGTTTGCTGACTGGTGTGCTCATCAGGCACAGCTAACTCCAGCAGCCAGTCACACCGTTGACGTGCTGCTAGCGCAGGCTGAAACTCAAGACTGTGAGCAAGCAGAAGCCACCCTTAGCAGTTTAACGGAGCTGTCCCTCGACGAAGTTGACATCATAGATGTCGCGCCTCTAGCCAGTCTGACCCAGCTGACGGGGCTTTCTCTGAGTAACAACGCCATTGTGGAGACGACTCCACTAGCCAATTTGACCAACCTGATCTGGCTTAGCCTCGGTAACAATGAAATTGCGAACGTGGCTTCACTGGAGAATTTAACCAATCTGATCGTGCTTCAGCTGGGGGGCAATGAGATTGCGGATGTAGCCCCCCTAGCCCGCTTAAGCAACCTGATTATTCTCGAACTGGGTAGCAATGCGATCGCGGATGTGGCTCCCTTGGCCAGCCTGACGAGCCTGACCCGGCTACAGCTCGGTCGTAACGAAATTGCCAACTTGGCCCCGCTGGCCGATCTAAATAACCTGGTTTGGCTCTCTCTCGGTCGCAATGAAATTGCAGACGTAGCCCCCCTGGCGAATCTGACTAACCTAGAGGAGCTTTCTCTAAGTAACAATGTCATTGCCGATGCAACCCCCTTAGTTAGGCTTACAAATCTGGCGTATCTTAACCTCAAAGGTAACCCGCTCAGTGATTTAACTTGCCCAGTAGAGCCTCAAACAGTTTGTAAAGGGCTAATCTAAAGGGCCAACCTAAGCGTAGAAGACTTGTTCACATCGGTTACATGACCCATTCCCCTCTGCAATCTCGCTCTGAAACCTTCGTCTCTAGGCTACTGATTACCCTGACAGCGGCGTATGTGTTTTGCTTGCTGCTTTCACCACCGGGCTGGCTCCCTGGAGAGCCCATCTGGGCAATTCGGCCTGAGACAATTCAGGAGATTCTCGACGAATCGATCAATTTCTTTTTTGTCTTACCCATTTTGAATCAGCTAGGTATTCACCTGATGGAAGCCCCCGTTGTACACCCGGCGATGGAGGCGTTTTTTAACCTGGCTGAGGCGTGGATTTTTATGTTTTTGCCGCTGCTGCTGCTGGATCCGCGTGGGGGCGGCTTGCCACGGGTATCGATCTGGGGGGCGGCGATGTTTTTGACGAACGTGTTTTTAATGCCCTATATGGCGCTTCGACTAGGGCAGCAGTCAGAGCCCCAGAATAAACCGCCTGGGAAAAAACCGATCTGGGTAAATGTGTTTGGTTGGATTGGGCTGGGGGTGGGTGCGATCGCACTCTACTGGTTTGGCTGGGCCTTTCCCGAATTCGGCAGCTTCTGGGACCGAGCGATTTATCTGGGGCAGCAGGTGGCAGGCAGTCGAGTCACGCTGGCGTTTTGTGTCGATCTGGTACTGTTTGGGGTTTTTCAATCAATACTGATGGGGGCAGCGATACCCACGGGCAGCCCTCTCCGATGGCTGCGATTTATCCCATTTTGGGGATTAGCGCTTTGGCTGATATTCCCAGCTCAGCCTGAGTGATCCTCCCCAAGAAGCACTTGAGGAGCATGTGAGAAGCATTCGAGGAGCATGTGAGGAGCATTTGTGCTGGCACCACTCGTTTGCCCGCCTATTCAGGCCCGCCTATTCAGACAAATTGGGGACGATCGATTCGGGCCGGCTGCCATCTGCCATGCGTACCGTATATCGCTGCCCGTCAAAGACTAGCACAGGCGTTTGACCAGGGGCGGCGGGCTGACGAGCCGACGGGCTGACGGGCTGACTCACTAAG
>JBCBZL010000268.1:0-7061 GCA_039815385.1 Cyanobacteria bacterium P01_A01_bin.114
CTGATTCGTACAGCCGACGCCAGTTAGCTGCGCTGGCATAAGCCTGGTCGCGTTCTTGGCGCAGCTCAGCTAGCTGGCGCTGTAGCGTCCGGATTTCAGCTAGCCACTGGGTCATATCGTGGGCCATGATGGTTTCTTGACTAAAACAAAAGCTGGGTAAGCGCTTTGGGCGCAGGCAAAACAATCATTACCAGCAGGGTCAGGGCAAGCAGGCCAATCAAATCACGCCGACTGTCTAACTCGCTGACATCGTTAAGGGCAGGCTCATCTACGGCTGGGATAAAAAAGAGCAAAATCGCCCACAGAAAAAACTCCTGGTGGATCCAGGCTAACACTAACACTAAAAATCGAGAGATTTGGCCGATAATGGCCCCTGTGCGCTGACCGTACATCGCATGGACAATGTGGCCGCCGTCTAGCTGCCCCACCGGCATCAGGTTTAGGGCAGTGACCACCAGCCCCAAGCAGCCCGCTACGGCCACTGGATGTAGGTCAATTGCCTGCTCAGCCTGCAGGTTAGCGCCCAGTGCCAGCTTGCCCAGCAGGGTCAAAATCACCGACCCAGTCGGGTCGAGGGCGTTGAAGTTGAGTAAACTGGCATCTTCAGGCAGTGCGATCACCGTCGAGTGGGCCAGCCCCCACAGCAAAATGGGCACCGTCACCACCAGCCCCGCCAGCGGCCCAGCAATGCCCACGTCAAAGAGGGCGCGGCGATTGGGCACTGGCGAGCGCAGCTGAATAAATGCCCCAAAGGTGCCCAGGAAAAAAGGGACTGGGATAAAGTAAGGCAGCGTTGCCTGGATCTGATAGCGACGCGCCATCAAATAGTGGCCTAGCTCGTGTACCCCCAAGATCAGCATCAAGGACAGCCCATAGGCTAGCCCCTGGAGAAACAGACTGGGCTGAGCCTGTAGCTCTCCCACCGAGAGCTCTCCAACGTAAACCCCGCCTGCCAGGGTGGTGGTTAAGAGGGTCATCCCCAACAGTGCGATCGCTAGCCCAGGCCGATAGAGCGGCGGCACGGGCTTATCTTTGGACGGGCTCTGTGTTTTAAAGGCTGGGTTAGGCACCAGAGCAAAAAAGGGCTTGCCGTTTAAGCCTTCTTGCAGAAGCACCAAAAATCGTTCGCCAAACTCAGCCTGTACATTTTCTTGGACAGTTTCATAGGCCACCCCAGGCGAAGTTTTGAGCTGCCCTCGGCAGATCATCGCATGGGGCCGATATTCGATGTTTTGCAGATAGTAAACTGTCCATGGAAAGCACCGCTGCAGGTGGGTTTCTTCGTCACGGGTGATGGGTTTTTCGGGCTGGGCTGGCTTGGCAGCAGGGGTCGTCTGTGACACCGTTGCCGCTGGCAAGCGACCTAAGAAGATCAGCAGCATATAAACCAGCGGGCACAAAATAAACAGCCCGTACAGCATCACCACTGGCGGCTGCTTATCGCCGTACAAGAGCAGCCATAGGGTCAGCACCCACACCGGTATCATCATCACAAACCACAGCAGCCAGACCGGCGTGCGGGTGATACTGGCTACGCTGCGCTGAATCACCCAGTAGGTTAAAAATCCAAGTAAGATGGCGAGCAGAAGAAACGGCATGAATTAAGTCCGGTGTGAACTGTGGCGTCACGAGTGACATGAATGATTTGCCCCAAAAGCATCTTATCGGATAAGTTCAGGGTTATTTATGAGTGCTACCAGAAGATTTTTGCGATAGACTGAAAAACTTTAAGACCCGAAAAACGCTAAGAAATGTGACGCATGGCTTCTTCTCCCCCCAGCAAAATTGCTAAGGCCCCGCGGCAGGTTTTGGAGACCATCTATGCGTTTCCACCCAATCGAGATACCCTGGGGGGCACCGCTTACCTCCTCTTAGAAAAGCATAGCGCAGGTGCCCCTGCTAACCTGCTAATCGACTGCCCCGCTTGGGACGCCGACCTGCTTAATTTTATTGAAACCCAGGGGGGGGTGCGATGGCTACTGCTCACCCATCGCAATGGAAGCAGTCGGGTTAAAGACTTCCAAACTCGCTTTGGCTGTACTGTTGTGGTTCAAGAACAAGAGGCCTATCTGCTGCCCCAGGTGCCGACCACCCCATTTCAGCAAACCTTTAGATTTAGCCCCACCACCCACGCCCTGTGGACACCGGGATACTCGCCGGGCTCAGCTTGCCTCTACACCCAGGCCCACGGCGGCGTTTTATTCTCGGGTCGGCACCTGCTCCCCAATCGGGAGGGGCATCCGGCCCCCCTACGCTTTTCTAAAACCTTTCACTGGCCCCGGCAGCTGCGCAGCGTTCAACGTCTGCAGGATGAGTTTACGCCAGAAACCCTGCGCTATCTGTGCCCCGGAGCCAATACAGGCTTCCTACGCGGCCAGCGGGTGATTGAAGATGCCTACGCGCAGCTAGCGACGATCGATTTAGAGGCCTGTCGGCAGACCCCGGCCATGCTTTAACGTTTGCCCTTACGCTGCTGACCCCGCCACTCTCTCGGCCAGCGCGACAATTTCTTCGCGTAGCGAACCCGGATACAGCAGCCATGTCCGCTGATAGGGCTGGGTGAGGGTTTTTACCAGAGGAGACAGCTGGCTAATCTCTGTCAGGCCAGCTTCGGTTTTGAGCTTGATGCCGCGCTGATAGAGGGTATAGCCTCGGCTAGAGACGTGGCGCAGGCAGCTGTAATCGGCCCCTAACGGGCCAAGCCGCTGGCGCACAGCGGTCAAAATTTGGGTTTGCTCAGCCTCGCTGTAGTGGCTAACATCTAGGGTCTTGAGCAGCTGGCGATTGACCAGCTGGCGACAGAGGCCTGAGAGTAGCTGATCAGGATGGGTCTGCCAGCGCTGTAGGTGATAGCTAAAAACAATGTCGTCTCCGGCTAGATAGGCCCTGAGGGGAAGGCTATCGACGGTTGGCTGGGTCAGCCAGGCGACAACGGTTTCATCGGCCGTCAGCTCGTCCCTTTTGAGCAGCGCGCGGGCGCGGCGGAAGATTTGTTCGAGCATCCAGGTGGCGGCGAGATTTTTAGGGTGGTTATAAATCTGGGCGTACATAAAGTACCGCACCACCAGGTAGTGCTCAATCGCCGCCAGGCCTTTGCGCTCGACCACGAGCTGCTGACTGTTGGGGTCAAAATCAAGGGCAAGGATAATTCGATCTAGGTCAAGCTGACCGTAGGAGGCCCCCGTAAAATAGCTGTCGCGCAGCAGGTAGTCGATGCGATCGCAGTCTAGCTGACTCGACACCAGCTGCCAAATCAGGGGCACTGGATGCTGATGCTGATAGATATCAATAATTTCGGGCAGCAAAGTGGGCGAAAAATCATCGAGCCAGCCCCGCACTTCCGCGTCTTCGCTCAAAATGCGCCGTGTCCAGTGCTCATGGTGCCCCCCAAACACCTCTTCTGACGTATGGCTATAGGGACCATGGCCAATGTCGTGCAGCAGCGCCCCACAGAGCACCGCCGCCCGATGGGGCTGTAGCTCTGCATAGACGCTGGCGAGCCGATCAAAGGCCCAGCGGGCAATCGCCATCACCCCCAGCGAGTGGGTAAAGCGCGAACTCTCGGCCCCGTGAAACGTCAAACTAGCGGTCCCCAGCTGACGAATCCGCCTGAGCCGCTGAAAGGCGGCGGTGTCAATCAGCTGAATGAGAACGGCTTCGACCGGGTCGCGATCATCTAAGGTAATCGCGCCGTGGAGAGGATCGTGGTAAGTCCGCGTTTTATGGAACACCCGCAATGGCCGGAGAGGCGGCGGATGCTTGGGCAATTGTCTGGGCTAATATCCCCACCGCCGCCTGGTACTGAACATCTGCTTCTGATCCAAACTGATCGCGGGTAATCGGCTCTGAAGCCACCACCCGATCGGGCTGAATACCTCGCTTATTAATGTCGTGGTGATCAGGGGTCTCATACTTGGCAACGGTGACCGCCAGGCCAGCCCCATTCGCCAAATCGAACAGCGACTGGATTAAGCCTTTACCAAAGGTGGTTTCTCCAATTAGCTGGGCACGGCCATTATCTTGCAGTGCACCCGCCAAAATTTCACTGGCGCTGGCCGTTCCTGCATTCACCAAAACCACCAGAGGGTCATCGGTCAGGGCGGCCCCTGATGCCTCAAAACTCTCTAAAATGCCTTGGCGATTGACCGTATACACGATGGTGCCCTGATCTATCCAACGCTTGGCAATTTCAATTCCCGCCTGGAGTAACCCGCCAGGATTGTTTCTCAGATCTAGGATGTAGGCATTAGCCCCCTGCTGCTCAAAGCGCTGTAAGACCGCTGTGACCTCTGAGACCGCATTAGCATTAAACTGACCCAGGCGAATGTAGCCAAACTTTGATCCCTCCCCGGCTGACCGCAGCTCGGCCACAACCGGGTTGAGGGTAATCCGCTGACGTACTAAGTTGACCTCAAACGGCTCTGGGGAAGCTGACGAATCGGTGCGATCGCGCGACACCGTCAGGGTGACCTTAGTCCCTGCTGCCCCTCGCATCCTGGCGGCGGCTTCATCAAGCGAGAGCTCCTGGGTAAGCGTGCCGTTGATCGCCAAGATTTTGTCCTTAGGGTGTAACCCCGCTTTCTCAGCCGGGGAGCCCTCAATGGGGGCAATCACCCTGAGGCTATCTTCGGCGTCATCTTTAATAATTTGCAGGCCCACCCCCAGCAGCTCTCCCGAGGTACTGGTTCGTAAGCTTTGGTACTGGTCAGGCGGCAAAAATCGCGTATACGGATCGTCTAGCCCGCTCAGCATCTCTGGAATAGCCTGGTAAGCAGCCTCCCAAGTTGTCAGCGACTGGCGCAAGACTCGCTGCCTCACAAACCACCAGTTTTGATGGTTAAACGTCTCATCAACATAGGCCCGATTGACAATCCGCCAAACCTCCATCACCATCTTTTGCTGATCGGTCATGGCAAACGCGGGGGACGCACCCAAGCCCAAACTCGCCGACCCGATCAGCACCACTGCAAAGATTAACCCTAAAACCCGTTTGATGATCATTAACCTATTTAGACTCACCCAAAAAGGGAAATTATGTTGGCGTTAGTACCTGGTGCGCTAGTCTCTGATGCTTTAACACCCGATGTTTAAGATGAGCGCTAACCCAGCTAGTTGCTTACACCAGATTTGCCCAGCTTATATGCAAAACTTAGTTTTCAGCATACGGCTTCCTTCTGAATTCAGCTCATTTTTGACTCGCGTCTCCCATTTTCTCAGCGTATCACCGCCGTCTAAAGGACTTCATCGGTGAAGGCCTGAGCCGACCAACCTTGACCAAACCGACCCTGACCAAATATTAAGAGATAGTCGAAAGGGACAGTCAAAAGGGAGAGTCGAACCGCTGTCACCCACACAGTGCATTTTAGCTTTGTAAAGTTCTTTAAACTTGGTTCAGATATTTCTCAGATATTTAAGGTTGTCTCCACATAGATGCTAGACAACTTGCCCTAATGAGTTTCCAGGTAGCAGATGTTTCCAAATGGCCATAGGCAAGCCTTACAGAAAACTGCTTTGCCTTGAAACAGACTCGTTTGAGCATCCTTTCCCAGAAGGTTTATGTTACATTTTTTAGTAACGGTCTAAATGCAGCCCACTTATAACGTCATTTTTCCGCTTCATGTTTACTAAGCAAGTCACGGATTCTAAAACCTATCAATGGTTCAACGAGCGCTTAGAGATTCAAGCCCTCGCAGACGACATCTCCAGTAAGTACGTTCCGCCCCACGTCAATATCTTTTATTGCCTCGGGGGCATTACGCTGGTTTGCTTCGTCATCCAGTTCGCCACTGGATTTGCCATGACCTTTTATTACAAGCCAACTGTAGTAGAAGCTTTCAGCTCTGTTCAGTATTTAATGACTGAGGTCAACTTTGGCTGGTTGATTCGCTCCGTTCATCGCTGGTCAGCCAGCATGATGGTGCTCATGATGATTTTGCATGTTTTCCGGGTTTACCTGACGGGCGGGTTTAAAAAACCCCGTGAGCTAACCTGGGTCACGGGCGTGATCATGGCCATCATTACTGTTTCCTTCGGCGTTACAGGCTATTCTCTGCCTTGGGATCAGGTCGGCTACTGGGCGGTTAAGATTGTGTCGGGCGTACCAAGCGCCATCCCCGTTGTGGGCGGCCTGATGGTGGAGTTTATCCGCGGCGGTCAAAGCGTCGGTCAGCCTACCTTAACTCGGTTCTACAGCCTGCACACTTTTGTGTTGCCGTGGTTGATCGCAGTCTTTATGCTGCTCCACTTCTTGATGATTCGTAAGCAGGGCATCTCGGGGCCTTTGTAAGCGAATTTTTAAGCCTTTTTGTGCGGTGGTTTAGATTTTATTCCACCGCTGTTACATCTCTTGAGGAGAACAGATTTAGCAATGTCGGTACTTAAGAAACCGGATCTTAGCGATCCTAGCCTTAGAGAAAAACTCAAGCAGGGTATGGGCCATAACTATTATGGCGAGCCTGCTTGGCCCAATGATCTGCTGTATATTTTCCCAGTTGTGATTTTGGGAACCATTGCCTGCTGCGTGTCGCTGGCGGTGCTTGACCCGGCTTTAGTCGGTGAGCCGGCTAACCCATTCGCAACCCCCTTAGAGATTTTGCCTGAGTGGTATCTCTACCCTGCCTTCCAAATCCTGCGGATTGTCCCCAATAAGCTACTGGGGATTGCACTTCAGACCGCAATTCCGCTGGGGCTGATGCTGATTCCGTTTATTGAAAACGTCAACAAGTTTCAAAATCCGTTTCGCCGCCCGCTGGCAACTGCCGTATTTTTGTTTGGTACGGTGGCTACTCTTTGGTTGGGCATTGGTGCGACTTTCCCGATTGATACCTCTTTGACGCTTGGTTTGTTCTAACTCAGCTCACACCGATCTGAGTTAGAGGTCATAGTCTTTCTAAATCGAAAATCCCTTGGAATTTGACCTGTGATGGCTCACTTTCAAGGGATTTTTTATTGAAAAATTTGGTCATCTACTCTGATCGGTTCGTGTCCCCACTGAACAGTCAATGGGGGGCTTTGGGGTATGATTCGGAAAAAGCCATCAGCGCAGTTTCCTGGGCATGCTA
>JBCBZL010000255.1:0-7365 GCA_039815385.1 Cyanobacteria bacterium P01_A01_bin.114
AACTCCCGCGCCATCTCCGCCAGCACCACCGCCTCTGCCACGGTTCGCCGATAGCCCATCCACTCTTCGGTGCGAATGCCCCACTGTCGAGAGGCGTAGAGATCTTCGGGGCGATAGATTACCTCGGGCAGGCTGTCGAGCAGCGGGTAGCGGCTTTGGCCGTAGTGCAGGATGACGCGACCGACATTTAATAGATAGCAGTAGGCGATTTCATGATGGCTGGGATTAATTTGTGAGCCATCGGTGGCCAGTACGGTATGGGCTTCGGGGGCCGGGGTGAGGGCGACGCGAGTATCCAGAGACTCAATCGGTTCGGCGGCAGTGAAACCCATCTGGGGGCGATATTCATAGAGCTGATCAAGCAGCTCGGCCTGTCGGGGTTGAGCCTGTTGCAATAGGATTTTAGCGATCTCGATCCGCCGCTGGGCAGCGGCGGCTTCTTTGGCGAGGTGCTCGCTGATGCCCTGCATTTGCATCGCTAATTTGGTCAGATCTAGCATCTTTGATTCCTTTGGCAAGCGAGATGCCTACCCTCTACCCTCTACCCTCTACCCTCTACCCAAAACTCGAACTCTTGTACTACTTGCTCTAACGATAGCAGATGAATCCGTGCATCTTCTCGAGCGGCCTGGCGATCGGGCTCAAGATTGTAGCCCCAGTCAGCTAAAAACAGAGTAACCTCGGTTAGATCAGACTGCTGTTTGACAACTTGTAGCGCTTTAATACGGTCTTCAATAAACCAAATCGCAGGCGACTGAGCCCCCCCTGTATGTTTCTCTTTGAGCTGTCGGAGCGTCTCATACTTAGGGCGTTTGACGTCTTTCCCAAAAATCTGTTGGGCGTCTATATCCACGCCATTTTGACGCAGCAATTTTTGGATGAAGCGACTTTCTTTCGTACTGACAATATAAGTCGGCAGGGTGGAGAGCGCACTCGCCAATACTTCCAGCAAACCTGGATAAAACTGATGCTGCTCCAGCCAGCTATCTAAATCAGATTGAATCCAGCGATCGCGAACCCCATCAACCGCGTTGGCGGCGTCTTTAGGCGACAGCCCCGCCGCCGTCAGCCAGGGCTCGGCCATTTTGGGCCACTGCTCCATAATCTCGGCATCCGCATATCCCTCTAGGACTGCCTTGAGCATCAGCGGCATCTCCCAGCCGGTTTCGATCACAGGGCGCAGCTTATAGAAACGTGCAGTTAGCCCTTCGGGCGGTGTTTGGTCAGCTGGTTTAAACAGCTGACAGTAGGCTTGCCAGGCCGTTTTGAAATATTCGATCAGGCCGTCACAGATAACGCCGTCAAAATCAAAAGCTATAACATCAGGGGTTTTCATAAAATTTGGAGGGCACCTTTCTTAGCTTATCGGCAGCTCGCTTCGTATACTAAACCTTGGTCACTTATCATAAAATCTCCCTACAAACAAGCCCTGCGCGGTCGATGCGATCGCACAGGGCAATGGGGATAGAAACCCTGATTCCAAACCCCACTCACACTCTATATCAAAAAACTTTGAAACGTATCATTCTGTAGGAGAATTTATCGCTTTAGTGTCGCTTTAGTATAGTCAGCTACCAGATTCCCAAGCATACGACGCATTTCTCTAGTAGATATAGAGAAATGCCTCATTAAGCACTCAATCGCCGCTGCGAGCATCAAACAAAGCCAGGGCCAAACCGGCGCGCTCACTCAGCCCCTGGGGTGGGTAGCCCAGCTCATGGGCGGCGATATCGCCAAACAAACACGCGACCAAAGTGGGCTGGTCAGTGGCATCCAGGTATGGGGCAATCACCTCGCGGGTGTAATCAATATCGGCTTGCAACAAGGTTGGGGTTTGGCGACCAGCCTGGGCCATAGCATAGCCGACCTGGGCCATCATTTCGGATAGCGTTTGAGGACTGCCATGCTGTTGCCAATGGGCTGCCCGATAGACGATTTCTAGAACAGATTGACGAATCGAATCTGCCGAGGGAGGCTCACTGGCCCAGAGGGTGACCGTTAGCCAACCGCGTTTATAGAGGGCCTGGGGGGTAAACCTGATAGAAAATTCAGTGGTGTAGCGATTGGTCCAACCGCCCAAGACGTCATCTGCGATCGCAAGCCCCACCCTAAAACTGCCGGGCACCGTTAATAACGCGGCCTGAACCTCTACTAAAGCTCGAGCCGCAATGGTTTCAGCCTCTAAACCGATGAGCGCGTCGAGATAGTCGGCAATGTGAGGTTTGCCCATGGGGTTAATGAGCACCAGTGGGGCAAGATCGACATCGGTACGATCTTGATTAAGCAGGGTATCTAAATACGACTTAAAGCGCTCATAGCCCTGCGGCATCGTGTAGAGATTGCGCTGATATTGTAGGAGTGGCACCAGTTCTAGCTGCATCCTTGTCTCCATTGAGTGCCCGCTGGCGAGATTTGAGCCCAGAAAAATCTTGGCTTGGCAAACATCTCAGCTTGGCAAACGATTGAGAAGAACTCGGGAAAGTTACCCTACCGCGTGTAGTTTTACTTTAAGCCCAGAGGCAGGGCGTAAGGTTGGAATAGGCCGCATTGTCAAATTTTGGCTAGGCAACAAGCTCCAAGTGTAGCGCCGCAGCAAAAGAGCCGCTAAGATTTTCATCTCCATTTGGGCAAAGGCGAGGCCTAAACAGATGCGAGGGCCGCCGCCAAACCCAACCAGGCTGTAATCATAGCGTTTGTGCTCAGCCCGCTCGGGGCTAAATCGATCGGGGTCAAATATCTGCGGAGACGAATAGCATCGCTCGTCTTTGTGGGCCGCATCAATACGATACAGGGCCATCCATCCGGCTGGGACGTGGTAGCCGTTAAACTCAAAAGGCTTTTCAACCTGTCTAAAGCCGCCGCCAATGGGCGGATAGAGTCGCTCAATCTCTTTGAGAATCTGCTCCAGGTAGGGCATCTGGCGCAGCTGCTGCATCGATAGCTTACTTTGAGCTGCCAGCGCTTCCTGCTGCTCTGCGCGGGCTTTTGCCATCACCTCAGGATGTTGCGCCAGAGCCATCACCAGCGAGGTCAGCATGGAGGTGGTTGTCTCATGTCCGGCAAACAGCATCAGCAAGGTTTGCACCTTAATCTCATCCAGGCTAAGGCGATTGCCCATTTCGTCTTCAGTTTCGAGCAAGAGCCCGAGCACATCTTTCTGGGGGGTGGCTTGATGGGCCTCGATCATGGTTTCGATATAGGTCAGCAGATGGTCACGGGCTTTGAGGGCGCGGCCATAGGGCATCCACCCCCAGCGGATGGGCACCATAAACAGGCCGTTAGTCAGGGTGGTAAACCAGGCCGATAGCTGCTCGATTTGCGCCCCTGGCTGGGTGCCCACCAGCAAGACACTGGCTACCTCAAAGGTGAATTTTTTCATTTCTAAGAACCAGGCAAATTCGCCTAGCTCTGCCCACTGGTGTAGGTATCGCTCGGAAAGCTCAACCATGGTGGCAAAGTAGCCCTCCAGCGCCTTGCCGTGAAACGCGGGCATCATCAGTCTGCGGTTGCGTCGATGTTCTTCACCTTCTTGTAAAAACAAAGATTCGCCCAGCAGTTCTTTAAAAGTGTTGGGCCAGCCGCCGCGCCAGGAGAAGTGATCCATATGGCTGGACAACAGAAATTCATTGGCTTCTGGGCCAGCCAGGACAACGGTGGGGCGACCGAGAATGTGGGTTCTGAAGATTGCGCCGTATTTTTGCCGTCGCTTGTCGGCAAATTTTGGGTCTAGCAAAAAGCTGAGGGATTCACCCACGAGGGGAAGGCCAGAGCTGCCGGGGGGTAAGGGCTGGTGGGTAGAGGTCACGATCGTTCCGAGGGAGAGCGAGGTTACAATGAGGGTACCGTAAAGAACGATAGCAAACGACACGGGCGTTCTCAGCGGACGGGTTACTGGCTCCGCTGGTGGACAGCGGATGATAGCTTATTGCTTTGGGGAGATGAACGGGTTGAGCAAGAATGGCAGTGGGCTGAGCAAGAACGGCAGCGAGCTGAGTCAGTTCAAGCGGCTGCTATCTTCAAACTGTTGGATTTAGGCTTGAGTGTGGAGCAGGTGGGGGAGTCGCTGGGGCTGCCAGTTGAGGTGGTAAAGCAATTTCGACAAACCTGATTCTCCACAATTAACAATAGTCATCAAAAATGTGCTTTCCTTACGCTGACAACACAAAGATCCTCTATTGGATATTTCTTTGAGCTAGCCAACGTTGAAAAGACTTGTGACTCTCACCAGAAGGCTGACCCAGAATAATATTTTTCAAACTGATATCTTCATCTAAATCAGGCCAATGGATACCTTCTTGGCTACCAGTCAGTCTCCAGTTGCTACGCTCATCAGGTGAGCCGTTCAGAAGTCGGGGGTACCAGGCCAATGGCGCAGAGATAGTGCGCCCATCAGATAGATCCATAGTTAAAGCTTCATCTGTCACAACAACGTGACGGATTTGAGGAATAGTAATAGTCTCAACTGTCAAAGAAGTCATTCCAACCCTCTATCAAAACTGCTTGGTGTTCTTCAACTAATTTTTGTACTTGATTAATTTCCTTACGGCCAAAGCCTTGATTTTTTTTGTAACCGAACTGGAATTAACCAAAACTTAGCTTCATTATCGTCTCTTTCGACATGAACGTGGGTTGGTTCGTTTCGATCTCCTGCATAACAGAAGAAGCGGTATGGTCCTATGCGCAATAAAGTTGGCATTTCAATTGCTGGCCTCACCCAGATTCATACCGAACTATTCTCTGCCAGCTGCCAGGGCCGACTTCAAGTTCAAATTCTCGGGCGACCCAGTCGTCGCGTTTGCCGAGGCGGCGGGCGCTTTTGCGGAAGTAGTCAACGATATTGAGCTGTTGTTCCCAGGTGGGGCGGGGGCCGTAGAATGAGCCGCGGCACCAGTCGGGTTTGGGTTTGCGATCGCAGTGTTCAAAAAACGATCGCTCGGCCCAGGTGGGGGCATAGCCGCGCTTAAAGGCCCGGCGGCGATGACCATGAAACAACTGGATCAGGGTGGGAATGTCGTTGATTTGCTTTGCTTGTTCGCTAGAGTAAATCTCTACCATGTCTTCTAAAACCAGGGGGCGCTCGTTGACCCACTGGTGGCCGCACTCTGGGCACTTGACGATAAAGGCATATACTACGCGACCGCAGGCGGGGCAGGGTTTGGTGGGGGCAGGGCCGCCGCTGCCGGAAGATTGTTTTCGGGTGGGTAGCGTATATTCTTGAATATCTTCAGGGAAACCTAGTCTCTCCAAATTACCGGCCTGGTCGAGAATAATCCCAAAATCTTGACCAGTCTGGGGTGAGATTCGCATCACCCGGCCTAGCTGTTGAAAGTGGAGCGCACTGGACTGGGTGGGGCGCAGCATCAGCCCCACCTCCACGCTGGGTTCATCAAAGCCAATGCTGATCACGTTGCAGGAGGTTAGGATTGTCAGCTCCCCGACGCCTAGGGCATCGTAAAGTCGGCGGCGTTCCTTAATCGGGGTTTCCCCATCCACGGTATCAGCGGTGATGCCTGCTTTCCGAAATTCTGCGGCGACGTGGCGGGCGTGTTCAACATCGACGCAAAAGGCGATGGTGCGTTTGCCTTTGACCAGTCGATGCCATTCTTCAACAATTTTTTGGATTAGCTCGGGGCGATCGCACGCCTGTTTGAGGCCGCGTTCGTCATAGTCGCCCCCCTTCATTTTAACTTTCTCTAGGTTCGCCATGCTGTCCATCGGCATGCTGAAATATTTCAGCGGGGCCAGGTAGCCCATTTGCTGTAGGTCGCTAGGCACAGGTGAAGAGACGAGGGTTTCGAGGGCGTCGCCGAGCTGTTCTTTGCCCAGCCGCAGGGGGGTCGCGGTCATGGCAAAATGCACGGCGTGGGCGTGGGTCTTGTTCAAAAGCTGCTTGCCGACTCGGCTAAATAAGGTAATGTGGGCCTCATCGTAAAAAACCACATCGGCGGGCCAGGTGCGCCACCAGTCGCGCTTGAGCATGGTCTGGATGCTGGCAATCTGAATCGGCGCGTCCGGATCTTCGGGCCAACCTGCTTTGATAAATCCGCAGTGGAGGCCAAAGGACTGCATTTTTTCATAGGTTTGCCCCACCAGCACGTCGAGGTGTACGACAAACAGCAGCTTGCGACCCGCTGACTCGGCATGGGCGCAGATCTGACCGCTGATCACCGTTTTGCCTGCCCCAGTGCCCGCAATAATCGCAATTTTTTGGTAGCCCTCATTGAGCTTGCGATACAGATCGTTAATCAAATCGATCTGATAGGGCCGCAGTCTAGGGGGCTGGGGTGGAGCCTGGGTCATACGCTCGGATCGTTAGGCAAAGGGTCAATCCTATGATAATAGAGCGCTTGTACTGAAGCCTTTTCGAATATCGCTCTAACGCTATTCAGAAATGAGGTTAATAAGATCTCAAATTATTAAAGTTGAGTGTCTCAACACCTTGGCTATTCAAATAATTAGCAGCCTTTAGATCATCTGTCAGCACAAGATATTGATTTCTTGAGAGTATTGCGATACCACAATCTGTAAGCCCGTACTTAAGAAATGGCCAGTCTGATGAAACAATTTCTCGACTAGGAATATATGCTTCTTGCAGAGCATGAATCCTATCAGCAAACATTGAGTAACATTTTGAGCGTTCAGGTTCACCAAGCTGATTCATCAAACTATTCACTTCGGTGAGAATATTTGGCGTTGTTACAATGATCTTAAAATTATGCAGCAGGCGTAGTAAAAGGTCAAAATCTTGTGATGTAAATTGTCGAGTCCTCTTAAAACGAGAGATTCGCTCACGATTTAGAAGGCCAATAAAATAGAGCAGTAGAATATTTGTATCAATAAGAATGCCTTTATTTTTATATCTGCTCAATATCCTTTTAAGTTCTTCAATCATACAGTTCTAATCTTCATTGATTTCACTTGTCCCGATTCTGTTTCTACTTTGAATACTTTATATTCTCGAATGTATTTCTGAGGCTCAGTCAGAGATGACATAGCTGATAAAGCATCGTATATTTTGCTCGATTCGTCTAAATTTGGAACATCATAACCAAATGTAATCAACCAAACGCTTTCATCATCTGATAATTCAATTTCCTCTAATCTGAGATTCTTTAAAGGATTTTCCATAACTTCCCGCAGATCACTAATAAAATTGCGGGCCGATCTAACAGCAGTTTTAACGTCAATCACAGTTTTACCTCGAAATCTCACGAGAATAATAGTAAACATAGCAAAGGAGGCAACTAAGTTGCCTCCTTCAAGCTGAAAGACTCAGTTATTCGCGGTCGAACTTAGTAGCGATAGCGTGGGTCGTTGGGCACAGCCATGCTCACTAGTCTTGCGGATCGGCGATTGCAAGTGCCG
>JBCBZL010000104.1:0-14555 GCA_039815385.1 Cyanobacteria bacterium P01_A01_bin.114
GGGCAAGCTGAGCTGGGCTGAGTATATGGGCAACTTGCAGCGCGGCTGGTTGGGAACGCGTCCGGTGTCTGATGTGATTATTAAGTTAGAGGCTTTGACAGAGACCTATCGGGGGAGACCGGTCGAGGCGCAGGCTTCTGCCCAGCCGGGCAAAGAGCCGGTGACGTTCTCGATAAATCCGCTGGCAATGCTTCAGCAGCAGCTGCAAATTATGGCGGCTCGCTATCGAACCGGGGATGGCACCGGGGCCGCTGTGGTCACCCCGGCGCAGTCTTGCATTCAAGATTCGAGTCAGGCGCTCTATGAAACTATCCAGCTGATCGAGGCCCAGATCAGGGGCTTGCCCACTGCCAATCGGTCTCTTTGGCTATCGCCAGAGATGGCCCAGCAATTTAAGCGACTGGTGGCTTTGGGGCAAAACTTAGAAGACACCCTGGTACCGGTGGGCATTGTGCGGTCTGACTGGCAGCAAAACTCTGAGGTGCTGGCGGGTATTCGTAATCAGTCACTCACCAATCAGACCAGCCTGACCACCCAGCTATTGAGCTGGCGTACGGTGATTCCACGGGTGGCCTACGATCAGCTGGCGACGATCTTTTTTAAGCAGGGGGCGTCGCTGCGGTTTTTGCGAACGAACCAGGTGGGGGGCCTAGACCCCACCATTGTGCCACTGGCCCCGACTGAGCTGTTTGGCCAGTATTTCTTTGTGCCAACGGCCTTTTCGCGATTGATTGAGTCGTTGAGGATTCCCCAAGCTAGGGAATGGGGGCTGACGCTTGCCGTTGGGGTAGGATACGGTGCGATCGCAGTTCCCTTAGGGCTAAAAGGTCGGCTGCTCTCGGTACAAAGTATCCTGGGCAAAGTCTCGACGGGGCGACTGATCATCCGCCTGCTGAGGATACTCATATTCCCAGCACTTTTGGAAGAGGCGATCTTTCGAGTGCTGCTGTTGCCCCACTTTACTGAGCGGGTCTTACCCTCCACGTTTGTGCTGTGGGCAACGCTGAGCCTGGTGCTATTTGTCCTCAGCCATCCCATACAGGCCGCTATTTTTCGAAATCGCTTATTTCCCCTGTTTAGCCAACCACTGTTTATGGGGCTAACAGTCTTGCTGGGTTTGAGCTGCACGCTGGTCTATGCTCAAACCGGTTCTCTGTGGACCGTGACAGTTTTGCACTCTCTGGTGGTGATTGTCTGGCTGGTATTTTTGAAAGGCTGGTATAAGCTTGGCGGAAAAATATCGGGTTAAGAATCCCGGTTGATACACCTCACGACCTGACTATCTCGCCGCCCCTAACCAAAAGCGAAATCCCTAACCACTGAGCAACGCTTCAACAAACTCATAGCTTGAGAACGGTCGTAAATCTTCGATGCCCTCACCCGCCCCAATAAAGCGAATGGGCAGACCCAGCTGTTGCACCACGGCTAGGGCAACACCGCCCCGGGCGGTGCCGTCGAGCTTAGTCAGTACCACGCCGCTGAGGTTTGCGGCCTCGGCGAAAACCTGGGCCTGGCGAATGCCGTTTTGGCCCAGGGTGGCATCCAGCACGAGCAGGGCTTCTACGTTGGCATCGGCGGCTTTTTTGTCGATGATGCGGCGCACCTTGGCCAGTTCGTCCATCAGGTTTTTCTTATTTTGCAGACGACCGGCGGTGTCTACCAGCAGCAGCTCGGTATCCCTCGATAGGGCTGCAGAGATGGCATCGTAGACCACGGCGGCGGGGTCGGTGTTTTGACCAGGGTTGGCGATCACGTCCACGTCGCTGCGCTGGCCCCACACCTTAACCTGCTCAACGGCGGCGGCCCGAAAGGTGTCAGCGGCGGCAATCAGGCAGCGGTAGCCCGACTTCTTAGCCACGTGGGCAAGCTTACCGATAGTGGTGGTTTTACCGGCTCCATTGACGCCGGTCATCATCCAGATATTGAGCTTGTCATTTTCGGGCACAAACAGCAGATTATGCTCACCCCCCAGCGGTGAATCAAGCATGGTTTGCAGGATAGACTTGAGGTAGGCGATGGCCTGCTCGGGGGGCAGGGCTTCTTCTCTCAGACGCGTTTGCAGCGCCTCAATAATGTAGTCAGTGGCTTCAACCCCGACATCGGCCTGGAGCAGCAAAGCCTAGATTTCAAAGACGCCGTCTTCGTTGAGGGGGCCTTGACCCACAATCGACTTGAGCTGGTTGACCAGCCCTCGTCGGGTTTTACCCAGGCCCTGACGCAGTTTATTGAGCCAGGTGATTTCTTCAACCGAGATTTGATCGGGGCGGCGTCCTTGCGAGGCTAAGACTTCGGCTGACCAGACAAAGGCTTCGTCAAAGTTGACGTCGGGCAGCTCTAGGGACGGTTCGGGAGCTTTCTCAGGTTCGGGTTCGGGGGCTGCGATCGCAGTTTCCTTCAAGCGCTCAAGTCGGGCCTCTCGCTCAGCCTGAGCCTGGGCCCAGAAAGGGGTCGCAGCGGGCTTAGTGGATTCACCTGACGGCACTGACTCGCTGGTTTCTGCAGCAGCGGTGGAGGCTATCTCTTCTGCCGCTGTTTCGTCTGCCGCTGTTTCCTCTGCCGCTGTTTCCTCTGCTGCCGCGTCTTCAGGCAAATCAGCCTCGGGGGCTACCGCCTCTGAGCCAGTTTCCTCGCTGTCCGCTGCGGTGGCTTGACCAGCGTTGGCACCCTCACCCCCAGGAGCATCATCTTGCTGGCGCTCTTGAATGTTTTGGTAGGCGGTTTTTGCCCACTTTAAGTAATCTTCGGCACTGAGTGGTTTGTCGTCAGCAGACGAGTCTTGAGCCCCCTGCTCAGCCCCCTGCTCAGTCGAACTTTCGGGGGCATCTGTCTGCTCAGCAGACGATTCCTCGTAGCGACGGCTAAACCAGTTAAATGATGACATAGCGACTTCCTAAACCAACGGCTCAATGCAGGCTCCCAGGGCATACGCTCAGGCCCCTTTTAAGCGGTGCCCGGATCAGGCGTCGTGCCCCCTGACCGCCGCTCTGCCTCTAAACGATCGGTGACTCGGCGCATCACACCGTTAATAAATCGGTATCCTTCTTCATCACTGTACCGCTTGGCGACCTCGATCGCCTCATCAATGGCAATCCGTTTAGGAATGCCCAAATAGAGGATTTCGGTCAGTGAAATTCTCAAAATATCGCGGTCAATGCGGGCCAGCCGTTTTAAATTCCAGCCCACCATAGTGTCGTCGAGCAGGTGATCGAGGTCTGACAGGTTGGCGGTTAAGTGGGTCAAGATTTGCTTGGCATGGTCCCTGACGTCACCCCGGTTGGAAAGCTGCACAAACTCTGGGATTTCAACGGCAGCGCCCAGCTGATTGATCGCTAGCTCGACTTGCTCAACCGATTCTTTGACCATAGCCCGCGCACTTTTTAACTCTGTCGAGCGGGTTTCGCTGTTGAGTAAGTGACGGTTAGC
Source organism: Cyanobacteria bacterium P01_A01_bin.114 (assembly GCA_039815385.1). Taxonomy (GTDB): domain Bacteria; phylum Cyanobacteriota; class Cyanobacteriia; order Phormidesmidales; family Phormidesmidaceae; genus SIO4C1. The sequence goes on from JBCBZL010000104.1 coordinate 3,424, forward strand.
TCGCTCCAGCTCAATGGAGGCGGTTTCTAGGGTTTCCTTGGTTTCTAGCGTCAGTGCCTTAATGGCTTCGCTCAAAAGCGTGTCTAAATCTTTGGTTAGGTTGCCGACTCTCTCAGCGGCTTTATCTGAGCTGTCTGACAGCTGGCTCATGCCCAACAGGGCTAGCTCGCGCGCAATTCGACGGGCTTGCATAGTGGTTAAAGGAGGTTAGCTCACATTTTTCGGCTCAGCTATCTTATCAATCTTCTTCGACCGATAGCAGGGTCAGCGGAGTTGCCCTCTCAGCGATGGGCTCAGGAATAGGTTGCTCTGACCCAGCTAAAGCCCCCCTAGAATCGCTTGAATGTTCCTCCGGCGATAGCTTCTGAGTTTGAATAGCTTCAGCCAGATTAGGGCCCACGATCCCGCCGGATAGGAGAACCTTAAAGGCATCTTCAATCGAGATCGAAAGATTGATCACGTCTGCCTCGGGCACCACGGCATACCAGCCGCTGGTAGGGTTGGGCGTGGTGGGAATAAAAACGCTGAGCATGCCATTTGTTTGAGGCCCGACCACTGCACCCGTGACAAAGGCAATCGCCCACAGCCCGCGCCTAGGATATTCGACCAAAATGACCCGACTAAACCGGCTTTTAGAGTCTCTGAGCAGCGTTTGTAAAAGCTGCTGTAGGGTCTTGTAAACAGCTCCCGCTAAAGGAATAGACTGGAGAACCCGCTCGCCAAAATCAAGCAGCCAGCGCCCAGCGATATTTCGAGCCATCAAGCCAATGATCAAAATGGCGAGCAGCGGCACTGCGAAAGCAATGGTCAAATTGAGCAGGTCGACTAAGACGGGATGAAAGCCGGTAAACGGGCTGAGCTGCTTGGGAAAGCGAGTCAATGACCGAATCACCCAGTTAGCCACCGTAATCGTTAGCCAAATGGTTGTTGCCAGCGGAATAACCACCACCAACCCTGCAATGAGGTCATTCTTCAAATCTTGCTTGAAGTTTTTCAGCACAGACTACCCGGATGTATCGTCGATGAGATGAGTGTAATGCGCGCAGGCTTTAGAAAAGCGTCATTTGAAATGCGTTAATCCGCTACTACAACCATACTAACTTGACGTTTTTAAGACCTAGATACCCCGGATGGGATATCCGCTTTATCCCCCATCTGACTGCATGAGTTCCTTCTACGGGAGTTTCCCCCCAGGAGGGCCTGTTTAGATAGGGCAGCATTTAATATTCCTATCCTAAAGCATTTAGTATCGGGGTTGACACTCGCGATCCCCACAAGCGGATAGGGCGGTCCTGTGGCCCTCTTCCCTTAAGGCTGCAAAATCTGATGAGCCAGGTTGAGGTAAAACAAGACCCCCAGCACATCGACAATGGTGGTGATAAAGGGGGCTGACATTAAGGCTGGATCTAACCCCCACTTTTGGAATAAAAAGGGCAGGGCAGCCCCCGCGCTAGAGGCCAAAAGCGAAATGCCCATCAGGCTAACCCCGACAATCGCGGCGACGGCAAAATTGCCCTGAAGCCAGTAGGCCCATCCGGTGACCGCCAGCGCCAGAATGCAGCCTAAAAATGCGCCAGCGGTCGCTTCTCGTCGAATCACCGTCACGGCATCGCGAATTTCGAGCTCATCGGTGTTGAGCCCTCGAATCACAACCGTCGAAGACTGGGCACCCACGTTGCCACCCGTGCCCGTGAGCAAGGGCATAAAGGCGGCCAAAATGGCAAAACTGCTGAGCAGGTCTTCTTGACGACTAATCAGAGCGGCGGTCACGGTGTTGGTGAGCAGCAGCACAGACAGCCAAACCACCCGCTTGCGGGCAACGGTGAGCAGATTGGTTTGAAAATAGTTATCACCGCCCGACTGCACCCCGCCCAGGGCATAGATATCTTTGGTGGCTTCTTCTTCTAAGATGTCGATGACGTCGTCAACGGTGATGATGCCGACTAATCGCTGCTCAGTATCAACCACCGGCACCGCTAAAAAGTCGTACCGCTGGATCAGGCGACCCACTTCTTCTTGATCAGTATCGGTTTGCACAGAGACGACCTCACGGGTCATCAGCTCACCTAGGGTATTGTGGGGCTGCCCAATCACCAGCTGACGCAGAGAGAGAATGCCGGTCAGCCGTCGGGCATTGTCGGTGACATAGAGATAGTAAACGGTCTCGCTGACGTGGGCGAGGGCGCGAATGCGCTCTAGGGACTGTTCGACAGTCCAGTGCTCTTTGAGTGAGATATACTCGGGCGTCATGATCCGCCCGGCGGTACCCGATTCGTAGCCGAGCAGCAGGGCGGTAGATTTGCGCTCTTGGGCGCTGAGCTGCTTGAGCAGCTGACGAACAACTTTGGCGGGAAGCTCGTCAAACAGCCTGGCCCGATCGTCTGGGGACATCTTATCGACGATGTCGAGCACGTCTTGCCGTTTAAAGTCTTCGACCAGAGATTGCTGAACGCTGGTGTCTAGATTTTCGTAAACTTCGATGGCTTCTTGTTTCGACAGCAGTCGAAAGGCAAAAGCCTGCATGGTATCGGGCAGGCCTTCGATGGCTTCGGCAATGTCAGCGGGCTGAACCGGCACCAGCAAGGCTTTGGCTCCCTGGAAGTTGTCTTGCTCCAAAAGGGCCTGTAGCTGCGATCGCACCAGTTCCCTCAGTTCTCTCCGAGAGACCGTTTGCGACTTGGTAGAAATATGTTCAGTCTCAGCCAAAGCCTCGCCCCGAGTCGCGTGTCCAGATGCCTATAGTCTAGTGGGCGATTGTGCTTCCGAGAAGCACCCAGCCCAGATTTCAGTCCTGCGCCCACCAGTGCTGTGCCTAGACTTAATAAACCTTAGGCCGATCTGCTGGCCAGACTTTGATTCTTTCAGACATCTGCTAAAGATTCAGGAACAGCCTATTATGACTGCGTCAAGCTTAAAATTTCGGTCTGGCGCAGTGGGGAAGCCCTTTGACAACTAGCCGCTATTCACCAAAGCCTGGCGGGGGTAGTAAGCCGTAGAGGCAGCGGCTAGTCGGTAAGACGGATTGGCAACTACGATGCGATCTCGCCCCTGCAATTTGGCAGCATACAGGGCTTCGTCAGCCATCCGAATCAGGGTATCTGGAGATAGACCGACGCTGGGTACTGTACTGGCAACGCCAATACTTAAGCTAACAAAGTTGGCCGACGAGGTTTTATGCGGCCAGCGACGGTTACTCAAAGCAGTTTGGATCTTATCGGCTAGCCGAGCTGCTTTTTGGGCCCCAGTCATGGGCATAACAATGGCAAATTCTTCACCGCCGTAGCGAGCCACCAGGGCCGCGGGGTTGAGGGTGGCCTGGGTGATGATGTGGGCAATCATTTGGAGGCAGCTATCCCCAGCTGGGTGACCATAGGTATCGTTATAAGCTTTGAAATGGTCTACATCACACATCAGTAGCGCCAGCGGTTGTTGAGCCTGACCCAGCTTGCTCCAAAGGTCCTCTAGCTGCTGATTAAAACCGCGACGATTCGCAATTTGGGTCAGGGTATCGATATAGACCAGGCGCTGCAGCGTTTGGTTTTCTTCGGCCAGGTTCAAAGCTCTGGCGTCTCGCTCGCGGAGGGTGCGATCGCGCTGCTGAATCTGGTGAGTTAAGCCTGCATTATCGAACTTGAGTCGACGCACTAGTTTGCCAATCTGCAAATGATTTTGGAGGCGTAGCACGCACTCTTCGAGCCGAATGGGAAAAGACAAATAGTCACTGCCGCCGCTGCGCAGTGCTAAAACAGACTGCACCTTAGACGTGTCGCTACCCACAAAAACAACCGGCGTGTCTTGTAGCTCGGGCGTCTTTTGAACCGACTGACACAGCTGATAGCCGTTGGCTCGAGACGTGCGTAAGTTAATAAGAATCAGGTCAGGCTTGATCACCTGCACTGTCCTCAGATTGGCCTGAGGGTCTATGTATACCTGGATGTTGTACCCATGTAGCTCCAGGGCTTTTATTAAAGGGGCAAGCTCCCGCTCTGGTGAGTCAATAGCTAGTATAAAAACAGGCTGATCTAGGGCAACAAAACGGCTGCTAATGGATTTCATCATGGGCATTCAGTAAGGGCATTGTCACAAATTGACGCCGACCACTCAACAGGGATTTGCAAAATTCTCTAGCCTGACGAGGGCTAGCCTCAGGATTTGTCTTTAAGACAAGTTTCCTTAACTCTCTTTCAAAGAGGATTGATTCAAAAATGATTGATTGCTGAAAATAATAATTTGAAATTGATCCACAGCAGAAATCAGGAACTCCGTTCGCATTCCCAAAATAACAATTTGAGCTGATGAGTAACTCCGTGGAACTACGATGAATTTACAGCTTTTCTAGAGGCCTTCGAAGGGCTTTTGAATAGAGCGATTCCAAGTGCTCAGGGCTCAGTCAAGTAGAGGATTTATTTGTAAAAATAAAGCTTTTGTAAGGAGATTTTTTGTGAGACTCAGTGCAAATACTGATCAGGGCATGGGGATGAATTCCAAACTTTCCTCAAATCAAGAAAACTTGATTCCAATTCTTGATTTCATGCCATATCTGGCCAGATATGGCCAGATACAGCGGGGGGCCGACAGTCGGTGACATCAGCAAAAAAAATAACCAGGGCTGGTCAGCCCTGGTTATTTTTTGCTCATACAGCTGTCAGACCTCGATGCCTCAATAGCGCTGCTGTACTGGGTGAGCGCCCTCGAAAGTCTTTAAATATTTCCAGGGGAGGGCGGCTGCCCCCCGACGCGAGTACCGTATCCCGGAACCGTCGGCCCGTGGCTTGAATCTCGGTTTCGTTATCAAGCCCCGCTTCTTCAAAGGCAGAGAAAGCATCAGCACTGAGTACCTCGGCCCAAAAATAGCTGTAGTAGCCTGCTGCGTAACCCCCGGCAAAAATATGGCCAAAGCTACACAAAAAGGCATCGTCAGGCAGCGGGGGCAGCACGGTGGTCTTTTGAGCAATGCGATCGCGCACATCCCAAAGCGTCTCATCACCGCCAGGCTGGTAGCGGGTGTGCAGTTCCATATCGAGCCAGCCAAAATTAACCTGCCGGGCAATGGCGGTGCCAGTCATAAAGTGGCGGGCACTCAGCAGCTTTTGATAGTCGGCTTCAGGTAGCGGCTCACCGGTCTCATAGTGGCGGGCCAGCTTAAATAGGGTGGCTCGGTCGTAGCACCAGTTTTCCATAAACTGACTGGGCAGTTCGACGGCATCCCATTCAATATTATTGATGCCCGCTGCCCCAGCATAGTCTACCTGGGTCAGCATATGCTGTAGCCCGTGGCCAAACTCATGGAACAGCGTTTCTACTTCACGGAAGGTCATCAGGCTAGGCTTGCCATCGATCGGCGGCGACTGGTTGCAGACCAGATAGGCCACCGGTAGACGAAGCTGACCATCGGGTAAGGTTTTAGCTCGATTGATACAATCGCCCATCCAGGCTCCGCCGCGCTTTTCGGCGGGGCGGCTGTAGGGGTCAAGGTAAAAGTAGGCAATCGGTTGACCGCTGTCGTCCGCAATCTGAAAATAACGAACGTCGGCCTGCCAGATTGGAGCCTGCCCATCGGCGGCAGTAATATTCACCCCAAACAGTCGCCCCGCCAGCTCAAACAGCCCTGTCAAAACCTGAGGCAGCGGAAAATAGGGACGCAGCGCTTCTTCATTGAGGTCAAACTGAGTTTCGCGCATGCGCTCAGACCAAAAAGCCGTATCCCACTGCTTGAGGTCGTCTGCCTCAGGCGCGCCCTGATCGTTAGCAAAGACCTTTAGCACCTCGAGCTCCTGCTGGGCCGCCGGGTAGCTAGCCTGGAGTAATTCTTCCATGAGCTGCTCTACGGCGCTGACCGAAGGGGCCATTTTACGGGCCAAACTCAGCTCAGCATAGTTTTTAAACCCCAATAGCGATGCTTGCTGCTGTCGCAGGTCCAAAATCTGTTCAATCAGAGGTTCGTTGTTGAGCGCCCCCGACGACGCCTTGGTCATATACGCCCGATACACCTTTTCACGCAGCTCACGGCGGTGGCTATGGCGTAAAAAGGGAATATAGCTCGGAAAATCGAGGGTGATGCACCAGGGGCCAGCCTCGGCGGTAGCGTCTGCTTTGCCCGCAGCTCGGGCCGCGCTGGCGGCCAGACTGAGCAGGCTATCAGGTAACCCCACAACGTCTTCGGCGGTGGTCAGCATCAGCTGAAAGGCCTTAGTCGCATCTAAAACATGGTTTGAGAACTGCGTCGATAGCTCGGCCAGTTTTTGCTGAATTTGATTAAAGCGGTCTCGCGGTTCGCCTTCTAGCCCTACGCCAGAGAGCTCAGCATCTTGAATGGCTGAGGTGACAATCCGCTGCTGGGCTGAGCTGAGCTGCGGCCAGCGCTCGCTGTTACGCAGCTGCTTAAAGGCGGTGTACAGCGGTTTGCTCTGACTTAGACGAGTGGCAAACTGTACCAGTGAGGGCTGCACTGTTTCGTAAGCAGCTCGCAGCTCGGGGCTATTCTTAACCCCCATCAGATGCCCCAAGATGCCCCAAGTCCAGCCTAGCCGCTCGCTAATTTGAGTTAAGGGCTCAACCAGCTCTTCCCAGGTTGGTTGCACATGGGTTTCTAGGGTAGCCAGCTGCTCACTCAGCATCGGCAGCAGCGCGTCAATGGCAGGCTGTACCTGATCAGCCTGAATCTGATCGAAGGGGGGCAGCCCCTGTCCAATCAGGAGCGGATTTTGGGCAGTGGGTTGGGTTGGGCTTAAAGGCTGTGCACTCATAGATATCGTCGAGCTTTTCTCGTAGTCATTTCGACTTTGCTTACAGCTCTACTATACGTTTAAACCTACCCAAACGGGGGCCAATCCTGGAACGGTTAGCCAGGGTTGCCCTGGTGACAGTTGCGGAGGCTGCGGCGCGGCATAATTGGAAAGGGGGCCTGTGTCGTGATCAAAAAGCAGCCTGCGAGGCATTAAGGCATATCAATGGAAAGTTCCTTGCAGCGCATTGTTGCAGGATTGGTGTTCTTTGGGTTAACGGTGGTGGTGGCTGTAGGAGGCTACATCCTTGCCGGTTGGGCCCCTTTGGATGCCATTTACATGGTCGTCATCACAGTTTTTGGGGTGGGGTATGGCGAGGTCAACCCGCTTGAGTCGCCCGCGCTCAAAATTTTTACCATCTTGGTGATTATTTCAGGGGCCTTATCAGTGGCCTACATTGTTTCTGGCATCGTTCAAGCTATTGCCGCTGGAGAGGTGCGCAAAGCCCTCCACTTTAAGCGTATGAGTCAAACCATTGCTAACTTAAATGGCCACGTGATCGTTTGCGGCTATGGCCGCATCGGGCAGCGACTCGCCCAGCGACTTGCCGCCACCCGCACCGCTTTTGTAGTTCTAGACAGTGACCCGCTGAGGATATCAGAGGGGCAAGATGCTGGCTACTTAATGTATCTCGGCAATGCAGCGGATGAAAGTAGCTTGCAATCGGTGGGCATTGGTCATGCCAAGGCGTTAGCGACGGTCTTGCCCGACGATGCAATGAATGTGTTCATTAGCCTGACTGCAAGGGAGTTAAATCCGGCATTGATGATTTTAGCCCGAGGAGAACTGCCCTCAACGGAGAAAAAACTCCACCTGGCCGGGGCTGACCATGTGGTAGCTCCGGCCACCATTAGTGCCATGCGCATTGCCCACCTGTTGACTAACCCGGCTGCGGTCGACTTTTTGTCCCAAGGCCAAGACCGCAAGACGCTGGATGCTTTCCTGGCCGACATTGATATTCAAATTACCGAGCTACCTGTGGTTCCCCAATCTTCACTGGTCGGCGTAACGATCGGGAATGTTGAGGTCAAAGGTAAGGGCACATTTATCATCGTGGCCGTGAGGCGACACAGCGGTGAAACCCTGATTCATCCCGACCAAGAAACCCGCTTAGCAGCGGGGGACTCAGTGCTCATCATGGGGCACCAAGGCGATATGCCTAATTTTATTCAGCGGCAGGCGGCCCATAAAGGATTGCGGTATCGGGGAATCCGTATCCGGTGAAATTTCAGTCGCCGGTATATCCTTGAATATTTTCAGGGCGCAGGGGTTGTAAAACGCGGGCCGACTGGCTGATCATGCCCTCTGGGCCTTTAACGACCACTAAATATTGGCCTGCGTTGAGTCGATTTCGATAGGGGAGGGCGTCACCGCTGCCAAAGGCGATGCCCACACCGCCTCCAACAAAAAAGCTGCCCAGCGCCCCAGAAGCAGCTCCTAAAAATCCACCAATGATCTGATTGCCCAGGGTACCCGCCCACGGAAAAGTGTCAAGGCCAGTAATGCTATCAAATAAAAAACCAGCGACAAAGCCAAAGGGCACCAGCCAGATCGCCATCAATCGCATTTGCTTTTGGGCCTGCTCGTTAGGGTCAATTAAGCCGTATTCATCGGCAGACTGGTAGCCTCTGCCTAAGATGGCCACGTTTTTGAGCGGCACTTTGGCGGCTTCTAAAGCAGAATAGGCTTCTTCCGCTTTAATGCGATCGCTCAGCACCGCGACGAGATAGTTCATAGGGGCAAAAGATAGTGTGTTAAGGGGGCGTTTAGGGAGACAAGGGAAACTCCCTGCACCAACGGGCATCGCCTGCCTACCGCCTGTCATCGACTATAAAAAGCTGCGGAGCCGCGATAGATTCGTTCTGCCTGCTCTTTAGACAGTCGAGTGACGCCGGGTAGGTGGCTTTGCGGCGTGACTTTTTTGCCGACAGCTAGGGGACTGGTCTCTGGGTGAGAGCCAGACGAACCGTTGAGACGACTAAAAGGTGGGACAAAAGCGTGGCGTTCGGCATCGTAGGCAAGCACGCTGCCGTTGCCGATATTGTAGATCCAACCGTGCAAAGAGAGCTCGCCGCTGTATAAGCGGGAGTGAACCGCCGGATAGGTGCGCAGGTTTTCGATCTGGGTCAAGATATTTTCTGCTACCAAAACTTCTAGTTTTTCGGTTTTCTCGAGGCCGACGTAGTTATCTTCTACTAGCTGACGGGTGGCTTCGGTGTGCTTAAGCCAGCTGTAAACCAGGGGCATTTTAGTTTCAAGCTCGCCCACCTGCAGCAGCCCTTTCATCGCCCCACAGCCCGAATGGCCACAGATGATGATGTGCTCAACCTCGAGCGATTTGACTGCATACTCGATGGTCGCCCCCTCACCGCCGTTGGTCGCACCATAGGGGGGCACCAGGTTACCAGCATTGCGAATGACGAACAGCTGACCCAGCTCAGACTGGGTAATCAGCTCAGGATGAACCCTCGAATCAGAGCAGGTGATAAATAAAACGTTGGGGCTTTGACCTTTGACCAGCTCTGCCATCAGGGACTGATGCTCAGGGACATATTTATCCTGAAACTCTCTAAGGCCCTTAATGAGTCGCTTCACTGACGGTATCCTCCCGACGCTTGCTGGTTTATGCTTGCTTCTTTAATTGTTATCTCATATCTCTAGAGCCAAAAGTGCAAAGTTTTGCTTATGGCAATGATTTATATAGACTTAAAAGTTATGAATTTAACCGTGGAGAAGTTCAGATGCCCCAAAACCTGACCACCGCTACCCCAATTAAGGCGATCTATACAGACGGGGCCTGTTCAGGTAATCCAGGCCCAGGCGGCTGGGGGGCTGTTTTTTACTTCGACGATGGGACGTGCCATGAGCTGGGGGGAGATGACCCAACCACCACGAACAATCGAATGGAAATGCAGGCTGCGATCGCAGCCCTACAGCTGTTATTAGATAGCGAGTATACCCAGTCAGTTGAGCTGCACACCGACAGCGAGTACCTCAAAAAGGGCATTACCCAGTGGATCAAAGGCTGGAAACGCAAAGGCTGGAAAAATTCTGCGGGTAAACCCGTCCTCAATCAAGATTTGTGGATGCAGCTAGATACCTTAGTTGAACAATTAAAAAAAGACAAAAACGCTAAGATTGATTGGAAATACGTGCGCGGACATTCAGGCAATCAGGGAAACGAACGCTGTGATGCCATTGCTCGTGCGTTCTCGCTGCACCAGCCTATTGATCTGAAGAAAAAATCATTTACATCGGAGCAAACGCATCAAGAACATAACCAAATTTCACCCGAAGCTACTGAAATAGACACTGGAAAACCCAGTCGAAATTCTAGTTCTTCAGCGCTAATATCCTATGGTGAGGACCGCTATGAAGGAGATCAATTAGTGGCAGAAGATACGCAAGAACACGGAGGCACTCGGATAACTCGACTGCGAGACTCGTTAGAAACGTTACAAATTGCCGATCAGGTCTCTCAACAGGGCTACCTCATTACCAGCTCTGAACTAGCCGACCTGATGGATGTTAACGCAAGTGCAGTCACCAGTCGGGGCGATTACTGGGCCTGGCGAAACTGGACAGTCTCCAGGATTAGACGGGAAGGTAATCAGATCCTTTGGCAGCTAGAGCGAATCGACGAGTAACCGATTTCGAAGTCGATATCCTGACACCCGGGTCAAGCGATGCGCTTCAGCGTATGGCAGAGGTTTTATTGTCTACTTTTGCTGCTTGTTGTAAAAACATCTGCTCGCACAGCGCCTCTTACACAGCGCCTCCTGAATAAATCCTCTGGCATAGCTCCTCGTCAACTGGAACCTGATACGAAATCCTGTCTAGCTATATCCGATACCGAAGGGGGTAAAGTTTTACGCCTCTAACAGCCTCCAATTTTGAATCGGGGGTGCTTCATTCGGATTTGGCATGACTCATCGGCCCCTCCGCCAAAATCACAAAAGGCCGCCCCTTTTGACAGGGGCGGCCTTCCTTCATCTATTTCCCCTTTCAGGAAAAGAGACAGCGTTCGTCGCGATTAGCCGTGGATAGCCGGTGCAGTTAACGCAACCGGAGACGCCTCACCTGCAGCCAGGTCAAGCGGGAAGTTGTGAGCATTGCGCTCGTGCATCACTTCCATACCCAGGTTCGCACGGTTCAAAACGTCAGCCCAGGTGCCAATCACACGACCTTGTGAGTCGAGGACAGACTGGTTGAAGTTGAACCCGTTCAAGTTGAACGCCATCGTGCTGATGCCCAGCGCGGTGAACCAAATCCCAACCACCGGCCATGTGCCTAGCAAGAAGTGCAGTGAGCGGCTGTTGTTGAAGCTCGCATACTGGAAAATCAGAC
>JBCBZL010000339.1:0-5064 GCA_039815385.1 Cyanobacteria bacterium P01_A01_bin.114
CCTTAGCTCACCAATCCAGACCTCAGCGCCCGCACAGCCGCTTGGGTGCGGTCATTTGCGCCTAGCTTGTTCAGAATATTGCGAACGTGGGTTTTAACGGTGCCCACCGTGACAAACAGTTTCTCCCCGATTTGGGCGTTGCTGTTGCCGGACACAATCAGCTCCAAGATTTCCAGTTCGCGCTTAGTGAGGGGATACGCTTCAATAATTTGTCCATAGTCTGGGTCAACCGCCCGAATTTCGACGGTCCGTTCCTGTAAGCCAATGTTGCTGCCTACCGGTTCTTTCATCTGCTGAAGGACGATGCTTGCGATCGCAGGATCAAGCCAAGCATTGCCTTCGTAGGTTTCCTGTACCGCCTGGACCAAATCTTCGGTTTTAATTTCTTTAGTGCAATAGGAGTCGGCCCCCGCTGCAAAGGCAGCTAGTACGGCCTTTTCGCTGCTGTGCATCGTCAGCATCAAAATACGGGTGGGGCTTTCAGCCTGCTGCGATTTAAACTTTTCGATCAGCTCAATGCCATCCATATCCGGTAGACCAATATCGACCAGGGCCACGTCTGGCTGCGCCTGCGCGAGCATGTGGAGTCCTTGACGACCGTTGGCAGCCTCGCCAACGCAGTCAAATCCGGCCTGCTTTAGTGCCGTTCTCAACCCCATGCGAGTCAAGTCGTGGTCTTCAATCAGTGCGATGCGAATGGGGGTCATGACCATTTTTGCTCTGTGAAGGTTAGTAGCCCTATGACTAGACAGTTCTGTAGTCGGATCCAATCTAGAACCGTTCCGCTTACACCATAGGGCTTTACTGTGATGGACTGCATACACAATGCCAGGGCAGCAGGGGTTCAGCATCTATCAAACGAACGAGCCACTCCATCGATCTAGTTATTTTTGATCTGTCTAAAGATAGAGTTTATGGGCTACGGCACCGCCCTTTTGTCCAACCGATTTGGGTTTGGTAGGCTGTTGTCGGGTCAGTAGACCTGGTTTGCTTATTTTTTTACTCACATGTGTGCAGCCCGCCCGCCGGAAGCATCGTTCTCTTCAGAAGATTTGGAACGATTTTCAGTACTATCCTGTGACTTTTTAGCGATTGTTGGGGCCGATGGCAACTTTAAGGGCGTAAATCCGGTTTTTGAGCAGGGCTTGGGTTGGTCTGCCGCAGATTTGGTCACCCAACCGTTCACCGAATTTCTTCATGGTGAAGACCGAGCCGTCGCCGAAGCTGGAATGGTGAAATGCTGGGCTGACGGGCAACCCACTCGCTTTGATAGTCGCTTTCGCACCTGCGATGGAGGGTGGCGATGGCTTTCGTGGCACATTGCTGGCGTTCAGACTGCTGGTGTTCAGGCTGCTGGTGTTCAGGCTGCTGGCGTTCAGGCTGCTGGCGCTGACCAAAATTTATACTGCATGGCTCGAGATATCACGGAGCGGAAAGCCGTAGAAGACCGCTGGCAGCGGCTCAACGCTGAGCTAGAAGCGCGGGTACAGCGGCGGACCACCCAGATTCGTCGATACGCCGAAGCGATTGAAAAGATGCAGGATGGCTTTTACCTGTGGCAGTTAGAAAACCTGGCCGATGCCCGTAGCTTTCGACTGTTAGTGGCCAATCCAGCGGCTGAACAGCTAACGGGGGTGTCAAATGCAGGGGTGATTGGTAAAACCATGCTAGAAGGCTTTCCCCCCTTGTTCGAGACGGAGCTGCCCGAAACATACCGACAAATTATCCTCACAGGGCAAGAGCAAGACCTGGGCGATGTTGACTATGCCGCCCCGTCAGAGGAGGCCTCCACCTATGCGGTCAAGGCGTTTCCCCTGGCGGACCAATGTCTGGGGGTGCTCTTTGAAGATGTGACAGAACGCCGTGGCATTCAGCGTCGTCTGGGGGAGCAGCGGGAGCAGCTGAAGGTAATCTTTGAGCGGGCAGGGGTGGGAATTGCTCGCCTCACCCTTGACGGTCAGTGGCTTCAGGCCAACGATAAGCTGTGTGATATTTTGGGCTACCCGCTGGCAGAGCTGCTGCAAACAGACTTTCAGTCTATTACCTATGCCGACGATGCGGCGGCAGACCAGACTTACTACAGAGCACTGCTGTCAGGGGAGTTAGAAACGGCTGCTTTAGACAAGCGCTATGTGCGCAAAAACGGTGAGCTGGTTTGGTGCAACGTCAAAGCGTCAATTATTCGCGATCAGCAGCAGCGCCCCTGCTACTTTATTGCGTTTATCGAAGACATTCGCGATCGCAAAAACTACGAGCAGACCCTCGAGCAGCAAACCGAAGAATTATCTAAGGCCAACCGGCTGCTGGCCCAAACCATGACTGACTTGGAAAAGCGCAATCAGGAGCTGGACGAATTTGCCTATGTCGTATCCCATGACTTAAAAGCGCCCCTCAGGGCCATTGCCAACCTGGCAACCTGGCTAGAAGAAGATTTACAGGAAAAGCTACAGGCTGATAATCAGCACCAGTTTGAGCTACTCCAGCGGCGCGTTCAGCGCATGGAAAATCTGATTGATGGTCTGCTGGCCTACTCGCGAGCCGGGCGGGGGCAAAAAAAAGTTGAGCAGGTTGACCTGGGTCAGCTCCTCAACAACATCATAGACTTGCTCGCGCCCCCGGCTGAGTTCACCATTGATATTCCTCCTCAGTTGCCCAGTTTGCAGGCCAACCGTGCGGCCCTGACGCGGGTTTTGAGTAACCTGATCAGCAATGCCATCAAGCACCATCATCAGTCCTCAGGTCGCATTGAGATCCGCTGCCAAGTGCTGGATCAGCCTTACGTAGAGCTGTCCATAAGAGACGACGGTCCCGGGATTGCACCCGCGTACCACAACAAAGTATTTAATATCTTTCAAGTACTACAGGCACGGGACAAGGTTGAAAATACGGGCATCGGCCTGGCTATTGTCAAAAAAACCGTTGAAGCTGAAGGGGGGCAAATCTTCCTCGATTCCCAGGTGGGACAGGGCACCACCTTTCGCTTTACCTGGCCTCATCAAGCTTAGATAGAGCCGAAGCGCTGTTATGCCTTATGACGCAAAGGCCCAGTGCGGTCGCCAAGTGGCCCGCCGTCTCGCGCACAAACCCCAAAAGAAGGGCCTTTATGGCGACGACTATACTAAGCGTTTGCTTGGGTACAGTGAAATAATCTCTACCAGAATCTCTACCTAAGGATAGAGGCCTGAATAAGCCAAGCCTTACTACAAGTAGAAGGCTGACAAAGCATTAAACGCTAAATTATTGAGTAATACAAAACGGCTGTCATTTTTTTGGCGGATTAAATAATGAAGGATAAGCCCGTGAGCATTTTGCTAGTTGACGATGACGAGGTGGACGTCATGACCGTTCAACGTGCTTTTAAGAGAAGCAACGTCGCTAGCCCGCTCTACGTCGCCAACGACGGGTTAGAGGCATTAGATACTCTTAGAACTTCTGAAACTGACCTAGCAACCGCCCGACGCCTGATCTTGCTCGACCTCAACATGCCCAAAATGAGCGGCATTGAATTTTTGAAGGAACTGCGGGCGGATTCAAACCTGCGACAAACGCCGGTAATTGTCCTGACCACCTCTGACCAAGAGCGAGACCGCATAGAAGCTTATGATCTGCATGTGGCAGGCTACATCGTCAAGCCAGTCACCTTTGCAAAGTTTGTTGAGGTAGTCGATGCCCTCAATCGTTACTGGACGCTTTGTGAGTTTCCCTAATGCAGGACAGCGATAATCGGCTGAGGCTTTTGGTCGTAGATGACGATGACGTTGATCGGATGGCACTGCATCGTGCCCTGAAGCGGTCGAGCTTGCAGTTTGACCTGTCGGAAGCTCAGGATGCCAAGTCAGGAACTGAAAAGATTAGAGACGGGTGCTTTGATTGTGTATTTCTGGACTACCAGCTGCCAGATAGCGATGGCCTGGCCCTAATCAAGCACATTAGGGCTGTCGGCATTGTCATCCCCCTGATCGCATTAACGGGGCAAGGCGATGAAGAAACGGCTGTCAACCTGATGAAAGCGGGCGCGTCTGATTATCTACCCAAAGCTCGGCTGTCTAGCGAAGTGCTGACCCGGACCATCCAGAGCGCCATACGCGTTGCTCAAGCTGAACAAGAGGTTACCCTGGCCAATCAGCGCTTACGGGAAACCAACGATAGGCTCAAACAACAGAATCAAGAACTACAGGAACAGCGGGCACAAATCCAGCGTAAGAACTTACAGCTGGCTGAGGTGTCTCGCCTAAAATCAGAGTTCTTAGCCACCATGTCCCATGAGCTAAGAACGCCTCTAAACGCCATCATTGGATTCTCTCAGATTTTGATGCGGCAGCTTAAGGGGCACGCCAGCGGTCGTCAACAGGACATGGTTCAGCGCATTTTAACCAACGGGCAGCATCTGTTAGAGCTGATTAGCGACATCCTCGATTTGTCTAAAATTGAGGCCGGGCGATTGGACATAAAGGTTGAGTCTTTTAACCTGGAAACCTTGGTAGCCACAACGGTTGAGTCATTACAGTCCCTCGCCGACCAGAAAAATTTAGGCCTCAAAGTTGATATGTGTCTGACGGAACCGATGGTCATCAACGACATAAGTCGTCTGCGGCAGGTCCTAACCAATCTCCTTTCCAATGCTATCAAGTTTACGGAAGTGGGCTCCGTTGAAGTGATCGTTCGCAGCAGCTCGTTCGATACGGTAGAAATTTTAGTTAAAGATACGGGGATTGGCATCGATACCCTTGAGCTACCCTATATCTTTGATGCGTTCCAGCAGGTTGATCAGTCCATGGCCCGTAGGCATCAGGGCACGGGGCTGGGGTTGGCCATTACCCAGCTGCTAGTTAATATGATGCAAGGCCAAATAACGGTAGAAAGCGAGTTGGGCAAAGGGAGCTGCTTTCAGGTGGTGCTACCGCGCCAGGTAAGCTCATATGCATCTAAGGGTCAGTAAGAGGGTAGTCCCCTGAGTGTGGTCGCTGTCGTGTTCTTCCCTAGGCCAGATAACGACTAACGGATCTGTCTGCTAAATTCGTAGCATTCTTTACCGAAATGTGTCGGGACTAAGCTGTCTACTCA
>JBCBZL010000002.1:0-47379 GCA_039815385.1 Cyanobacteria bacterium P01_A01_bin.114
GAAGCGAGGGTTAGGTAGCTGAGCCTCACGCAGTGCTTCGAACCCTGAATGGTTGGGGTCATATCCTAGTTTAGTGCTCTGACAAAGGACTGTGCGAATCGGCAGGATTTCATTGACACAGTTAGAGTAAGCCAGTGCTTCAAACTGAGAAATCAGCTCAGTTGCCCAATCAATCTGTTTGATGGGCTGTTGCAGACGACTTAACCCGTTAAGAATTTGCTGACGCATAATCCCTGGCAAAATACCCGCGCTGAGGGCCGGTGTCCACCAGTGGCCGTCTTTCCACCCCCAAAGATTTCCAGTGCTGGTTTCTAACCAATGTTGCCGATCGTTGACCAGGATGGCCTCTCGGGCACCTTGGCGTTGGGCAGCCTGTAAGGCTAGCCAACAGTCTAGGTAGTTGCCGGTCTTATGGGTCGGCAAACTGCGCCGATAAGCTAGCTGATCGGCAACCCAGGCCACCACGCCTTGCTGCTGGGCCACGGCCAAATCTGGCGGCAGTGAACGCCCGGTGACGAGAACTTGACCGTCTGGAAACACGGCCATGCGCAAAACGTCGAAGTGAATCAATAGAGCTATGCAGCCTTGGTAAAGCTGAGCCCAGTCAGGCTGGGGCCAACCAAACGTCTGGAGAGAATCGGCGATGCGATCGCAGTGCGCCAGCCAATGAGTTTGCGGATGGTCAAGATGCCCCCCGTAAACCCTCAGGGTGGTAAACACACTGGCCCCGTAAAGCAGCCCAGCCAGCGGCAGACTCGCTAATTGAATCTCTCCCAGTGGCCTCAGTCGTCCTTCGTACCAACACAGTCGCGATCGCGCCTGCATAACAAACCTCCCAATGTCCCCCTTTGCCCGTTCCCTGCCTGCAATGCCTGTCCTGAGATCAGAAATGTTGCCGCTTTGTCTCTGAACGAGCCACTATAGACACGACCCAGCAGACACGACCCAGCCTGGATTGCCCAGCCTGGATTGCCCAGCCCCATGTCATTTCTCAGACTTTTACTAGAAAGACGCAGTCTATATATTCTGATTATTACAGCAGTTTTGCTGGGGGGCCTGTTTCGACTTGTCAACCTGGGTGGCAAAGTCTACTGGCACGACGAAACCTATACCGCCTTGTATGCCACGGGTCACAGCAACCTTGAAGCCAGCAGTGCGCTCTTTGACGGGCAGCTCAAAACCGTGGCTGATGTGCTGCCGTTTCAAACCGTGACCCCTGGGCGTGGCTTGGGGGCAACGATCCGACAGCTCGCGGCCAACGACGCTCAGCATCCACCGCTCTACTATCTGGCTGTGCGGCTGGTCATGTACGGCATTGGCGATCCTGTTTTGGCCACCCGGTTGGTGGCTGCGATCGCAGGCATCTTGTTGATTCCAGCGGTCTACTGGCTAAGTTTAGAACTCTTTAGCTCTCCGGTCACAGCCAGCATCAGTGCCGCTCTGATAGCGGTCTCCCCGTTCCACTATCTATATGCCCAAGAAGCCCGAGAATACAGCCTGTGGGCACTGGCGATAGCGCTGACCAGCATAGCTTTGTTCAAGGCGCTGCGCAAAAACAGCCTACTGGGCTGGCTGACCTACGCTGCGGCCATGACGGCTAGCCTATATGTCTGCGTTTTGACGCTCTTGATGGCGGCTAGCCACAGTGGTTATGTCATCTGGCAAACCGTCACAGGGCAGTCATCCAGCTGGCAAACCCGATATCGCACCGTCCTACGAAACTTTGCGCTGAGCGTCGGGGCCAGCTTGTTGCTATTTACACCCTGGTTGCAATTCATATTCAGGTCTGACCTGCAGGCGGTGATGGGCTGGACAGCTGTACCGATGTCAACGGGGGCGCTGGCAAAAATTTGGGCTGGTAACCTCACCCGGCTGTTTTTTGACCTAAATTTAGACGCCACCGATCCGCTGTTTTATACGATTCCCCCCATTCTCTTGGCCCTGGCCTTAATCGGTTATACCCTGATCTGGGCGACCAGGCACCTGCCCAAATCAGCCCTGATCTTTCTCGCCTTACTCGGGGGCATCACGCTCGTCGCTTTAGCTGGCCCAGATTTGGTCAGCGGGGGGCGACGGTCTAGCATCAGTCGCTACCTGACGCCCACCTATCTAGGCCTGCAGTTGGCCCTTGCCTATCTACTCGCGCAAAAGCTCTCAGCCCGCCGAGCCCGACTGTTTTGGCGCGGTACTCTGGTCAGTTTAATCATGGCAGGTATCCTCTCCTGTGCAGTCAGTCTCCCAGCTGATACCTGGTGGCATAAAAAAAACAGTCACCTCAATCCAGAAGTCGTCCGCGTTATAGACAGCTCCCCTAATACGCTGTTAATCAGCAGCAATCACCACACCAATTTAGGAGAAATCTTTTCCCTGTGCCATCTTCTCAGCCCTGAGCAAGCCCTGCTGCTGTTCAATGAGCCTGACCGACCCGTCATCCCTGAGGGGTTCGATCAGATATTCATCTTCAATGTTTCTCACCAAGCTAGAAACCAGCTCGACCAGATGGCTGATTACAAAGTTGCCCCAGCGTATGAAGGCGGTCGGTTGTGGCAGCTTAAGGCCAGGGAGAAAATGCCTGAACAGCAGACGTCTTGAGTTATTTTTTGCTCGCCACATTTTTGCTTGCCACAATAGTCCGATGGCGGACGGTGTTAAACGTAATAGACGGGGGCTCAAACCCGGCCTCCCGAAAAGCTTGCTCAATATCTAAGGCGAAATATTGGTCTAGGTAGGGCTCTGTACTTTTGAGCAGGGTCAAAATATAGGGCGGCATCTTGGCATAAACCTCTGATTGGGGGTTCATATCCATCAGGGCAAAGTGTCCGCCGGGTTTTACCAGCCGAGCGGCTTCGTTGATCACCAAACGCGCCGCTGACTGCGGCAGCTCGTGAAACATCAGACAGGCCGAGACTAAGTCAGCAGAGTCAGCGGGTAGCCCCGTCGCCTCAGCGGGTGCATGCACCCATTGGATGGGAAAATGGGCAGGGAGACCCGACAAATTGTGCTGACGATACTGGGCAACGGCCAGGTAATAGGGAGAAAGGTCTACACCTATGATCTGGGCATCGGGATAGGCGGCCTGCAAGGGGAAGGTGTCGAGGCCGACGCTACAGCCAAGGTCAACAATGGTTTTGGGAGCGGTGGGCAGTTTCTCTTTGAGCACGCGATGATAGGTCTGATGCAGCCGCCGATCGCCCTCGGCGTCCCCTTCAGGCCAGAGCCGGGCATGGACGGCACGAGCGGCAGATTCAACCTCCATAGCGGGCAGCCAGCCCAAGTTACCCTCTTCGTAGGCGTGGAAGCTGGTCAGGTAGTAGTCGGGATAGGTGAGATGGGGAGCTGCGATCGCAGCCAGTTCTTTCTCCCAGATTGGATTAAATTTTGCGTCGCTGCCCCGCGCGCTCAGCTGCTTGACCTCATCGCGCCAGTAAACCCCGATTGACTCAGCGCGTTTGATCATCATTTGTCGCGCCCGATTTTTAGCAAAATTTGCCAGGGGCTTTACCGAGAGCACACCGTTGATGAAAGTCGTTACAGCTGCGTTCATAAAAGAGGCTCTAAATCTTCGTTTCAGATTAAATATTGATCACATCCCGGCATTCAATGCGCCCTTAGCTAAAACTTAAGGTTTCAAACTGAACATAGATCAAAATTGTGCATTTATTATCTCAAAGGCAAGCCCCCCTAACCTTCTGACGAAGAAACGTTAATGTAATTAAAAACAACACGCTGACCCCCAGAAAATCCACCCGTCCTAGCGTCTTCCCATCTCCGCGTCCCCGCGTCTCCCTGTCCGCGCATCCGTGTGTTCCTCACCTTCTCTCTACGCCAACCCGTTCATGCCCACTTATACATCAGCCCCTGCACACCAATGCCTAACGCTTATCATCTCTTTTCTACGGACGACAACGGCCACAAACCCTTTGAGCTCCCCGGCGCGTATCCTCACTACAACCCCGACCGCCCCGGTCAGGTAGAGCACATTGCCCTCGATCTCGATTTAGATATCCCTAACAAACGCTACAGTGGCACCTGTCAAATTCGCCTCAATCCGGTGCGCAGTGGGGTCAATAGCCTTACGCTAGATGCCGTTAGCTTACACATTGACACCGTCAAAATCAGCAGCGCCAAACAGCCCTTTGACTACGACGGCGAAAAGCTGCACATCCAGTTAAAAAATCCCACCGAGGCCCGCAAACCGATCACCCTCAGCATCAGCTACCGAGTCGAAAATCCCCAGCGCGGCATATACTTCATCGCCCCAGACGAGCACTACCCCGACAAACCTTATCAAGTCTGGACCCAGGGCGAAGACGAAGACTCTCGGTTTTGGTTTCCCTGCTTTGACTACCCTGGCCAGCTCGCCACCTCTGAGCTCAAAGTGCGCGTCCCCAAGCGGTTTTTTGCCATCTCTAACGGAGAGCTCACCGCTACTACCGAAGACGGCGACGACAAGGTATATCACTGGCAGCTCGACCAGGTTCACCCCAGCTACCTGATGACCCTGGCAGTGGGCGAGTTCGATGTGATCCGAGACGAGTGGCAAAGCAAGCCCGTCACCTACTACGTTCAACAGGGCCGCAAAGACCAGGGTAAGCTCACCATGGGCAAAACACCGCAAATGCTAGAGCACTTCAGCCAGGTGTTTGGCTATCCCTATCCGTTTTCCAACTACGACCAGGTTTGCCCCGTTGACTTTATCTTCGGCGGCATGGAAAACACCACCACGACATTACTCACTGACCGCTGCTTGCTTGACGAGCGTGCTGCCCTCGACAACATAACCTCTGAAACCCTGGTTGCCCATGAGCTAGCCCACCAGTGGTTTGGCGACCTGATTGTGATCAACCACTGGTCCCACGCCTGGGTCAAAGAAGGCATGGCCACCTATTCAGAAGTGCTGTGGCTAGAGCACGCCCTCAACCCAGACGAAGCGGCTTACTACCATCTCAACCATGCCCGCGCCTATATATCAGAAGACGCCAGCCGCTATCGTCGGCCTCTGGTTACCCACATCTACCGTGAGCCGATCGAACTCTACGATCGCCACATCTATGAAAAAGGCTCCTGTGTGTATCACATGATCCATACGGAACTGGGGGATGAGCTGTTTACCCAGACCCTCAAAACCTTTTTAGAAGACAATGCCCACAGCACCGTCGAAACCATTGACCTGCTGCGAGCCATTGATAAAGCCACCGGTCGCAACCTTCGCTTCCTTTTCGATCAGTATGTCTATCGCGGCGGCCACCCTGATTACAAGATTGCTTACAGCTGGGATAGCGAGAGTCAGCTGGCCAAACTTACGGTAACTCAGACCCAGGTTAAAGATGGCAAGTCACAGGTGCAGGAGGGGCTGTTTGATCTGAGGATTCCGGTGGGGTTTGGATATATCGAAGAAGTAGGCGAAGGGCGAAAGGCGAAGGGCGAAAAGCAAAAGGGCAAATCACCAATCACCAATCACCAAAATCCAAAATCCAAAATCCAAACCCTGACGGTGCGTATTCACGAGCGGGAGCAAGCGCTGTATTTTCCGCTGGCGCAGAAGCCCGACTTTATTAGCTTTGATGTGGGCAATCATTTCCTGAAAACGGTGACGCTGGAGTATCCGCTGCAGGAGCTAAAGGCACAGCTTGAATATGACCCCGATCCGATTTCGCGGATTTATGCGGCAGAGGCGATTGCGAAGAAAGGCAGCTTAGAGGCGGTCGAGGCGTTAATTCAGTCGCTGCGACACGATCCGTTTTGGGCAGTGCGGGCTGAGGTCGCCGAAAATTTGGCAAAGATTCAGCTCGATCAGGCGGCGGATGGATTGCTTAAAGGGCTCAAAGACAAACATTCTAAAGTGCGTCGGGCCGTGGTTGAGGCGCTAGCAGGCATCAAAACCGCTGATAGTTACAAAGCCCTTAAAACGATTGTCGAGAAAGGCGATGAGAGCTACTACGTAGAGTCGGCGGCGGTGCGATCGCTCGGCAAGATCGGCTCTAGCACCCTCGACAATGGCAAAGATAAAGAAAAGAAAACCCTAAAACTCCTTGATGCGGTGCTCAAAGACCGCTCCGGTTGGAATGAAATCATTCGCTCTGGTGCGATTGGCGGCCTGAGCCAGTTCAAAACCTCTGAAGCCGCCCTCAACCTGCTAATGCCCTACACTGAGCTAGGCACCCCCCAGGCCCTGCGCCTTAATGCCATTCGAGCCCTAGGAACGATTTCCACAGGGCAAACCCCAGCTAACACCGACAAGATTTTAGAACGGCTAGAAACCCTGGCCCGTGAAGACTTTTTCCTCACTCAAGTAGCCACTGTGGGGGCACTGGGCCAGATGGAAAGCCCCAGTGCCCTCCGCATACTTAGAGGGCTGGCCGAGCAAAGCCCCGATGGGCGCGTCAAACGCCGCGCCGAAGAAGCTGCCCAAAAAGTGCAGAAAAATATTGGCTCAGATAAGGCCCTCGAAGCAATGCGGAAGGATCTTGATGCGGTTAAAAAGGTGAATCAGGAACTCAAGAGCCGGTTAGAAAGTTTAGAAGCTAAAGCTAAGTCACCGAATCACTCTTAACCGCCGATCAAGAGCTTGTACCCTAAGCGACTGCTATTTGCCAGTCTGGGTTAGCGACGCTTGTGTCGATAAAGACACCTTGTTCCAGATTGGCCCCATTCATGTACCAAAGGGCATTGCTGCCATTCGCGTAGTTGCGCCAGACCAAATCGGCGCTGCCATTGTTGTTGTAATCACCGACCCCCTCAATACGCCAGTCGCGGCCTGCCAATGACTGGATAAATTCGGCTCGCTCTAAATTAGCGCCATCCATATACCAGATAGCATTTTGGCCATTGGCATAGTTACGCCAGACCAGGTCAACCTGACCATTTTGATCAAAGTCACCTGCCCCTTCGATATGCCAGTCAGGACTGGCCACCGATTGGATAAACTCAGCCCGTTCTACGGTGCTGCCATCCATGTACCAGAGGGCGTTTTTACCTGTCTTATAGTTGCGCCAGACCAGGTCAGCGCTGCCATTGTTATCAAAATCGTCCACCGCTTCAATTTGCCAATCGGGGTTGGGGACATCCAAATTGACAAATTCGGCGCTCGATAGGTTAGCACCCTCCATGTACCACAGAGCGGTGCGACCGGTGGTATAGTTACGCCAAACAATTTCTGGCGTCTCATCGCCGCCAAAATCTCCGACGCCCTCAATCCGCCAGTTGGGATCGGCAACATCCGTATTGATGTAGGCAGCCTGCTTTAAATTAGCGCCATCCATATACCAGAGGGCATTGCGACCTGTCTTATAGTTGCGCCAGACGAGGTCTGCTTTTTGATCATTATCAAAGTCGGGCTGGGCAGGGACATCCCCTGGGCCGCTGTCGTCCTCAACCTCAACACTAATGCTGCCCAGGGTAAAGTCTGCATAGCCCTGGTCAGTGTTGTCTCCCAAAAAGACAAAATTTGGGGTTTCGTAAGGGTTAACATTGCTAGGGAAAGGGGGATCGCTATTGGTTGGATCAAAGCTGTAATCCCGTAGCGACCCTTGCAACAGCAGCGTATTGTTAGCCCTGAGTTCGTAGCTGTCATCCAAAAAGGTCAGGCTGTACTGCTGAGTGTCGCTGATTTCAAGCGCAGCTGTACTAGATTCCCCTTCGGTGGCGGCATTGAGGTTAGCGTTTTGAGCAAAGATGCGATCGCTATTTGCCCCCTCTTCTTTGAAGCCGATTTCAATCCCTTTGGTGAGATCATCACTAATCACAATCAGACTGAAACCGGCTCGATTAGAGCCGCTATCTTCTTCATTTATCGCTAAATCAAAGGTCAGGGTGAAGCCTTGATCTGCATCAAGCTCAGGAAACTGGGCATTAATGGCGGTCAGGTCTATGTCATTGACAAACTCTGTGATATCTAAGTTGTCAAGATCAATATCTCCTAAATCGACGTCAATGCTGTAATTGGTAAACCCGGCATAGCCAGTCCGGTTGTTGGCAGAAAATGTATTCCCGGTTGGAATCTTCGTAACCCCATTGGTCGCGTAGTAAACAAGGGGATTGTACCCAGGCAGGTTATTGAAGATGAGGCCGTTGGTATCTAAATTAACGCCGCTTGCACCGGTAGATTGTGGAAACGCTGGGATTTCGAAAACGTCGGTAATATCCGACAACTCAGCAGGTGGAAACTCTGCGATAAAGCGGGGCGAGAGCGGCAGTTGGCCGTAGGTCAAATAATCTAGTGCAGTCGGATCTGGATTAGTAATCGGGTCATATAAAACGGTTGTAGCCATACGCTTAAAGAGATAACCTCATTGAGCAACGTCTCAGTCAGCTAGCTCTAGCTTAAAAATCGTTAAGGTAGCATCTACAGGGGTTCCCAAAGTTTGATGCGGGAGGGCTATTTGCCACAACCCCATTTAATGGCATTTATCTCAGGCGACTTCTGCATCTTGTTTCATGATTTACCGAATGGAATCTATACATGAAGTTGAAATGAAGGGCTGGGCACTGACAAAACAGCATGGGCGTTAGCGCAGCCCAGAAAGATACACCAGAAAGATGCACCAGAAAGATGCACCAGAAAGATGCAATAGAGCATAAAAAAGGGTCGCACTGTCAGCGCGACCCCAAAAGTATGCAGCCGTCTAAGCTCATAGGCGTCAGAAGCGAGCAGCTATTTGAGTTTTTTGATCTGGAGCCCCCTTAGGCCGAAACTACCTAAGCCGAAACTGCCTAAGCTTAAACTGTCTAAGCTTAAACTGTCTAAGCTTAAACAGTTGCTTTTGCTTCAGGCCGTTTATCCATAGTCACGAGTTCGGTCTCTGTCTGTATCTCATCGAGGGCTTCAGAAATCGCTGGGATAGAATCATCCCCTGTAATCAGACGAGCACCGCGCTGACGGGTGAAATAATTTAACCCCCACTGCAGCATCACCATCAGCTTGCTATCAAACTCAATCAGGTAGTAGATATGAATAAAAATCCACATAAACCAGGCTGGGAACCCAGACAGTTTCACGAAATTTAGGTTGGCAACAGCTTCATTCCGACCGATCACCGCCATGCTGCCGTTATCTTTGTACTTAAACTGAGCCGTTTCTTGACTCGCCAACCGTCGCTTCAGACGCTTTGCAAGGTAGTTCCCCATTTGCATGGCGACGGCGGCAGTGCCAGGTAGAGGCTTATCATCCTGGTGAGCAAAGTGGGCCAAATCACCCGCAATGAACAGGTTGGGATAGCCCGGCACGCTTAGGTCAGGCTCCACAATCACTCGACCGATGCGATCAAGCTCAGCGCCCGTACCCTCGGCAATGGCTTTGCCCAGAGGAGAGGCTTTGATACCGGCTGCCCAAAGAACGGTGCAGGCCTGCATGGTCTCAATACCATCGCCAGCCTTGATGCTGACTGTATCGCCATCGATATTGGTGACCAGCGACTGGGTTCGAACCTCTACGCCCAGCTTTTCAAGCGACTTTTGAGCTTCAGCAGATAGCTCAGCCGGGTAGGGGGGTAAGACCCGATCCATCCCTTCGAGCAGCAAAATTTTGGTTTCGCGAGGGTCAATATCCCGAAAGTCGTCCTTAATGGTTTCATAGGCCAGTTCAGCCAGGGCTCCGGCCAATTCTACCCCCGTCGGACCGCCCCCTACGACCATGAAGGTCAGCAGCGCCTGCCGCCGCGCCGGGTCAGTTTCCTTCTCAGCGGCTTCAAAGGCTAAGAAAATGCGACGACGCACCTCTAAAGCATCTTCAATGGTTTTCATCCCAGGGGCAATGTTAGACCACTGATCGTTACCAAAGTAGTGGTGGCTAGAGCCGGTGGCCACAATCAAACTATCAAAGGGAATCACCTCGTTGCGCTTGAGCCTCACCTGCTGGCGATCGGGGTCAATCTCAACCACCTCGCCCATGATTACTTTGACGTTTTTCTGGTTGCTTAAAACTGACCGCAGGGGCGAAGAGATATCACCGGCAGAAAGCCCGCCAGTCGCTACTTGATATAGAAGTGGCTGAAATAGGTGGAAGTTACGCTTGTCAATGAGCGTGACCTTCACAGGGGCTTGCCGTAGCGCCTTAGCGGCGTAGAGACCGCCAAAACCGCCCCCTATGATCACAACATGGTGGAGCTGCTGCTGCTTTGCTGTCGTTGATGCCGAAGCGGGTCGGCCTTGAAGGACTGCTGTCATGGCGTGTAACTAAGTATTAAGTACCTTGAACAAATCTTATCTCTCACACCCCGGTGTTGAAAGGTTCAAGCCAGCGATTTACGAAAAATTTTCGATAGGAACTTTGCCCGGCAGGTCAGATTAAAGTGTCTGAAACCCTGAAAATAGGTCAAATATTAGCTGTAGGCCCAGAGATTGACCCTGATTTCTGTGAGCAAATGAAGACCTAATGTGTCAAAAAATGAATAAAGCTGGCTTTAACCAAACATCACACAGCGGGTAGTGGGGTCCCTCGTTTTATATAGATTTATGTAGAGCGTAAATGTTTCCCATACGGCTAACCCACAGTTCTAAAACATGAAAATATGTGGGCTGCCGGTACCCTTTTCAGAGGTTTGATTGATAAGTTTATTAAGTCTGAGTTAAATGCTGAGTTGACTATTTAAGCAGGGCTATGGCGCTAATTGTCCAAAAGTATGGTGGAACTTCGGTCGGGAGCGTTGAGCGTATCCAAGCAGTGGCAGAGCGGGTCCACAAAACGGCGGCGGCAGGTAATACCGTGGTGGTCGTGGTGTCTGCGATGGGTAAGACGACCGATGGGCTGGTCAAGCTAGCCGATGAGATCTCAAGCCGACCCAGCCGCCGAGAAATGGACATGCTGCTGTCAACGGGTGAACAGGTCACCATCGCCCTGCTTAGCATGGCCCTGCAGGAGCGCGGACAGGCGGCGATTTCACTGACGGGGGCACAGGTGGGCATCGTCACCGAAGCGCGTCATTCCCACGCTCGGATTTTGCAAATTAAAACAGAGCGGGTCCAACGCCACCTGGCGGAAGGCCAGGTAGTTGTGGTGGCCGGGTTTCAAGGCATCAGCGATGCTTCTGACTTAGAAATTACCACCCTGGGGCGAGGCGGTTCAGACACCTCTGCGGTGGCCCTGGCGGCGGCGCTACAGGCTGACTTTTGTGAGATTTACACTGACGTCCCCGGTATTTTGACCACCGATCCGAGGCTGGTGCCCGAGGCTCAGCTGATGAGCGAGATTACCTGTGATGAAATGCTGGAGCTGGCCAGCTTGGGGGCAAGTGTTTTGCACCCACGGGCGGTAGAAATTGCTCGCAACTACGGCATTACCTTAGTAGTGCGCTCCAGCTGGAGCGATCAGCCGGGGACTCGGGTCACCTCACCGATCCCTCAGCCACGACCGCTAGAGGGGCTAGAGATTGCTCACCCGGTGGATGCGGTTGAGTTTGATACTGACCAGGCTAAGGTGGCGCTGCTGCGGGTGCCCGATCGCCCAGGGGTGGCGGCCCAACTATTTGGGGAGATTGCCCAGCAAGAGCTGAATGTCGATCTGATCATTCAGTCGATTCATGAAGGGAACACCAACGATATTGCATTTACGGTTGAGAAAGGCTTACTCAATCGGGCCGAAGCAGTGGCCGAGGCAATCGCTCCGGCTTTGAGAGGATCTGCCAGCCTGTCTACAGATGCGGCTGAGGTGATGGTCGATCGGCAAATTGCCAAGGTGGGTATCGCTGGAGCTGGGATGATCGGTCGCCCCGGGGTGGCAGCGCGTTTGTTTTCGACCCTAGCCGAGGCAGGGGTCAATATTCAAATGATCTCGACGTCTGAGGTGAAGGTAAGCTGCACGATTGTTCAGGCCGATTGCGATCGCGCCATCTCAGCCCTGTGTCAAACCTTTGAAGTCAGCAGCTCCCCCGCTCGCCTAGACGAGATTGCCCGATCGGGTCCCCCGGTGCGAGGCGCGGCGCTTGATCGAGGGCAGGCTCGTCTAGCCATTCGCCATGTGCCAGATGAACCCGGCATGGCCGCCAAAGTGTTCCAGATTTTGGCCGATCGCGGCATCAGCGTTGACATGATCATCCAGTCGCAGCGCTGCCGATTGTTGAAGGACAGAAAAACCCGAGACATTGCCTTTACCGTCGCCCAGGACAATGCTGACCTGGCGCGAGAGGTGCTCCAGGGTCTCTTGACAGACCTCGGCGGTGACGAGATTGTGGTTGACAAAAACATTGCCAAAGTCAGCGTCGTGGGCATCGGCATGATCCATCAGCCGGGGGTCGCGGCCAAAATGTTCAAAGCCCTGGCAGACCGGCAAATCAACATTCAAATGATTGCCACCTCAGAGATCAAAGTCAGCTGCGTGGTGTCTGAGGCAGAGGGCGTTGATGCGTTACAAACGGTGCACGCTGCCTTTGGCCTGGCAGGAACTCAGCGGGTTGAGGTGCCGGCTTAAGCCTGAGCTCTCCGCTTCTTCCCTCATTCGCGATTAGTTTTTGAGCTGGAAACAATCCAGCAAACCCTATCGTTAATGGTGAGGCAGTCTGATGGCCAGACATGCTTTTGAGCAATCGATGCAACTGTTAGAACCCGATACCCTACAGCTGGGCGATCGCGGCTGGGATGTAGAACAGTTGCAGATTCAACGGCTCCGTCAGTCTTTGTGCAGTGGTCAAAGGTTGAAGCTGACATGCGATCGCGGCTAACAATAGTTCCGAGACAACTTTTGCGATCGCTGGCCAGACTTTTACAGGTATAGCCAACACTACTTAACGGATGTGTTCTGCTACACCACCAATCAAATCATGGGGGTACTGCGAAGTATTCGGAAAGCTAGCTTCATCAGATAAACCAGATTTCTTGAGCAAGTTGTAAGAGGTCTGTATGTCTTTTCTCAATAGTGCAGACAGTCCATTCATCCTGCTCACAAATGTCCTTGGTCAAATCGAAGGACACCCTCTTTTTCTGCATCTTGTTTAGGTAGATAGCTTTCTTCTTATCAAAGCTGAAGTATTGAGCACGGTAGTTTTTGCGTCCGCTTAAAAGCGCTAGGTTGCCGAGTTTATGAACCCAGTGCTGATGTTGTCCTGGCTCGAAACGTTCAATCCAATAGGGATCTTTCAGAGCTTGGGGCAGGACATGCTCAATCGTAATTTCTCCAGAATAGATTTTAGTGACCGACTCATCCTGAGCAGCTTCCTCTAACCGCAGTAATACCGCATTGGTGAAGGGCTGGCCGTAGATATCACCGCCTAAAAATTGTAAAAAATTGCTGTTTTGAGCGTTTTTATAAAAAATTTCCCGGATTTCGTTTGCGGATTTCTGGCCGCGAATCGCACGAATCAGTTGATAGTAAATGGTTAGGCGAGCAGCCCGACCCAGCCGACGCACCCAATTTTGCATTGTGATTTTTTCAATGAGTTCAACAAACTCAGGCTCGCTAAAGCCTTCCACCTTATGACTCAAGAAGGTGAGCAAGGGAGGAATCCATTCGTCGTATCTCACGCGCTCTAATGCGTTCAAGGATCTCAGCGTGGCAGAATCGGAGAAGTCGTTTTCAGCAATACGGACATACTGCTCAGCTGATTTGATGAAGGCCTCTAGCAGCACAAATGGCCCATTATCACTTTTCTTGATGAGGACTTCCATCTCTTCATGAAGGGCACCGCGCGCCTTAGTAGCCGTGATGGCGGTGCGGTAGTGGCTGAAAAAGGTGTCGAGGCGATCAATGCCAATCGTATCTTCTAGCTCCAGCCAGCTTTCCTCTAGCTTCTTGCTTTCGCCGATCTGGCCATCGAGTTGACCAAACAGGCTATTTTTGATCAGGTCGGCATTGGAGAGGGGCATCCCTCGAGCGTTGAGGACATTGAACAGACGATAAGCAGACTGAAAGGAAAAGGTTATAACAAAAACAACGTACACCGATTTCAAGATGAACCTCGTCAGCTGAATAAGTTTTTGTGGGTCAATGTTTTGGCAAAACGCATCCACAATGCTCGCGTTTTCAATCAAATGACGCTGAGGCGGCTCCAGGTTACGCAGTTTATCTTCAGGAATAGGTTCGGCTTCCAAAATGTGCTTAAGGAAGAAATTTTGATCCTTCCTCCTTAGGGAAAGTCGTGGTTCTGGCAATTTGTCATCGTATGGATCGATAGGAAGAAGTCGTTGCTGCAGATCCTTCTCAATATTTCCATTGGCTATATGGTCACGAAATCGGGCCAGGATGACGTTAAGGGTAGTGAGACGCTGCTGACCGTCAACCACATCATAGAGGCGATCTTTGTCGCGTTCGATTGTGATAAGAGAGCCAATAAAATATTCCTTATCCTGGGCTTCATAAGCTTCTAGCAAGTCATCTAAAAGCTGCTGCACATTCTCTTTCTCCCAAGAGTAAGGGCGCTGATATGGTGGAATCTCATAACAGATTTGCTCGGT
Organism: Cyanobacteria bacterium P01_A01_bin.114; assembly: GCA_039815385.1. GTDB lineage: Bacteria > Cyanobacteriota > Cyanobacteriia > Phormidesmidales > Phormidesmidaceae > SIO4C1. The sequence continues at coordinate 14,383 of JBCBZL010000002.1, forward strand.
GAGAATTTGAGAAATGGTGCGTTCTTCAGCTTTCATAGCACAGTTTTTTTAATTGTAAGAACAACAAGAGTACTTTTTAATGGCATCACTGTCTAAGAAGAAACATTGATGCGCTCTTGATCAGGAGTCAAAGGGTTTATTCCCCTGGAAGAAGGTGTTTTATCAAATCCCCTGCCCTAGGTAGCAAAAACCCATCTGCATCGGCTATAAGCCCGAGGAGGACGCCAAATTTCATCATCAGGTCAAAGAACTTTTTCCAAGCTGGGTGCGCCTTCTGTTCAGGCGTCAATCCAATAGACTTCAAAAGCACTGCGCCGATATTGGCTTCAACCACATGGCACAACCCCTCGCTACCACAGACGGTATAGTGATGGATGGCTGAACAGATCTCTTCCAAACGAACAATTAAAAACGTTTTGATATCGTCATCAAGGTCGCTACGTAGAACATCATCCAATAGCGTTTTTACAGAATCCAGAAGCTCATCCAGTTGCTCCTGGGTGATTTCAAAGAGTCGAGTTTCCCTGTCTATAGTATTGGCAGTAATTTCAAGAATGTCCATTATTGCTGGATTTTTCAGCGTAGCGCCCAAAACATTCCATTGACTGCCCAAGAAGCCATGACTGTAGACAGCTGAACTAATATGATCTAATGCGCGTACATAAGAGGCATGGTTTACTGAGTGAAATCGCTTCACTGCTTCTCTTGTACTCTTAAGAAGAGCAAGAAATTCTTCAGCATAGATCAGTAGCTCAGTCTTATTATTGGAATCCACGGCAAAGACTCCTGCCCATATTTGGCGACTTTGAATACCCTTTTGTGCTTTGCTTGGATCCTCAAAATCAAAAGCTTTGTGCAATAAAATATGCAAACGTCTAGCAGGGTTATCGTAAGCCATCTACAAACTCGACAAGAACATTTGCATTAGTTTAGCCAATAACGAATTGTTCGACCATAGATAGGGATGTTTTGGGCAAAACATCGCGTTCTACCGTTTCTGCTCCTAGTGCATAGAAAACGGTAAAGTCAGTAACTTTTAACTTTGAATTTTGAATTTTGAATTCTGACTGTAGTAGCTTGATAAGTTGAAGTCTCTAAACCTGTGCCGTGACCCAAGCCGTAAGCGATACCCCCCTGTCTCAAAAACCACAGCAAAACTGGTCAACCCTGCTGCAGCAGCTGATTGATCAGCAGTCCCTGTCAATAGATCAAGCTGAAACGTTGATGCGGGGCTGGCTCACCGAATCCATTGATCCAATCATGTCGGGGGCGATTTTGGCAGCGCTCCAGGCTAAGGGCTTCTCCGCCGCTGAGCTGGCGGGGATGGCGCGGGTGTTGCAAGGTCAGTCTCTGGGGGGCACCGCAGCAGATGCCTCACTGCCGACCCCCCGCATCGATACCTGCGGCACCGGGGGCGATGGGGCTTCAACCTTTAATATTTCCACAGCGGTGACTTTTGTGGCAGCAGCGGCTGGGGTTGCCGTGGCCAAGCATGGTAATCGCTCGGCGTCGAGCAAGGTGGGCTCAGCCGATGTGCTTGAAGCATTGGGAGTCAATCTGGCGGCCCCTCCCGAGCAGGCTAAAGCAGCACTCAAGGAAGTGGGGGTCACCTTTTTGTTTGCCCGAGGATGGCATCCTGCCATGAAAGCGGTCGCCCCGATTCGCGGCACCCTCAAAATTCGCACGGTGTTTAATCTGCTGGGGCCTTTGGTCAACCCGCTGCGGCCCACAGGCCAGGTGATTGGCGTCTTTGACCCGTCGGTGCTGATGACGATGGCCGAGGCGCTAAACCAGCTGGGCATGCCCCAGGCGATGATCTTGCATGGTCGCGAACGATTGGATGAAGTTGGGCTCGGCGCAGAAACGGATGTGGCCGTGCTAGAAAACGGTCAGGTGGTTTCCAAAGTGCTAGATCCGCGTCAGTTTGGGGTGGCACCAGCGCCGGTCTCAGCCCTGCGCGGCGGTGAGCTTGAGGAAAACGTGTCGATTATGCAAGCGGTGCTGCAAGGGCGTGGCACCCAGGCTCAGCAAGACGTGGTCGCCCTGAATGCGGCCCTGGCGCTGAAGGTTGGGAACGGGGTGACGGGCACCAACTTTGAAGAGACCTGTGCAGCAGGTGTGGCTAAAGCGAAAGAAATCTTGCAGAGCGGTGCGGCCTGGGACAAGCTGGAGGAATTGGTGGCCTTTCTGAAGGCTTAGGACAGTTACAGTTCGTCAGGCTCAATCCCCATGTCGCGCAGCCGTTTGGCTAGGCGCTCGGCCTTTGCCTGGGCCAGATCTCGTTCTTGCTGAGCCAGATTCCGCTCTTGCTGAGCCAGATCTCGCTCTTGCTGAGCCAGATCTCGTTCTTCTTCGACTTCATCGCGACTTGGCAGGGTGCTGTCGGTCTGCGGGTCATAAAACCTGAGCGCCTTCGGTAAAGGGGCTAGTCCAATGATTCGAGGTGTTTGCAGCTGCAGGTCGAGCCCCAGGATTTGACTGTGTAAAAAAGGCACCCCCTCAGCGGTTTGGTCTAAGGGCAAAGTTTGATAGCGCCCCTCTACGAGCCGAGCGCCCTTAAGCTGAGGTTTGAGATAGTCGGCGGTGGGGTCGTATTGAAAATATTCTTGAACGCCTAGACTGGCATAAAGCTGAGGTTTTTCAACCTCGTCTTTTCGTTGGGTGGTCTTAGAGGTGATTTCTAAAATAAACGAGGGCAGCTTGCCGTTTTCTTGCCAGGTCTTGTAGGTTCGACGCTTGCGGTTGCTGACCCCAAAAACGACAAAGACGTCGGGTGACATGACCGCCTGGGGGTTACCCTCTTCGTAGTAAATAAATAAATTGCCTGACACATACACATTGCGCCGACTCTGAAAATAAAGCCGCAGCGCCTCAACCGCATAGATTCAGATAGTCGCGGGTGGGGTCGCTCTCTGTCATAGGTTGGCCATCGCTTTCGGGGTAGATCAGGGGGCTGGCGGGCTTGACAATGCTCATGGTGCCAGAAGGATGGGGGGATGTATTGCATTACTGTAGACAGTTTATCAACAGTTTAGCCATGGACGGTTTGCAGACAACTGACTCAATTTTTCACTGACTCAATTTTTCTTGGAGAAGCCTGGTAACAGCGACGGTGCGATCGCAGCCAGTTCGCGATCGCTAATTTCGCCCAGCAAAATAAACGTCCCTAAGCTCATCGCAGTAGCCAGCATCAGCTTGATCAACACCCATAGCCCCGAGGCTGGCCAGGCAGCGGCGATGCCAAAGGCAACCCCGCTGACGATCAAACTGCGCAGCAGAGTGCTCAAAGGAGGATAAACGCGCCAGATCTGATAGACCAAACCGCAGGCCAGCAGCGCCCCTAAAACCGAGGACAGGGCGATGCTGCAAGCCGCCCCCAGCGCTTGATGGTGAGGCACTAAAAAGAGATGACTGAGGGCTGCCGTTATCATCATGGGCACAATCAGCCACAGCGTCCAGGTTGGCCTTTGAGAAGCCACCAAAATAGAGCCGCTGACTAGGACAACCACCAGGGCTACGGTTCCTAGCATGATCGGCCCCAACAGTGCTGACATAGCAGCAAACTCAGCACTAAATAGAACACCGGGAATTTCGTCAGCGGCCCCCGTGGCCAACCCCACAACGGGCAACAGACAAACGCTAAACCGCATCGAGTTTCTCACCGTTGTTCTTGCCAGATCAGCGTCTCCCGAGGTGACGATCCGATTTAAGTCAGACAGTAGAACGGCTGAGACAGAGGTGCCCGCCATCAGGACGATCAGAGATAAATTGCGGGTGGCCCCATAAATGCCCGCCTGGGCCAAATCTCCGCCCAATACCTTGAGCAGATAGAGATCCATCTGTTGATAGCCTCGCATCAGCAGGGCCTGAGCCACCAGCGGCAGCACATATCGCCACACGCCTGGCGGAAAGACCATTTGGCCTCGTAAAGAAGGCCGCACATAGCATCGACAGAGGAAAAGCTCTACCCATGAGGTGCCAAGGCATCCTAGGATTGCGCCGTTAACAGACCAGCCGGTCTGGATAAACCCGACGATCAGAAGCAGTCTAATCACCCAGCGGCTGGTGGCGATCAGGGCCTGCTGAGAAAATTTGCCGATACCTAGCAAAATTTGTTGATGGGCTTGGGCGGTACAAAATACTGGAATATCTAAGGCAAACAGACGCAGGTAGGCCGTTAGAGCCGGTTCATCGAGCCCCTGGGCAACCAGGGGGGAGAGTATCCACAGACCAACGGCGGCCACAGTACTGATGCTCAAATACAGACGCAGCGCTGTGGTGCCCGCTGGCCGCCAATCGTCTGCTTCACTGATAAATTTGATCACCGTTTTACCAAACAGAGCCATGATGCTCCATTCCAACCACAGTATAGTGGTAGCAACCAGCGTATAAGCACCGTAGGCCATAGCCCCCAGTCGGTCAGTGAGAAAGATAACGGTGAGGATACCGGTTGGAACAATACTGGCTTGAGCCAGAAATATAGAGAGAGAACCGCGAACAATTCGATTTTGCTGGGGCATGTCAGATCGGTCGAATATTTCAACGGGTTGTTTTGATAGTGCCTGGTGCAGCAGTGCTCGGTGCACCAGTGCCTGATGGCATCGCGTCTGCTTTAATAACACCTGTTGAGGTCGTATCTGTTTGAGCTGTATCTGTTTGAGCTGTGTCTGTTTGAAAAGTATCTTCTGTTCGGAAAGTAAGCTGTGGAGATGCTGTAGACAGGCTATGGGTATACAGGCTATAGATGTGGTCTGCCAGCCGTAGTGCCAAAGCGGCAATGGTAAACGTCGGGTTGGCCGCTCCGCCAGTTGGAAAAACCGAGCTGCCAGCGACATACAAATTGGCGAGATCGTGTACTCGACAATTTGCATCCACGACGCCGTGGTGCGGGCTGTCGTGCATGCGAGTCGTGCCCATGTGATGTAGCCCAATTTTGTTGTAAGGATCGAGATGCTTGAGCCGTTCTGAGCTGTACTGTAGGGGGCCAAACCCTTGAGCCTGTAGCGCCTGGTCTATATGCCAAAGCGACTGCTCAACACTGGCCCACATGCGATCGCTAAAGCGCAGGGTCAGGTGAGCCCGCGATTGCCCTAAACAGTCGCGCTGCTGAGACAGCGTAATTCGGTTGTTGGGGTCAGGCTCTTGCTCAATGCAGGCCAGCAGCCGCACATGATCAAATCGGGCGGCTAGATTAAATTTATTCCAATAGTGCCAGCTGACATAGCGCGGCAAAATTGACTTGGCAGACAGCCCGGTTTGTTGTTTCGAGATTTGTTGTTTTCTAGACGCTTTTACTGCGGCAAGATACCTTGTCAAGGCAAGACGAGGATTGTTGAGCAAGTCTAACTGAAGTTGTTTTGCCGCAGCGACGGTCGCGGTGTCTTCTAGACGGCTATAGCGATAGAGACGGGTGTGCAAATTAAGCAGCTGACGCTGTTCACGAAGCTCGTCGTTCAATCCGAACGTGCCTTTGGCAAGGGTTTGACCCAGCCGCCTGCGGTTAGTCAGAAATAAGGTGTCTCGCCGTCGCTGGTCGACGGGCAGGATGCCAATCACTTTGAAATAGTGTTCCATAAAGAACCGGCCCACTAGATCGTGGCTGTTGCCCAGGCCGTTAGCACACTGTGTGTTTGAGGCCAGCAATAGGCGGGCATTTTCAATGCCGCCCGTGGCTAAAATCACCGTTTTGGGAATGACCTTAAAAGTGTGATTACTCCTGATATCTATGTGGGCAACGCGCTGTCTGTCTCCGTCAGGAATCAGCTCAGTGACGTTGGCATGGGTAATGAGGGTAACGTTGCGCGATCGCACAATTTGCCGCTTGTATTTGCGCCCCAAATCGCGGGGGCAGCTATACTGCATGGTTTTGGTCTCGAGCGGCGACTGGTGAAAAGGCAGGCGATCGGGCACAGGTGGGAGCAGCGCCGATAGGCCAAAAATCTGCTGGGCTCGCCGATAGTAGGGCAGTAAAACAGACCGATCAAAGGGCCAGCCGCTGTGGGGCAGCCAAGATTTTTGTTGAAAATCACCCGCATCTAAAGGGATGCAAACCCCGGTCCAGCGAGTGGTTGACCCCCCAAAGCAGCGCGCCCGCGATGTCATAAATGGATAGGGCATGCCCTCAGTGGTGCCGTCAGCCATAGATTGAATGACCGGATCCACTTGAAAGCCACCGCTCTCTAGCAGTAAGACAGAGAAGGGGGCGGCCTCAAATGCGTGGGCGAGAGTTAGCCCAGCAGCCCCGGCTCCCACAATGCAAACATCGGTGTGCAGGGTTTCTCCCTGACCGATGGTTTTTCCAGGTATCAGCATGTTTTGACTTACACGAAATTCTATCTAGCTATACCCGATACCGAGGGACGTCAAATTTTACGCCTCTGACAGGCTCCCTTTTTGAATCGGGAGGACTGCATTTGGATTGGGTATTAGTTGACTCAAAAAGAGGCTGACTCAAAAAGAGGTTGACTCAAAAAGAGGTTGACTCAAAAAGATACCGTCAGGTCCGCCTTATCTGACGCTGCCAGATAAAGCTCTCGATGAAATTCGGCGTCTGCATACTGTTGCAGGGTATCGCCGTGGCCCATCCCATAGCCCACCATCTGCCCTAAGCCATCCATGATCAGCCCTAGCAGAGTCATGGGCAGCGAGCCAAAGGCCAGCTTAATATGCTCTCGCCCTCCCTGATTTAGCCCGCTCAAAATTCGCGCCATCCGCACCAGCGGAATCAGCGGCGACGCAGCTGCGTAAGCAAACCGCTTGAGCCAGGACCACTGCTCTACCTGAGCCCGACTGGCCCCGAATACACGCCCTGAGCGAAATAGAATATGCACCCAGGGGCGAAATTGCGAAAAGTTAGTATGGGCAGTGCGAGCCGTCGCCTCTAAATAGAGTTCGTAGCCCCGCGATCGCAAATCCCAATGCAGCAGAGTTTCTGACTCCAACATGGCGTCTAGCCGATCGCCATAGCCTAACAGCAGGTCTCGCTTATAGCTGCTGTTGTGACCTGGGAGAAAATCGACCACCTGACTCACGGCAGGATCTAGCCATTGCACATAGGCAATTAGCATATCGGCCCAGCTGATGGCGGTGGCGGGGTTAGCATTTCGGAGCGCGGGCCCAACCGCAGCATAGGGCCGTTGATGAGCAGATACCAGGGCCTGTGCCCAGTCTGCATCCGGAAAACAATGATCTTCAGCCAGGGCAATCAGAGGGTATGTCGCGGCGCGAATACCCGATGCGTAGGCTCGACCCAGGGAAACGATCTTGCCGACTTCTACGAGGCGATAGCCCACAAAGCCTGCGAGCTGAGTCGGGTCTAGCGCCAGGGCTGATAGGGATGGCGCAACGATCACGATTTCTAAATCAGCTTGAATAGTCTGTTTCTGCAAATAGCCAATGGTTTTGTAAATGCTGCTAAAAGTGTCTGAGGTGATTAAAATGACAGATAATTTGACTGATGTATCTGACTTCAAACGAGGCGAGATTGAATTACTCACAGGCTCTTCTACACGCTTTTTTCTATGCGGGCTCTTCTATAAAAATTTGCTGAGATGCCCCTAAGTCGATTAACTTTTTAATCGTGAGTTTTTGACAGTTATCCAAAAATGACGCTGACCAGAAAACAAGGCTGGCTAGAGAATCCCCTCTTAACAAGCATATTCGCACAGCATAACTTGGTTTGTAACTGAGCCTTCCCCAAGTTTAACTTTATCGCCCTAATAATCTAAAGAAATTAACAAGCACAGAGTGTTCTTATTGACAAATGGCTGACAGATAAAACCGCTTGAGCGCCTTGATTCTTTCTACGATTTTCCTGTTTACTTAACACACTTGGCAAATCAAAATCGTTTTTCTGAGTACAGGGTAATTCGTTACTTTGGTCTATATTGTACGGTGAGTTCTAGTAATCCCCCGCATTTCCTGGCCACTTTCAGTGGTTAACCCCTAGTCATGATGGATATTTCTCTATATCGCTCTATTGCGACCCAGTACAAGCACATTCGCGGCGTGAATACGGTCTCGATGATGAATACCATCAGCCACCTAATCGAGGATCAGATTATTCAACATCGCCTTCCGGTTGACTTCTATGCGGGTTTCCAAAAGTTTTCAAATTTTCCCGATCAGATGCGTCGATATGGCCGACTCGGTGCAATTTGCCGCCGTGTCTATGTCTACGGGGTACCGGACTACCCGCCCCCTTCAATTCCAGGCGTCGAGTTTATTGAGCTGTCGCCGGGGGCCGAGCTGGCAAAAGAGTGGTTTTTGTTGGTCAATACATCAGATTTTTGGGCGACGCTAATAGCTCGAGAAACATTCGGAACCGATCGGTCGACCGGGGGGCGCAAGTTTGACGGTATTTGGTCTTACGATCAGCAAGTGGCCGAGCGGATTTCGCTGCTGCTGTCTCAGGTGATGGGTGGGTTTTATGAACCCGTCTCGGCTCGAAATCATGAACGGCAAAGCGAACATGTCAGTGAGATTAGCGGCAATATGCTAGCTCAGCTAGAGCAGTCAGAGCTGACCGGGCAGCGGCGTTGGACACAGGTTTTGACACTGCAAAAAGTGTCGGAGGTTTGTAACAGCCGGGCGGCAAACCTGGTGCAGCATGTGGCCGACATTTTTCACGCCATTTTTGGGGCGACTGGCGTCGCGATCGCCTTAAAAAAGAGTGCCCAAGAGTATAGTGTACTGGCTGTCGCAGGTGACGCTGATTGCAAAGGGTGGCTAATTTCTATCCACAACGGCATCAGTGGTCAGGTGCTCGATCAGGCTCGGCTAATCCACATCCCAGATATCGAGCAGCAAAGTCAGCGTGAGGTGTTGCTGCCCAAGGCAAAAAGTTTGATTGTCGCCCCCATCGCCCATCGATCTATGTTTGGCATCATTGCGGTCAGCCATGATCAGGCTCAAACCTGGACGGATGAAGATGCTCAGACGGTGAATGCGGCTGCCAACTGTCTGGCGGTATATCTCAGCCGGGTTACCCAGTGGGCTCCAAAAGCGACGCTATCGGCCCTGTCTTTGGATCCTGCTACGCGATTCCGACAATATATTTCAGAAAATCAGCGTTCGCTGGCTCACTTAGTGGCGCTGCACCGAAAATTACAGGCGCTTGATAACTTAACCGAGTCGCAAAAAGATCTGCTTCGCCAGCTTGAAGAAAGCTATCGGCAGCTAATTGGGGTCAGTAATCGGGCTAAAAAAACCGCTGTAGAGTCGGTTAGCCAGAACTCCCCCGTGACTAAGATTCAGTCGCCTGTTTCAGCGATTCGCTCATCTTCCTGAACCCGCCTACCCGCCGCTAACGGGTGGAATCAGAACCACCTCATCGCCGTTTTGGAGGGCGGTATCGGGGGAGACAAACTGTAAGTTGATGCCAAATCGCGTGAGGGAACGCCACTGCTCGAGGGTGGCATGCTCTGCACAGACGCGATCGCAAACCTCAGCGACCGTTGTTCCTGATGGCAGCTCTAGGTGCAGCTCTGGCGTACCATAGGCCTCTTGGTAGGCAGCAAACAGTTTGACCGTAATCTCGATGCGGGTTTGGGGCATAAAGGAAGGGCCTGGCTAATTCGCCATCGCGGGGCGAATCGAATTTTCTAAGGTTTTTAGCAAAACTTGCTCTCGATAGGGTTTCGAAAAATAGGCGTTGGCTCCCAGGTTCATAGCCAGCTGGCGGTGTTTTTCACCCGAGCGAGACGTCAGCATGGTCACCGGAATATCAGCATAGCCCTCTTTGGCACGCAGCCGAGCTAAAAACCCGTAGCCATCAAGTCGCGGCATTTCGACGTCGCAGATAATAGCGTGAACCTTCAACCCCGCATCCAGTTTCTCCATCGCATCGATCCCATCTTTAGCTTGAGCGACCTGATAGCCCTGTTTTTCGAGGGTCAGGGCCAGCAGTCGCCGCACATTAATAGAATCATCAACAATCATCACCGTCGGGGTTTCAATCTGCCCTCCGGTCGGCTGTAGAGACAGCCCAGAGAAGGCCCCGGTCAGCAGCGGGTTAGCATAGAGAAGTTGGGCCGACTGAATATTAGAGCCTTCACAGCTAATAATCCAGCGTAGCAGCTCTGATACATTGACCAGAGGCACCACCTTGCCGTCACCCAGAATGGTGCAATTATTAAAGCCCGAGGGCAGACCAACGCTGCCTTCAACCCGTCGTACGGCCACTTCCTGCTCTCCCCAAGAGCGATCGATCTGTAGACCAATATGTTGCTCATTGTAGTTAACCACTAAAACGCTCGGGATAGAAACGTTGGGCGTATTTTCTAAGCTATCAATTTGGCGCGGACAGTTAAATGCCAGCCACTGTGACAGGTTGATCAGGCGAATCGACTGGCCACGCCATGTGAACATTTCATGGTCGTTTTGCCAGTAGCGCTCAGCCGGCCCCACCACCGTGATCTCGGCAATATTGTCAGTGGGTAGCGCCAGCGGCATCCGATTGCTCTCCGCCAGCAGCACGCGCGAAATCGAGAGTGTGTAGGGGACAGAAATATTAAATGTGCTACCTTCGCCAGCCTGGGTAGACACGCTGATATCACCGCGAATCTGCTTAAGATTGTTGCGCACCACATCCATGCCGACGCCTCGGCCCGACAGGGCCGTCACGTTGTTAGCGGTGCTAAAGCCTGGCTCAAAGATAAGCGACAGTAAATCGGCTTGGCTAGCATTGGCTAAGAGATTTTCGTCTAACCCCATCTCCTTGGCCCGCGCCTGGATTTTGTCCAAAGGAATGCCGTTGCCGTCATCTTGAATTGTGATCAGCGTGCGGTTGCTCCGGTGCAAGGCCTTGATCAAGATGGTTCCTTGCTTGGGTTTACCCTGACTGCGCCTGATCTCTGGTGTTTCGATGCCGTGGTCAAAGGCATTGCGCAGGATATGCATCAGCGGATCGTTTAACGATTCTAGAATGTTGCGATCGATTAGCGTACCGTCGCCCTCTACCTTGAGCTCGACCTGCTTGCCATATTCTAAACAGAGCTCCCGCAGCGCCCTTGGGAATCGGTTGGTAATGTCTGACAGGGGGCGCATCCTCAACTTGTTGAGATTACGCTGTAGCTGTCGAGCCGTTCGCTGCAAGTTACGGGTACTTTGCTCGGCGTTATCAACGCTAAGCTCAATGTCATCGGCCACCTCTTGCAAACGCACCACGGTCTCCATCTGCTCTCTGACCGGCAGGTGACGCTCATCGTAGTGGTCTAGCTCAAGGGCATCAAAGCCGTTGGGGGAATATTGGCTCAAAAATGAAGGTTGACTGTGAGAGCTGTCTGAGGCCATGCCGGGTAGCAAGAACGATGAGCGTTCTGGCTGGGTTGCGGCCTGGTCGTAGGCATCTCGAAGGTCTGAATTGAACTCATCGAGTGAGCGCAACCGCTTGCTGAGGGCACTAGCTAGGGTACGCAATCGTTTGACTTCTGACTCTAGGCGATTGCGCTCGATGGTGAGTTCGCCAAAAAAATCATTGAGCTCGTTAAGCTGGCGAACCGATACGCGCACAGTCACATCCTGATCTGCATCAGCGGGCTCTGCAGTAGGGGCTTCAGAAAATCGGAACTCGGTTCCTGCTGGGCTAGTCGAGGCGCTTCCGTTGGTGCTCGCGGTCGTATCGTTAAAGATCTCAGTGTTGTGGATTTCGGTGTTGTCAGCCCTGGTATTTTGGCTCTCAGTATTACGGCTCGCAGTATTACGGCTCTCAGTATTACGGCTCTCAGCAGTGTAGGCCTGGGTAGTATAGGCCTCGGCACTGCCCGTCTCAATGTTACGGGCCTCTAAAATTTCGCTTTGCTCGGGGGCAGCAGTTTCCCAATCGTCAGTGAGAGAAGCGTCTTGCTCGATGATTGCGTCCCACTCAGGGGGGGCAGCTGTCGAGGTCTCTGGAATATCGAAGCTGAGGTTAATCAGCTGATGGGGAAGCTCGGTGACGTTGTTAGTTAGCACCAGGGCCTGGGCCTGCCGCCAGCTCTGGAGGGCTGCATCGGCAACCTCTTTGACTTGGCTGATATCTGCGGCGGCTTTGATAGCAGCTTCGATCGATCGACATAGTTGGATAAAAGCACTGAGCTCTAACATTTCGCCCAAGCCGCCAAGCTCCTGGGATAAAATGTCAACTTCTTCACGCAGATTGGGGGTATTGGTTTGGATAGCCTGCTCTAGGCGCTCTAAGCACCCCTCTACCTCAGTCTGAAAAAGCATGGGCAAAATATCTTGCCCGTCGTCGGTGGCCAGCAGGGTAGAGGCGTCTTCTGCCGAAGGCTCTCCAAGCAGGTCATAGAGGTTGTCAAATAGGGGGATGACCGTACCCATTAGCCAATGCTTATCGGTCGGCTGTTGGCTGCGATCGCGATCAACAATTTGCTTGAGGGCATCGACCGCTGCGAGCAGTTTGCCCTCAAGCTCATCTTCAATGACAAGGTGCTCTCGCTGAATTTTTAACACCTTGAGCGAATCTTCTAAGCGATGAGACAAATCACTCAGGGTGGCATAGCCCATTAAGCCTGCGCCCCCCTTAATAGAGTGGGCACCGCGCAACGCATTATTGATTTTCTCTAGATCAACGCCGTTCTGAGCAATGCCCAGCAATGCCTGATCGAGGGTATTGAGATACTCTTCTGCTTCATCTAGAAACTGAAGCTTGATCTCGAGTTCCTTATCTTGTGCCATGGCTAAGACTGTCAGTAAGGTGGGCGCTAATCGACTGCAATTCAGGTCAAGATGTCGGGTTGTCTACCTTGAAAGTGGCCATTGAGGTCTGTAACTCCTCTGCCACTTCGACAGTTTCCCGCAGGGCGTCAGAGACTTGCAAAGAGGAATCTGACGTGCGCTGGGAAACAACGGAAATTTGCTGCATCAGCTCGGCTACAGCCGTAGACGTTTGTGCCTGAGAAACCGTCGCCCCTGAAATCGCCTGGACCAGTTCGTCAATTTGGCGAGACACATCTAGAATTTTGGTCAGACTTTGCTTAGAGTCTTCAACGCGGCGAGTGCCCTCAACCACCTGTGAGGTACTCTGCTCAATGGCTTCGACTACGTCGCTGGTCTCCCGCTGAATGCTGTCTACAATCTGCTCAATCTCTTGGGTGGCAGCCGAAGACCGGGCGGCGAGCTCGCCGACCTCCTCTGCCACTGCCGCAAACCCCTGACCTTCTTCGCCCGCCCTGGCGGCTTCGATGCCGGCGTTAATCGCTAGCAGGTTGGTCTGCATCGCAATCTGGTTAATCAAAGAAACCACCTTCGAAATTTGCTGGGATGATTCGCCCAGCCGTTTTACTTTTTTGGCGGTTTGACCGACCGTTTCCCGCAGGTTGAGAATATTTTGTACGGTTAAGTCCATCGCTATTTCACCCTCTTGAGCCGTGGTTGAAGCCGTTTTGGCAACGCTCGCGGCCTGCTTAGCCTGGTCGGCCACCTGGGTAATTGACAGGGTCATGGCCTCAACCGAATCGAGGGTCTGGGCTGTTTTCTCAACCTGGGTTAAAGCGTCCTGCGCTAAGGTTCGAATGGCGGCTTCGTTATCGCCCAAGGAGTTGTTCACCTGACTGGCAGACGTTTTAACCTGGGTGACAATCTGCCGCAGACTCTCAACAATCGAGTTAAAGAAGTCGGCCACCGTGCCAATTTCTCCGACGGTAACGTCGGCGCGGACGGTCAAATCGCCTCGGGCGGCCCCTTCAACGTCTTCTAATAGGTTCAAAAGCTGCATTTGCATCGACTCTTGACGCTGGCGTCTCTCTTCTGAAAGAATTTCAGCCGCCGAGCGGGCTTCGGCCTGCTCAAGCGCAAAGCCGAGCTGCACCGCTAATTTCCTGAAGAACTCAATATCAACTGTGTTCCAATCACGAGGGCCGGAGCATTCGTGGGCAACGAGCAGCCCCAGCAGCCTGTCTTCGATTAGAATGGGCGCAACCAGGTTGGCTTTGACCTCAAACTCAGCCAGCTGACCAATATGGCAGGAGGTTAGACCCGCATCATAGATATCGGGCGTGGCCTGAACTCGACCGTTCTGATACTTTTGAACATATTCGTTGGCAAAACAGGGATCCGTAATCTGACGGTTTAAGGCCGATGGCCAGGCACTGTCAACTGACTCAGCCAAGATAGTGCCTTCCCAGTCTTCATTGAAGGTATAAACCACAACTCGATCGGTGGTGAGGGTGGCGCGTGCTTCTTTGACGACGGTATTGAAGATGACATCACGATCGGTTGAATCTCTCATTGCCAAGGTGATCTGGGTGAGCTGCTGCTCTCGCTCGGCAGTCAGCTGCTGGCGTTTGAACAAGGTTGCTTGCTCAAGCGCAAAGCCCAGCTGAACGGCCACCTGTCTGAGAAAATTAACATCCGTCTCTTGCCAATCACGGGGGCCGCTGCACTGGTGTACAATCAGCAACCCTAAGAGCCGACCTTCAACCACGATGGGGGCAACCAGGTTGGCTTTAACCTCAAACTGGGCCAGCTGCCCAATGTGGCAATCGGTCAACCCCGCGTTGTAAATATCCGGTGTGGCTTGAACGCGACCGGCAACATATTTTTGGACGTAGGTATCGGCAAAACAAGGGTCGGCAATCTGGCTGTTCAAGGCCACAGGCCAGACGCTGTCCACCGACTCGGCGACGATGGTGCCGTTCCAGACTTCATCAAAGGTATATACAATCACCCGATCGCCTTCAACGGCTGAGCGGGTGCCCGTGACAGCGGTCTCAAAGATGCGATCGCGTTCCGTCGAGTTACGCATGGCGACAGTGATCTCAGACAGCTGGCGATCTCGCTCAGCGCTGAGTCTTTGCTGCTCAAACAGCCCCACCTGCTCGAGGGTATAGCCCAGCTGCATGGCCACCTGGGTAAAGAGCGTGATCTCTTCTGGCTGCCATGCACGCGGCCCCGCACATTCATGGACACACAGCAGACCGGTTAGATGGCCCTGCTGCATGATTGGAGCAACTAAGCTGGCTCGAATTTGAAAGCCTTCTAAGATTTCCCGATGGCAGTCAGTTAGCTCCTCAGCGTAAATGTCATTCATGGCGCGCACCCGTCCATTGCGATAGCGCTCAATAAAGCCCTCTCGCATGGGGTCATTGACAAACTCTCCCAGAATCGACGCATATTCGCTATCCACCGACTCGGCATCGACTTCACCGGTCCAGTCGTCTAAAAAGCGATAGGTGATCACCCGATCGGTTTTGAGGGCATAGCGCAGCTGACTGGTGGTGGTTTTGAGCACCCCGTCTGTATCCGTGCGCTGACGCATTTGAGTGACCAGCTCAGACAGCTGACGATCTCGCTGGGCGATGAGCTGTTGCTGGGTAAATAGCTCGGCCTGCTCCAATGTGAACCCAAGTTGAATTGCGGTCTGCTTGAGCAGGTTAATCTCCAATTCATCCCATTCGCGCGGTCCCGAACATTCGTGGGCAATCAGTAGACCGAGCAAACGCTCGCCCACTAAAATCGGGGCGACTAAACTTGCCCGCACGGCAAAAGGCTCTAGCTGATTAATATGGCAAACGGTTAAACCGGCGTTGTAGATATTGTTAGTCGCCTGCACCCGACCCTGGCGATATTGCTCAACATAGCGCTCAGCAAAGCACGGGTCTGCCACCTCACTCCCCAGTGCCGCTGGCCACTCTGCCGCCACTGACTCGGCCTCAAAGGTGCCCTTCCAGGTTTCATCAAAGAGATAAACCACCACCCGGTCAGTCTGCAGCGCAGCGCGGGCATCCTTCACCACCGTGCGGAAAATGGTTTCTCGATCAACAGACTCTCGCATGCGGACGACTAGCTCAGTCAGCAGTCGCTCTTTTTCAGCGGCCTTCTGCTGGCGCTGCAGCAGGGTTGCCTGACTTAGGGCATAGCCCAGCTGGGTCGAAAGCTGTCGCATCAGGTCAAAGTCTTCTTCGCTCCACTGACGGGGGCCAGAGCACTGGTGGGCACACAGCAGACCCACCAGCTGAGTACCCGCCAGCACCGGGGCCACTATATTGGCCTTGACCTCTATCTTGCGTAAGATCTCACAGTGGCAGTGAGATAGATCGGACTCTTCCAGGTTTTGAATGAAGCTAATGCGCCCTCCCTTAAACCGTTCGATGGTTTCGGGGGTCAGCGGGTCAGACACATCTTGCCCCATCGCCCGAACCCAGCCTGGCTCAATCGCCTCTGCCGTGATCGTGCCGCCTTGAAAATCTTCTGGGTTATTAAACCGGTAAAAGACCGCCCGATCGACTTTGAGGATCTGAAGCACCCCTGAAACAGCGCGATTTAGAATGATATTAATATCCAGGGTTTGGCGAATTTCACTGGCTAAGTCTGCCTGCATCCGGGTTCGCTTGGCTAATAGGGCTTCAAAGTCAACCCGGTTGCGCAGCGTATTTTCAGAGCTAAGCACCTTTACGGTCATATCGTTGAAGGCAGCAGCCACCTGCCCAACTTCGTCTCGGGCAAAGACTTCAGCTTTTTCTCGGTGATTACCGGCTGCAAATTTTTCGGTGGCCTGCTGTAGCCGCTTCAGCGGGTTGACAATTGAGCGCCCCAGCAGCTGGGCAATTAACAAATCAATCACCAGCGCAATGGCTGCAATCAAGAACTGCAGCTTAAGGCTATTGCCAATCAGCTCGTTGAGGCTATTTTCTGAGGTGCCTCTAACCATTACCGCAACCGGGCTACCGGCTTCGTTCAAGATAGCCTGGGCCGCCATGGTGTAGGCCTGACCAGCATCTTCACCGTCCCTTTCAAAGATACGCCGACTCACCTTTTCCCCGTTCGCCGCGAAGGCGACATCTAGCAGACTCGGATCGTAAATGGCCTCAAACTCTTCAATATCGGTTTCGTCGACATCCAGGTCAGCAGAGGTGGCGAGAACCCAATCTCCTGCCAGGTTTTTAACGTAAATAGCCGCGTAGCCTGATTCAAAGGCCCGGACGGTTTCCTTCACAATTGGCAGCTTACGATTG
This sequence comes from Cyanobacteria bacterium P01_A01_bin.114, assembly GCA_039815385.1. Lineage (GTDB taxonomy): Bacteria > Cyanobacteriota > Cyanobacteriia > Phormidesmidales > Phormidesmidaceae > SIO4C1. The sequence continues at coordinate 31,335 of JBCBZL010000002.1, forward strand.
ACAATGTCACCTGACACCAGAACCCCAGTGAGGGATTGATTGCTAAAAACTGGGGTCACCGTATATCGGATCAGAGCGTCTTCGTTCTCAAAACCGCTGGGAAGCGGGGGGTCTTCTGCCTGTAGCTCTTCCCAAGCCACCACCGCACTGGCTGTGATTTGTTCTTGCTGGCTCAGGGCTTGGGACACCAGACCCTCAGGATCAAACGGCTCTCCTACTCGAATTGCGTTAGCGCTGGCGATGATCCTTTGATCTGTGCCCACCAGGGTGGCGTATTCAATATCCCGAGCCAGGATCTCGTTGTTCAAAATCGCTCGAACCGCCGCCCGCTGATCGTTAGAAAGCGTGCTGCCAGCCTCGTAAGCGACGGCGGCCTCAATGATGGCAGCGTTATCAGACTGCCCTCGAAACCCTAGCCCCATCTGGTTAACTTTGATGTTGTACTGGGCTTCAATAACGGCTAATTCAGACTTTGACTGCTGCAGGAGCTGATGTCGCCCGCCCGCCACAATCAGCAGAGAGCTGACGCCCACTAACCCGATCACAGAAAAAAGCTCAGAAGAGATCAGACCAATGAGCTGCTTGTTGCGCACAGGGAGGTCGTAAAACCACCGAAGCACGGGCGATGCTGGTCTATTATCCGTCAGGACCAGATTTTCGGGCTCAAACTTTTTTGAATCTGAGGAAGGATAAGTGACGCCGCGATAGGTTAGATCGCGATTTTTAGAGACCGATGCCTGGCTGCCAATACCGTTATCCCCGTTCGCCCGATGCTGCTCTGAACCTATGCTAGTGCCATTTTGGGTATTGTCTATCGGGTCTGGGTTTTGTGTCGGTTTGGTATCTGTGGTCATAGCAAGCTTTCCTTAGCAAGTACGGGGCGACGTAGTCGAAGATTAGGGCACAAATTTTAGTGAAAATTACGCATGCTGGAGAGCAGAAGACTGCAGGATTGCCTCTGCGTCTAAAATCAAAATGCTCTCACCTTGATAGATGGCCGAGCCCTTTAAGTAGGGCAAAACAACTGGATTAGCGTGGTTGGGGGGCGGCTGAATCGCTTCGGGGGGAATATGGACAATGCCATCAATCGTCTCAACTTTGAGCGCGAGGGGCGCATTGGCCACCTGAATTGTGATCAGGCTGTATTGTTGGCTGCTGCGCTCAGGGATAGGTAACCCCAACAGTCTGATCAAATTTGCAACCCACACAACCCGGCTTCTACGATTGATCAAGCCCAGCATGCAGGCAGGCATGTTGGGCATCGCCGTGATTCGAGGCGTGGGTACAACGGTTGCTTCCTGAACCGCTCTGGCTGAAAACATCGCAGGCACCTGGGGGGCAAGCTGAAACTTTAGAAAAGCTTCGCCCACTAGCTGTTTTGGCGAAGTCGACAGGGCGTAGTTTGGAGCCTGCATGGGTTACCTCAAAATGCACATGGCTATAGCAGAACGGATTTGATTGCTTTTAGAAGCTCTTCGCGGGTAAACGGTTTAGTTAGATAACCATCAGCCCCCTGCTTCATGCCCCACAGGCGATCAATCTCTAGATTTTTAGACGAGCAAATAATGACCGGCACATTTTCGGTGCCGGGGGAACGCTTGAGACTGCGGCAGAGCTCAAAACCGCTCATACCAGGCATCACAACATCAGTAATGATTACATCAGGGGGCCTTGCAACAACTTTGTCTAGCGCCTCTTTTGCGCTCATGGCCAGAATGACGCTGTAGCCTTCTTCTTGTAAGTAGTGGCTGATAAGTTCCCGCTCAGAGGGCGTGTCTTCTACGATAAGAACGGTCGCTGTTTGAATAATTGTCATTGACTGTCACATCCTGATTGGAATTTTAGAAACGGGTAAGCGCCGACTAGAACGTCCCTTAAAAGTTTCCTTCTATATTAGTTATCAAGGGGTAAGTGCATAAAGACCATCTTTAATAAATCAGACTGGCTAAAGGGCTTGGTCAAATACCCCGAGGCTCTGACCAACTTAGCCTTGGCCCGGTCAATCAGACCGGTGTTACCCGTGACCATCACGATCGGGGTATTCTTAAAATAGGGGTGCCGTCGCAGCAGAGAACAGAGTTCATACCCGTCTAAATTAGGCATGGTAATGTCAAGCAGGATGAGGTCGGGCTTGCTACGCATGATCTGCATCAGCGCCTTGACGGGGTCGTTGATGGTGACGATCGTCAGACTCTGATCGTTTAAGAATGATCTAATTGCATTGAGGACGGTGGGGCTATCGTCAATGCAGGCAATGGTGAACCGGGCCTTTTCTGATGCTTCGCTGCTCTGGACGGTTGGGGGCTGAGCTGCAGGAGTTTGGCGAAATGCCGCAGGGGACGCATAGCTGGGGGGTTTTGGGGAAAAGCTGCGGGCAGTGGGGGCGGCTGCGGGCATTTCTGTGGTCGGCTTAAATGCGGTGGCGTTGCTTGCGCCGTTTGTCGATAGCGGTTGAGGGTGCGATCGCACCGTTGTCGAAGCAGCTGTCTCGGAGGAAGCTATCGAGGGAGCTGTCGAGGGAGCAGACCTTGGAGTACTAACCGTGCTTAAAGGGGCAGTCTGGCTAGATTCGGTCAGCCGATCGCGACGTCGCTTTTGGCAATCTTCGACAATCAGACGAAGATTGAGCTCGCAGAACTTGCGATAGTCTGCTAAGCCGTCCTGTTCAATGAGCTCGTAGTAGCCTTCTTTGACCCCTAGAAAAGGTTCGACGACATCAACTGCAATGGCTTCGATCAGCGCGGCGGCCTGCTCTGGCTCCAAATGATTTTCTTCGACCAGCCAGCAGATAGCCCGATAGTCTGGGCTAACCTTCGGGCTACTGACATCCAACTCATCGGTTTGCTCAAACAGCATTCTCACGTCGGTGCGCACTGAGTTAACAAGCGTAGGGATATCAGTGCTAAGCCGCTGCAAATGCCTATCTAAGCGACCAAAAGGATTTTCTGTATTAGTGCCAAAATTTAAGCGGCCCTGGGTCAAGTAAAGCGACCAAGAAACATTCCCAGTAGACAGCTTGAAGTGCCCGCTAACTTCGCGGCTAATGAGCTGGGCTAAGAGGCTCAGAGGGTGTAGTTTTTGAAAAGTGCTGTAGCCTGTGGCTGAACGACTATACATGGTTGATGCCAAGCTATGGATCAAAGAACACGAAAACTTTGCCGATGCAAAATTTTAGATTGATTTAGATGCGAATGTTACGGGCAAACCGTCTTATTATCTTGGACTTAGCACCCCAGTAAATGGTTTCTTAAGCCCTCCATCTTTTACCCTTCAAAGGGTCTTTTCCGAGTCAGGATAAAAAGCGGATTCTGGTCAATTTGGGCCTCGAAACGCAAAAAACAGGGATAACGACAGCTCTATTTTCTCCAAATAGACAGACCGCTAAATTATCCCTGCGCTTTCAACTCAGCATAACAGAGGGACTCCGTAGTAATGCACAAAGTCTGCGTAAAGAAGATACCAATGTTTACCTATAAAATTGTGAAATTTATTTAATGATGAGCGACTTTTGTAGATTTTTTATCAAATTGTCAGATTCTAGACTTCTGGAGCCTTACAGGACATTTTATGATTTTGATTTGATGAATAATGAGGCCTCGGCTACATCAGTTCTTTAAATCAGGTCTTCAAGCGCGAGCCCTCCTAACAAGCAAAAGCTGCTAACCAGAGGGTAAGCTCAATTTAGACATCGGGCAGCTCGTTAGAGACTGATGTAGAGACGCGAGGAGCGCTAATGTGGAAGCCCTCGTAAGTTGTCACGTCCTCGTCGCATCCTGGCCCAAAGGGCTAGCTGCGTTGAACGGCTAACCCTGAGAGAACTTTCGCGCAGGGGAAAACCCAACGACATCGATCGCTTCAAAAATTGGAATCGTGAACATGGCGTCATGCTGCGATCGCAAAATTTTCTAGCTTTGGATGAAGTTTAGCAGGGCTATGGCTAGGGAGGTATTGGCTATATGGCTCAAAATGAGCGATCTGCCCGAGCGATTCGCCTTAGCGATCGACCGACCCCATGATGATGTCGATGCTGCCTAAGATCGCCATAATATCGGCCACCTTAACGCCTCGCAGCAAGTGGGGCAAAATCTGCAGATTGTTAAAATCCGGTGCTCGGATTTTCCAACGCCATGGGAAAACGTTGTCGTCGCCGATAATGAAGATGCCAAGTTCGCCCTTGCCACTTTCTAGCCGAACGTAGTGCTCTCCAGCTGGAATTTTGAAAGTAGGCGCTATTTTTTTACCAATAAACTGGTAGTCAAACTCATTCCAGTCTGATTTGGGGCCTTCTGACATGCGCTTGGCCTCTAGATTTTCGTAGGGGCCACCGGGGAGCCCTTTGAGGGCCTGACGAATAATCTTGACCGACTCGCGCATTTCACGAATGCGCACCACATAGCGGGCAAAGCAGTCGCCTGCTGTTTCCCAATGCACATCCCAATCTAGCTCGTCGTAGCATTCGTAGTGATCAACTTTGCGCAGATCCCACTTTACTCCAGAGCCTCGCAGCATCGGGCCTGACAGGCCCCAGCTAATGGCTTCGTCGCGGGTGATGATACCGACCCCTTCGACCCGGCGTCGAAAAATGGGGTTATCTGTAATGAGTCGTTCGTACTCGTCTACTTTGGGCAAGAAGTAGTCACAAAAGTCGTCACACTTATCGACCCAGCCGTAGGGCAAATCGGCCGCCACACCGCCAATACGGAAGTAGTTATTGTTGATCAGCCGTGCCCCGCTAGCGGCTTCCCACAGGTCATAAATCAGCTCGCGCTCGCGGAAGATATAAAAGAAGGGCGTTTGGGCTCCCACATCTGCCAAAAATGGCCCCAGCCATAGTAGATGGTTGGCAATGCGGTTGAGCTCCAGCATGATCACGCGAATATAGCTGGCCCGCTTAGGCACTTCGATATCGGCTAGCTTTTCGGGGGCGTTGACCGTGATCGCTTCGTTAAACATGCCAGCGGCATAGTCCCACCGACTGACGTAGGGCACAAACATAACGTTCGTGCGGCTTTCAGCAATTTTTTCCATGCCGCGATGGAGATAGCCAATGACGGGTTCACAGTCAACGACGTCTTCGCCATCCAGGGTGACAATCAGTCGCAGCACGCCGTGCATAGACGGGTGATGCGGACCCAGGTTGATCACCATGGGCTCTGTTCTGGTTTCGAGCCTAGTCATGAATCGGGTTCTTCGGTGAGGTTTCAGTTATCTTAACAAGATTGTGAACGCCTGGGGAGCATCTCCCTAAGGGAAGTTCGCTAAAGGGACTAAGATAAGATGTATCTATTGGTACACAAGGTTTTTATGGGCTTCAGCTGATTTGGTGCGCTGGGCTCGGTGCGCCCTGATACTTTCAGCACAAGGTCGAATGCAGCCCTGTGTTCTGCCGGGTGCAAGATTTGAGTTCTTTACTGTTTGCAGCTGTGGATCGTCCTGAAAATTTTGACCCTGACAATCTTGATCCTGAAGATCCCGGCTCTGGTGAGACCGCTGGGTTTGTTCATGTCCCGGTTCTTCCGGAGGCGGTTTTGGAGGGCTTGAATCTTCAGCCGGGGGGCGTCTACTTAGATGCCACGGTGGGCGGTGGAGGTCACAGTCGACTGGTCTTAGCGGCCGACCCCTCAGTACGGCTAATTGCGATCGATCAAGATGAGGTGGCGCTGCGGGCGGCTCGAGCCCATCTGGCCCTGTTTGGGGAGCGGGTAACGTTTTGGCACGGCAACTTTGCAGATTACAACTTTGCAGAGCATGGGTCGGAGGCGTCGCCAAGCGATCGACCGGGGAACACCCCCAAGACGGCCTTAGACGGGATAAAGGTTGACGGTGTCTTAGCAGATTTGGGGGTGAGCTCGCCCCAGCTAGATACGCCAGAGCGAGGATTCAGCTTTCGTCAGACCGCACCGTTGGATATGCGCATGGATCAAAGTCAGTCGCTGACGGCTGCTGAGATGATTAATCACTGGGACGAAAAATCCCTGGCAGATTTATTTTTTAACTATGGCGAAGAACGCCTATCGCGACGAATCGCGCGGCGGATTGTGGAGCGACGTCCTTTCCAAACGACGACAGAGCTGGCGGAGGTGATTGCGTATAGCGTGCCAGCTAAATATCGCTATGGACGCATTCATCCAGCGACTCGAGTGTTTCAGGCGTTGCGGATCGCGGTCAACCGAGAGCTAGAGGTGTTAGAGGCTTTGCTGGCCCAGGCCCCTCAGTGGCTTAGGCCTGGCGGGCGCTTGGTCATCATTAGCTTTCATAGTTTGGAAGATCGGCGGGTCAAGCAGGGCTTTCGAGGTCACGATTTGCTCAAGGTGATCACGAAAAAGCCGCTGATCGCGACCCCGGCTGAAATCTCGGTAAATCCGCGATCGCGATCGGCCAAATTGAGAGTCGCGGAGCGGGTTTAAGCATCTGTGGGCCTGCGCTTACCGCAGCAGGGCTGCGGCGGGCGTTGCCCCGGTGAGTGTCAGGGTGTAGCTAAACCGAGCATCCCCGTCTTCGTCCCAGCCGATCAGGGCTTGGTCATCGCCAAACACCGGATCGTTGTCGTGGCTAGTGACCACGACAAAATACACAGCCGTCTCAGGAATCGCGAAGTCCGCAATCAGCGACTGACGGCCATCGGCGTCATCGTTGTGGGCGATCAGACGACCGCTGCGATCAAACACAAAGAGTTGAGAGTCATCGCTGCTGCCACCCGTGCCGGGCAAGACACGGGTAACATCTAGGTCGAGGGTAATCCGATCGCCGAGCCCAGCCAAAAAGCTGAAGGCCTGATGGCCGCTGCCAACCTCTCCGGCAGCGACATCGAAGCCCTCGGTGGTGTCGAGGGGGGTTGCTGAAGCCAGCACCCCCGGAATGTCGGCCAGTAGCTCAGGGGGAATGGGGGGATTAACTTCGGCCTCGGTGCGATTGTCAAATTGGACTAGCGGGCCACGATTAGCCGAAATACTGGCAATGGCTGCAGCCCAGTCTATCGGGGTGGCATCTTCAGAAGACTCGTCTGCGGTGGGTACCGTCAGGGTAATGTTGGAGACGAGATTGCAGCTGGCATGGTCAGGCAGCTGTACCCGAGCCTCGCTCAGCTGTGTTAGCTGATGGCGAAACGCAACCAGGCTGTGTCGATACTCAGTAGAGATGGCTGGGGAACCGATCAGCGTGCTTGCGATCGCAGTTGCTTGCTCCCATTGATTAAAGCAAACGGCCTGATTAAGCGCTTCAAACTGCTGATAGACCTCATCTGCCGGGCGGGCTTGCCCAACAGCGGCTGTCAATAAAACAGCGGCTATGGCAACCCCGCCGCCTTTTGCAACCTCAACGTAATATTTTGCCAACGCTCCGCGCACCATAGTTTTTCCAGCGTAAGTTTTTCCAAGGTGAGTTTTCTCGAAGTGTAGATGATTTTTGCCCAGCTTTCGCGACAAGTCTCCCTATGTTGGGCATATTAAATCAGATTCCGCGTATTTGGGCTCGGCCCAGTATGCCCTCACCCTTGGAAGATAGCAACGTTCAATGCTTTCAGATGAATTTGACCGCCTAAGGCTCTTGGTCGTTGACGATGAACCTGATAATCTCGATCTCCTGCATCGGACATTTCGCCGGGATTTTCAGGTCTACAAAGCTCGCAGCGGGGCCGAGGCCCTCCAGCTTTTAGAAGAACAAGGTGAAATGGCGATCATCATTTCTGACCAACGCATGCCGCATATGAATGGGACGGACTTTCTAAGCCGCACCGTTGACTGGTTTCCAGACACTATCCGGATTGTCTTAACAGGGTATACCGATGTAGAAGACCTGGTTGATGCGATCAACGATGGCAAAGTCTTTAAGTACATTACAAAGCCGTGGATGCCACAGGACTTACGCGCGGTTATTCGGCAGGCAGCCGAGACCTACAAGGTTCTTAAACAGCGCACCCATACCTTAACCCGTGCCTTGCAGCGAGAATCTTTATTCAATGCTGTGATGACTGCGATTCGGGGGTCGCTCGACTACACCAGTATGCTGCAAACCGTAGTTGAGACCCTGGGAAAAACCTTTGGAGCTGACTGCGCAGTCCTGTATCCGGCTGAGGTGTTGCAGTCTGGCGGTCAAAACTTATTAACAGAAGAGGTCTTTACCTACTGTCGTGACCCTGGCCCCGACAGTCTTCAGGCCCAGATCAAAGATCGGGATCTTTTAGCGGAAATGCCAACTCACAGTGCGCCAGCCAAGGTAGTCTCAGATACCATCCATTCTCAATCACGGCCGATAGCGCGGTTGAGAGCGCCCTTTATCTATCAAAACGATACGCTAGCGGTGATCAATTTATATCAGCAGGGGAGCGGAGGAGGATGGTCCCAGGGGACACCCGAACTGCTTAAAAGTGTTTCAGAACAGGTGGCACTGGCGATTTCTCAGGCCAAGCTCTATCAACAGAGCCAGCGTCAAACTGAACAGATGCGGGCCGAGTTAGAAGTGGCTCGACAGATTCAGAATAATTTGCTGCATCAAAGCTGGCCTGACATCTCAGGCATTCAAATCCAAGCCAGGTGCCACCCAGCCCGAGAGGTCGGCGGCGACTTTTATGAGGTATTTGTCCATCCTCAGGGAGACATTTGGCTGGCAGTGGGGGATGTTTCGGGGAAGGGGGTCCCCGCCGCGCTATTTATGGCCAGTGCGATTTCGGTATTGCGCCGCGAGCTGTCTCAAGAAAACTCTCCTAGCCCCGAGGCGGTCATGCGCAATCTTAACCAGAGTCTCTCGGAAGACCTGGTCAGCAACAACTGCTTTATCACGATGGCCCTGGTGCGATACCGGCCCTCTGAGTGCCAGATGGTCTATGCCAATGCGGGGCATGTTTACCCGCTGGTATGGTCACACCAGGCCATCCTTGAGCAGCGGCCAGCCAGCCCCCTCTATTTAGAAACCCGAGGGGTCCCGTTGGGAATATTGCCAGACTGGCAGGCAACAGCGGGGGAACTCAAGCTCGAATCAGGCGATAGGGTCTTGTTGACCAGCGATGGCATCACTGAGGCGACGGTGGCTCTGCCGGATGACCTGTCTGATAAGCTGTCTGAGCCAAGCAATGCCCAGATGATGCTAAAACAAGAGGGTCTGTGGCAGCTCCTGCAACGTCAACCTGTTGAACTGTGTTTAGACAGCTTGCTCAGCGAGATTCGCAGCGCTGATGGCGAACAAGAGGACGATCAGACCTTGCTATTACTGGAGGTGATTTCATGATGCAAACTGAGTTGACAATCCCCAGTGATTTGAAGTTTTTGAACGTTGTTGAAAACTGGCTGCTAGAGTCGCTGAAGTTAGAGGTCAGTGAACATATTGACTGGTCGCAGGTAGAACAGCGACTGCGGTTGGTTATTGTTGAGGTGTACTCCAACATCGTGCGCCACGCCCACCAAGAGAAACCCGACGTGCCGGTCCTGATTCGTATAGAGATCAAAGACCAGAGCCTCTCGCTAGAAGTGTGGGACCAGGGCAAGGGATTTAATCTCGATGATTATGCCGCTCCAACCCCCACTGATTTTCAAGAGGGGGGATATGGCTGGCTAATTTTGCACCGTATTATGGATCGGGTTGAATATCAGCTACAGGTTAACGGCAAGCGCAACTGCCTCAAGCTCGAAAAGGATTTTGCGCCTACTGTGCCATAGCCTGCTGTGCCGTAGCCAATCAGGCCATAGCCGTCATGCCGTAGCCGCCTTACTTGCAGCCGAGGGTCTGGCTGATGTAGGAGTCACGGCCCCGTAGTAGGCGACGGCGGCTTGCTGCGGCGCTTGCTGACGCTTTAGCCAGGCCCAAAGCTGGTCGCCGTAGGAAAAGTGCCACCATTCGTTGGGGTGCTGGCAAAAGCCAGCACGGTGCATAATATCGGCGAGACAGGCCCGGTTTTGGTGATAGCGCTGGGTCACCGGGTCAGCCTGGTTGGCAAAGTGATTGGGATATGACCGTTCTGAGAGTTCATCAATATCAGACCCCATGGCAATGGGCTGCTGCTGAGCATCAATTAGGGTGATATCGATGGCGGCTCCGGTGCTGTGGGGCGGGGGCGTGGCCGGGTTAGGGCTAGGGGGGGCCCAAAACTGATAGACCTGGGCCATCAGCCGCTGTTGTTCAGCCGCTGAAAGGGCATGATGCTGAAGATTTTGCTCGCTTAGCAGCTGATGATAGGTGTGGTCTACCATAAACTGCTGCACCGCCAGCGGACGGTAAGCATCAAAAATTTGAATTTTCCAATTGGGTTGGGCCGCTTTGAGGTGTTGTTGAGCTTTGACCAATCGAGCTAAGACGCCTTGACGCAAACAGTATGGGGAGCGATCACCGTAGGGCGCGCCCAGGGCTGCGTAAGGATGGGGTTCAACAACCGAAAAATCTGCCAGCGGAATCGGTACCAGAGGGTCGCCACAGTCTTGAATGGGCATTTGGTAGTGGGGTTTCATGATGACAAAACACCGTCTGACTCAAAGGCTGGCTACCAGCCGACGCTGACTCACCACTTCTACGAAGTTGGCCAAGACTTGTAGCCCAGAGGTCGAAGACTTCTCGGGGTGAAACTGAACGGCCATCAGGTTATCTTTGGCGACGGCGGCGGTGACTGACTGGGTGCCGTGGGTGACGGTGGCGGCAATCACACTAGGGTCGGTGGGGGCGGCGTAGTAAGAGTGGACAAAATAAACCCAGGCGTTGGCCGAGATGTTTTGCCACATCGGCGCGTTGGGCTGATGCAGATTGAGCTGGTTCCAACCCATGTGGGGAATGGTCAAGCCAGGCTCAGGGGTAAAGTGCTTAATCGTGCCCTGGAGGACGCCCAGCCCTGCTTCACTGCCTTCCTCAGAGCCGTCAAACAGCACCTGCAGACCTAGGCAAATGCCCAAGAAGGGTTTGCCGCTGGCGATAATATCGCGGATGGGTTGGACGAGGTGACGCGATCGCAAATGCTGCATCGCCGGATCAAAAGCCCCCACACCGGGGAGGACAACCCCATCCGCCGCTTCTAAATCACTGACTTTATCGGTCACAATTGTGGTCGCCCCAGCCACCTGCAGCCCCTTGCAGGCAGAGTGCAAGTTACCCATGTCGTAATCAATCACAGCAATCGTGGTCACAGGCAGGTTTCTCCGTCGCGCTACTTCATGGTTTGAGCTGTAGGGTTTAAGCCGTTCACTCGACACTCAATACTCAAAAACTGAGAACTTAAAACTAAGAACTTAAAATTGAGAATTTTGGTGGACGCTCATTCTAAACTCACTGGACTTAACTTATCCTAGTCTTATTTTCGAATCGTAGCTCATGGCTGATACGCCGATTTTGATCACCTCATTTCAACCCTGGCGAGCCCACCAGACTGCAAACTCAAGCAATGTCTTGCTGTCGGGGCTGACCAAAGCTAAAAGGCTGCCGCCCAATACGGTGTGGCTATCTGAGCTGGTCGTCAACTTTGAGCTGGCCCCAACCCAGGTGATCAACCAAATTTGCATCCATCAGCCTCGGCTCGTGATCTGCTGCGGCATGGCTGAGACGCGATCGCACCTCACGCTAGAGGCCCAGGGCAGCCTGGGTGACCATAGCCTACAGACCCCATTAGACGTGTCGGCACTGGCCAAAGACGCCATCTATACCCAAGTCAGTCAAGATGCAGGTCGCTTTGTCTGCAATCATCTCTATTACCGCGTGCTGGAGTATATCAAGCGCCATCATTTGCCCTGTCAGGCTCTTTTTATCCATGTTCCGGCCCTCACCCCGCGCAACCGAGCTGTGATTGAGTTTGATTTTTTGCGAATCGTGTGGCGGTTGGGGAAGGGGGAAGGGGGAAAGGCGAAGGGCGAAGGGGGAAAGGCGAAGGGGGAGAGGGAAAGGCGAAAGGGGAGGGGCGAAAGGAATACCGTAGGATGGGCTAAGCTTCCGGCCTTGCTCGAAAAAACCAACCCTCTATACCTTGCGAGCCCATCTGATGCAGCCCATGGAAAAAGCGATCAATAGAACGTTAGATAGTCAGGAGAGAATACATGTTGTCGTGGATGTTGGCCCTGTTTTTAGCACAAGATGGTTCAGCACAGGCTGGTTCAGCACAGGCCGTTTTTGTACAGAATGGTTTAGCGCAGAACCCGCCCGAACCACAAGAGATTATGCGCCCCCAAACGGTGCAGCCACTACCCGCCTCCCTCGACACAGTGCCCGTGTTCAACAGCAACAGCCCAGAACTAATCGGGACAGCCGGCATTCTGTTGTCAACCTTCTCTCCTGACGGCAAGACAGTCCCCGAAGCCCATTTAGATTACCCGCTTGCAGACAGATTCGACATTTTTGCCCACCACGTTTACAAAGCAGAAGATCCCGAGAATTTAACCTCAATGTATCTAGGGATTTTGGTACACAATCCGGGGGGTGCGACTGTCGACCTGGAGGTGCTAGCCGGGGCCAGCTACCTGAGCCAGCCCGATGCCCCTTTTATCTCGCTGCCCGATGTCGTACCGTTTGGCTTAAGGATGCCGGTATTTGCCGGGCCGGGCAGTCGGGTGATGGGAGACCTGTTACAAGATCGCCGTCAGGATCTCTTCTCCCCCAGTTTGACCATCCCTGCCGGAGAGACGGTAGTTTTGATGAATCAGCCAATTCCGGTGGCGACGCTAGAGCCGCCGATTAATGGGCGCTCTACCCTGGTGAGGCTGCGCAGCAGCGGACCAGTATCCGTAGCGAGTTTGGCTCAGCCAGCGGGGCTGGATGACGAGGGCAGCGAGGTTGCACCTACCCTAGAACAGTGGCAGACCCTTTTAGACACCGGTAATCTGGCCACACCGCGAGATAAGCCCCCAACACCGATTGAGGCAGTCCCGACGCAGGTGATTTACGGTCGGGTAGCGGGTGTCTCTGAGGGCGCTCGCTGGGTGGCCACGGTCACCGATGATGCTGAGGCGACCCAGCTCACCATCCCAGCACCTGGGGAGGCGGTCTCCTACGGTATTAGCACCCTCTATGCCGGGCAGTTGGGCACCGGTCAGGTTCAAACTGCCCCCATGCTGGTGCGCTACCCAGATACGGCCTACCAGGCCCACGGCAACTACGGGGTTGAGTACGACCTCACCTTTCCCTTGGTGAACTCCACCGACGAACCGCAAACTGTGACGGTGACCTTCGAGACTCCAATCAAAGAAGACACGCTCTCCACTGACGGGCTGCGCTTTTTTGAACCGCTGCCCACTCAAACATTTTTTAGAGGGCCGATTCAGATCCGCTATCGCGACGATGGGGGGCTGCCTCGCATCCGCAACCTGCACCTGGTACAAAAGCGCGGACAGCAGGGAGCCCCCCTGGCTGAAATAACTTTGCAACCTCAAGAAGAGCGGACGGTGAGCGTAAAGCTGTTGTATCCTCCTGATTCGACCCCGCCCCAGGTGATTACAATCATGACGCAGTGAGGAGAGCGGCGCTGACGCAGTGAGGAGAGCGGCGCAAGGATGTTAGTTAATGGCAGATCCCTCGACTGGTTGGAGATACCTTTCCTGAGTAAATGCTGCGTTGCTGTAATAACGTATTAGGAAAACCAGCCTCGAACTCGCTGTACCCAGGCATCTAGCCGATCTGAGTGTTTCAATGGATTGATCGCCCCAAAATAACTTAAACAGGAAACTCCTGTCATGAAACGTCCTTCCCTGTTGACTAATCTTTCCCAGACCGATAGTAACGCCGCTGTTCCATTTCAATTTCGAGTCAATTCTTTTGGTTTGCGGTTGTTTTTAGTGATTATGGGGGGAGTCCTGGTAGGGATAGGCGGAATGGCTTTTCTATTTGGAGAGACGGTTAAATATCAGGCTGAGAACCAGATTGAAAATACTCTCCAAAACAAAGTTGGCACAATTAACGATGTGATCGATCAGGCTGAGACCTTGGCCTATGGCCTAAATGTTAGCGTCTCAACGCTACATGTCCGTCAGGCTGAAACCCCTGAGACTTATCAAGAACTGACGCGCCAACTTTTTCAAGGTCGGCCCGATTTTGTGACCGGGTTGGGCTTTGGCCAAAAAGCCTATGGTATTTTGCCCAGTCGGCAATGGTTTTTCCCGTATTATCAGCTGGCACCCGCTGCCCAATCGTCAGCTTTATCAGAGTCTCAAGAGACTGAGCTACAGCCTCTAGAAACACAGGCCGATAGTCTCTATATCGATCAGGCCGATCCGGACTACTTTTATCCGGCAACCGATCGCTATCGCGACTATTTTTTGCCTCGGGTTAACCGTTGGACCACCCCTTACCAAAGCGAACGGGGGGTGTTGCTGACCTACTACTCTCAAATCTTGGACGATCAGGGCGAATGGTTAGGAACCGCAATGATCGATATAGATGGAACCTACTTGAGCACGCTGCTGAATGAGCCCGTGTTTCAAGCCGGGGGGCAGCTGATGTTGCTGACGGCAGACGGCGATGTCATTGCGAACCCGTCAAACCCAAGCCAGTTAGGAACCCAAACCTATGAAGATATTCCAGGGCTGAGCAATATTTGGCGTCAGCTGAGCTCAGATACCCCTGGCTTTATTGAAGGTAAAACCGGCTACTGGGCGTATACGCAAATACCAGAACGAGACTGGGTCGTCTTGGCCTATGTGCCCTACAGTCTGGTTTTTGGACGGGTCATGCTAATTACGCTGGGGGCTACCACGCTGGTGGGCTTACTGCTAGCTGGCGTGGTGGCTGGGGCGATTCGCCATCTCAATCAACGTTTGCGCCCAATGCTGGCTGAATGCCATCGACTGTCAGAAATTGATCAGGCGATGGTAGAACAGCTGAAAAATAAGGATGAGTTGGAACAGCTTTCTTTCTCGTTTTTTAATCTGTTAGACCAGCTAAAAGTTAGCCAAACCAAGTTTCATCAAGAAGCAGCCCATGCCATGGCGGTTGAAGATCAGCTCAAGCAGATAGGGGCTGAAGCTGAAGTCGGCCAGATACGTCAGCAGGAAGCGGGCCAAAAGCTGGAGGAGGTCGAGGCGCAGCTGAGCGCAATGACCGCTAAGGCAGAGACCAGCCAGATGCGCCAGCAGGAAGCGGGCCAAAAGCTGGAGGAGGTTGAGGCGCAGCTGAGCGCCATAACGGCTGAGTCAGAGGCCAGTCGGAGACACCAACAAACATTGGCTCAGATATTAGAAGAGATGCTGCGTTTAGCGCCAGCAGATCGGGGGCTCACTCAGGAAGTTGCGTACCTGAGTGAGGTGGCATCTATCTTTGCCGATAGGGCTTGGGCACCCGCTGAAAAGGCTCGCCCTCTTGAGACCGATCGCTTGGCCCAAGTCCTGAGTCAGGTAAGCAGTCGCCTGGGCAGTACCTTTGCGCGGGCGGGGGCTGGGTTCACTCAGTTTGTTGAACTTGTGCCTCAGCTAAATCGGATGACTCAGCAGGTGCGATCTCTGGAACAAGGGATCGCAACCACCGCAGATGAAGTACAGACGCAAGCCCAGTTGACGACACAGATAAAAGCGTGGGTCGAGACCCTTGACGGCCTTGCCCAAGGACTTGCCCAGCAAGCAATGACGGTTGATGAGGTTGGTCAGGTAGCTGGCAGGGCCTTTGATACGGGGCAGCAAAAAATACGGTCAATGACCTCAGAACTCGAGATGTTTCGCAAACAGACAGATCAGCTGGCTGATCAGATCCACACGCTGTTTGAAACAACTATCCTCGCTATTCAGGGGGTTAGAGAGCATCATCGCACAGCCAATATGGCCCGTGTGCTGTTGTTAAATGCCTCTACGCTATCGATTCGGGCGTCACAACGCCGAGATCCAGAGGAGTTTGAAAGTATTGTTAGCCAGTTTCAGCACTTAGGGAGCCAGCTTCAACGGCTCGTGGTTCAGTTTGATCAATCACTCAAACAGCAGCAAGACCAAACAGGACAAGTCCAGGCAGGGGGGGCTCACTTACGCCGCCACCTAAAAGCTGTTGATCAGCACATGAGCCGCCTTGCAACCAGCATCGAGGGGGCTGACCAGACATTGGGGCAGGGCCAGGCAGCGGCCCACCAGCTCATACGCGACGATCAGCAGGTTGGCCAATTGACCCA